>NZ_JBXWLY010000002.1:0-486711 GCF_059609525.1 Ruegeria sp. YTSC325
CATGATCGACTGATCCAAGGCACATAAAACACAAAAAAAGGCGCCCAAACGGGCGCCTTTCCGCGTTTCGCGGTAGGTTGAACAGCAGGAGGTGCCCTATGGAGACTGTAAACGGAATTGGCGGTGTGTTTTTTCGTGCCGAAAACCCCAAAGCTTTGGCCGCATGGTACGAAAAGCATCTGGGCGTAAACCAGCTTAACCCTCTGCCGTGGAAACAGCGTGAAGGCTTTACTGTTTTTGCGCCATTCGCGCAGGAAACCGAGTATTTTGGCAGGCTTGAGCAACAGTGGATGATCAACTTTAGGGTCAATGATCTGGCCGCAATGACGGCCCAGTTGGAGGGCGCGGGAATCGCAGTTGAAACCAACCCGGAATGGAACAGTGAGGTGGGGCTTTTTGTCCGGATCCACGATCCTGAAGGTAATCCCATCGAGCTGTGGCAACCAAATCAATGAGATAGGTCAAGTGTATACCATTGCATTCACGTAAGTATATGAAATAAAAAGATAATTGATGTTGGAAAATTGTGTCGTATAGTGCGTCGGATGAGACGGAGCCCTATATGACACCGATTGACGACCATCCACTGCGATACGCATTGGCCAATGAGCTGCACGCCCGACCATTTCCTGTGGCGAACAGTCCGTGCACGGTCGCGTTTCTGGCGATCAAGAAATCGGAAGTCGCTGTCGGGCGGGATCGCCAAGAGGATATGGCGCATCTTGTGAATTTGCTGGACCGCCACGGTGCACAGCACCCGCAGCCCGCTGCTACGCATTTTGCCGGGCAAATCGGCCGTCATTGGCTGAAGTGGGAGCAGCACACGGAATTTGTCACCTATACTGCGATCACGCAGAATGTCAGTGACCGCCCGTTTAACCCCGCTGATTTTGAAGTATTCCCGCAGGACTGGCTGGCCGCCAGCCCCGGTCAGCGTGTGACGTCGGCGATGATCCGTGTGATTGACCGTGCGGATGATGGTACGGTGAAATCTGCTTTGGCGGATTGGTTCGAGCCCGAGAGCCTTGCGGTATCTCGTATGCTGGACAATACCGCCATTTGCGCCAGCGATTTTCGCATCGATCCAGCCGGGCATATGAGATTCGCGTTGTTTATCTCGAAAGGTACGGGTCAACGCAGGATAGGGCGCATCATTCAGCGTATGTGTGAGATCGAGACCTACAAGGCAATGTCGATGTTGGGATTTGCCCGGGTCAAGGAACTGACGCCTCGCATTGGCGAACTGGACGGGAAACTGACAAGGTTGATGCGGCAAATGACAGACAACTCAGCCCATCCGGATGAGTTGTTGCCCGATCTGCTGCACACCTCGACCCAGCTTGAAACTCTTTCGGCGCAATGTTCGTTTCGGTTTGGTGCGACTGGGGCATATGAAGCCATTGTAAACCAGCGGATCGAGGTTTTGCGCGAGGAACGGTTCGAGGGCCGCCAGAGCTTTGCCGATTTCATGATGCGTCGCTACGATCCCGCAATGCGTACGGTTAAGTCCACGGAACGTCGTCTGCAAGCTCTGTCCGATCGGGCCATTCGTGCAGGAGAGTTGTTGCGAACCCGTGTGGATGTCGAACGAAGCGCGCAGAATCAGGCGTTGCTGGAAAGCATGGACCGCCGCGCCGATCTGGCCCTGCGGTTACAACACACGGTCGAGGGCTTGTCGGTTGTTGCCATCAGTTATTATGCCGTGTCTCTGGCCAGCTATCTTTTGTACCCATTGACCAAGGCCGGGATCAGCAAGGGGATGCTGACAGCTGCAGTGACCGTTCCAGTTGTTCTGGCAGTCTGGGTGGCTGTGCGAAGGATCCGCAAGCGGTTGGAATAGTCGCCGATTGCCAATCCGCCCCACGCCTGTAGTACTGGCGGGGTTGAACTGCGGAAAGGGGATTGCGTGATTGGCATCGTAACCGCTTGGCGGGCCGTTGCCGCCATGTTCATTCTGAACGGTGCTTTGTTTGGCATCTGGGCCTCTCGTATTCCTGCCGTGCGGGACCGGCTGGACCTCACGCATGAGGCATTGGGGCTTGGCCTGTTATTCATGGCTGCGGGGGCGGTGTGTTCCTTTCCCGTGACAGGCCGACTGACCGACAGGTTCGGTGCAGTGGCAATCACGAGGGTGATTGCCGTTTTGTATACGCTGTCGCTGATCCTGTTGGCCTTTGCGAACGGGTTCTGGTCACTGGCGGCATTTCTGTTTGTCTTCGGCGCGTTTCACGGGTCGATGGATGTCGCCATGAACGCCTGGGCCGCCGAGGTCGAGCAGGCTTACGACAAACCTGTGATGTCTTCGTTTCACGCGATGTGGAGTCTGGGCGCAGGTCTTGGTGCGCTCAGTGGCTACGGAGCGGTTCAACTTGAGTTGACGGTTATGCAACACTTCCTATTGGCGGGGGGTGTTGTTGTGGGGTTGGCTTTGGCGTTGTCCATGGTGCGTTGGACGTCACGTCGTACCGAAAGCTCAAGTGGTAAGGTCTTTGCGCTGCCATCAGGGGCATTGGTTCTGGTCGGCTTTACGGCGTTGTGTGGCGCATTGGGCGAGGGAGCAGTGGCGGATTGGAGCGCGATATTCCTACGGGATGTGACAGGCGCTACCGAAAGTGTTGCAGCCTTGGGATACGCCGTGTTCTCGGTGACGATGGTCGCCTTTCGTCTGGCCGGAGGGGTCGTCATTTCACGTTTTGGTCCAGCCGCTACAGCTCGATTTGGCGGGATATGCGCGGCACTAGGGGTGCTAGGAGTTGTGACCGCCTCCGAGGCTGCAATAGCGCTGTCTGGATTCGCCTTGATGGGGATTGGATATGCGGTGATCATGCCATTGGCTTTCAGTCGAGCAGCCAACGACCCTGACGTGCCGCCCGGGCAAGCCATCGCAAGTGTGGCAACGCTGGGCTATGGCGGGTTGCTCATTGGCCCTCCGCTTATTGGGTTTTTGGCAGAGATGCTTACATTGCGTCTGGCGTTTACTGCTCTGCTACCGCTGGCGGTGCTGATCGTCTTGTTGTCAGGGGCCTTGCGTCCCGCCAGCACAATAAATAACTGAACCGGGAGAAACACATGCCGATCAAAAACCGCTTCGCCGAATTGCAAAGTGAAATCACCGAATGGCGGCGGGATATCCACCAGCATCCTGAGATCCTGTTCGAAACTCATCGGACCAGTGCATTGGTCGCTGAAAAACTGGCTGAATTCGGGTGCGATGAGGTTGTGACTGGGATCGGCCGGACCGGTGTTGTCGGTGTGATCAAGGGCAAAGCGGATACCAAGGGCAAGGTCATCGGGTTGCGCGCTGACATGGACGCTTTGCCGATCCTTGAGGCAACTGGGCTTGACTATGCCTCGAAGACCGAGGGCGCAATGCATGCTTGTGGTCATGATGGACATACGGCGATGCTGTTGGGCGCGGCCAAATACCTGTCCGAAACGCGCAATTTCGATGGTACTGTCGTGGTGATCTTCCAGCCCGCTGAAGAAGGCGGCGGCGGCGGTCGCGAGATGTGCGAAGACGGGATGATGGACCGTTGGGGCATTCAAGAGGTCTATGGGATGCACAACTGGCCCGGCCGCCCTGTGGGCAGCTTCTCCATTCGCCCGGGCGCGTTTTTTGCTGCGACGGATCAGTTCGATATCGTTTTTGAAGGCAAGGGTGGCCACGCAGCTAAACCGCATGAGACCGTGGACACGACTGTTATGGCCGCGCAGGCGGTCTTGACGCTGCAGACGATTGCGGCGCGCAATGCAGATCCGGTTGATCAGGTGGTGGTGTCGGTTACCTCGTTTGAAACTTCTTCGACCGCCTTCAACGTGATCCCGCAAACGGTCAAACTGCGCGGTACAGTGCGCACGATGAGTGCTGACATGCGCGATCTGGCGGAAAAACGGATTGGCGAGATTTGTAACGGGGTCGCTGCGACCTTTGGCGGGGCTGTAGATGTGACCTATTACCGGGGATATCCGGTGATGGTTAACAGTGATGAGCAGACGGATTTTGCTGCCGAGGTCGCACGGTCGGTTTCTGGCGACTGCGATGACGCACCCTTGATTATGGGCGGAGAAGACTTCGCCTTCATGCTGGAAGAGCGTCCGGGGGCGTATATTTTGGTGGGCAACGGCGACACTGCTGCGGTGCACCACCCGGAATACAACTTCAATGACGAGGCGATCCCAGCCGGATGCAGCTGGTGGGCAGAAATCGTTGAACAGAGGATGCCATCGGCTTGACCGTTTGCGGCAGCGAGGGGCCAGCCCCTCGCGCTCCCCGAGATATTTTTAGTCAGATGAAGAGGGATCCTGCGCGCCCAGTTCAAGTTGATCGCAGAGAGTGTCAACGATAGCGCTCAGCGCATTTTTCTGGGTGTTGACGCAGGATTGCGCGGCCTTGCGGGCAGTGGTCAGCGCAGTCGGATCGGACAGCCATTCGGTGACGGCTGCGGTCAGGTCGGGTGCGGACTGGACCTGTATAGCGCCGCCGGTTTCGATCAGGGGGGCGAAGGTTTCCGCGAAGTTGAAATAGCCAGGGCCGGTGATCACGGCAGCGCCCGCCTGTGCGGGTTCGAACGGGTTGTGGCCTCCGATCTCGCGCAGCGAGCCGCCCAGAAAGACGATGGGGCAGAGCGCGTACCATGTGCCGGTTTCGCCCAGCGTGTCGGCCACATAGACCTGAGTTTCGGGGGTGATTTGGTCATTAGCGGACCGAAAGGCGGCTTTTTGTCCGGCCTGGTCGATCAGCTCAGCAACGTCGCCGCGGCGTTCGGGATGGCGGGGAATCAGCAGCAGAAGCAGATCGGGCCAGTGTTTCAACAATTCGGCATGGGCGGCCAGAACGGTCTCTTCTTCGCCGGCATGGGTGGAGCTGGCAATCCAGACGGGGCGGTCAGCGATCTGGGTTTTCATATCGCCCAGGGTTGCTTGATCTACCGGCAGCGGGTCGGACATCGCTTTGAGGTTGGTTCCGGGTTGCACGTGTGTTTCCGGCGCGCCCATCTGGATCAGGTTTTGCGCAGTCCGATCATTCTGGGTCAGGAAAAGGCGGAAGTGATTCAGAATGAATCGCGCTGTTTTAGGCCGCTTTTTCCAACCTGCTACTGATTTGTCTGAAAGACGCGCATTCAGAAGGGCCAGTGGGGTTTCGCGTTTTCCAGCCTCGATTATCAGTTGTGGCCAGATCTCGCTTTCGACAAAGATGCCAGCATCGGGGCGCCAATGGTTAAGAAAACGCTTCACTGGGCCGCCGGCGTCAAGCGGGGGGTATTGGTGACGCGTGCGGGGCGGCATCCGCTTTTCAATCAACGAAGCCGAAGTTGGCGTGCCCGAAGTGATCAGAAACTCGGCGCTTGGCAGTCGTTCGCCTAAGCGTTTTATGAGGCTGATGACCGACAAAGTCTCACCCACACTTGCGGCGTGGAACCAAATGAGTTGCCCCCTTGGCCGTCGCTGGCTGGCATGGCCTAGGCGTTCATGCTGACGAAGTGTTGGAACGTCAGCAGCAAGCAGCTTTTTGCGAACTGCCCGCCAGACAAACGGTGCCGCAATTGCTGTCAGGCTGCAATACAGGTGGTAGAGCAGTGTCGGTCGGTCAACAGGGGCAGGCACGTCAGCCGCCGGTATGGCTCATGTGGCGGCTCATCTTGCCGTCCACCGCCTGGCGGGAGTAGTCGAAGTCGTGCCCTTTGGGTTTGAGGTTGATCGCTGTGCGGATCGCCTCTTCAAGTGGTTGCTCGGTGTCCGGATGGTCACGCAAAGCGCCGCGCAGGTCCGCCATATCTTCTTGTCCAAGGCACATAAACAGCTCGCCGGTACAGGTCAGGCGCACGCGGTTGCAGCTTTCGCAGAAGTTATGCGACATGGGCGTGATAAAGCCGATTTTTTGATCCGTTTCTTCCAGCCGCACATAGCGAGCGGGTCCGCCGGTGCGTTCGGCAAGATCAGTCACGGTATAGTGGTTTTCGTATTCCTTGCGCACGTCTTTCAGGGACCAGTACTGATCCAGGCGGTCTTCGTTGCCGATATCGCCCATCGGCATGACCTCAATCCATGTCAGGTCCATATCGCGCTCGGCGCACCATTTTGTAATGGTCGGCAGTTCTTCCTCGTTGAAGCCCTTCAGGGCCACAGCGTTGATCTTGATCCGCAGCCCGGCCTTTTGCGCGGCATCAATGCCGTTCAGCACCTGTTTGAGGCGTCCCCAGCGAGTGATCTGCGCGAACTTGTCTTCGTCCAGCGTATCCAACGAGATATTCACCCGGCGCACGCCCGCAGCATAGAGGTCTTCCGAAAAGCGATGCAGCTGCGAGCCATTTGTGGTCAGGGTCAGCTCCTTCAGCGCTCCGCTATCCAGATGGCGGGTCATGGCGTTGAAAAACGTCATGATGTTGCGGCGTACAAGCGGCTCACCCCCGGTGATGCGCAATTTTTCAACCCCCATGTTCACGAAGGTCGAACACATGCGGTCCAATTCCTCGAGCGTGAGCAGGTCTTTTTTGGGTAGGAATTTCATGTCCTCGGACATGCAGTATACGCAGCGGAAATCACAGCGATCCGTGACGGAAACGCGGAGGTAAGTGATGGCACGAGCGAACGGGTCGATAAGTGGAGCTGTCATGGTTCTTAACTAAAGCGGCGCAGGGCCTGCGGCAAGGGCGAACTGCGCTTTGCGCTGGTGCAGATGCGCGCAGGACGATAGGGTTCAGGGATGAAATATGCGCTTTTGGTTTTCTGTGTTTTCCTGGCAGGATGCGAGACGGTTCGGTCGACGTCCGATCGTTTGTTGAAGCGTGGCGATGCCACTGCCCAGCCTGAACCCGTTTCGGCAGATGAAACCCAAGTCGAAGAGGCAGCAGCCGACGACGAGCCTTTGCCCGCGACTGCCGCTGGATGGCTTGGGGCGAAAACGACCATTGCCAGTTTAGGCGATCCGACTACGCCGGGCCGGTGGTTGCGCACACCTCTGGTCGATACCGAGTTTACCGGACGGGTGGTCGTTCCACGCACCGGGGCGCAAGCCTACATCACTCTGGTTCCCTCACCGGGACCGGAAGGTGGGGGCAGCCAGTTGTCTCTGGATGCCATGCGAGCTTTGTTGCTGCCGTTTGACGAATTAGTCGAGTTGGAAGTCTATTCCAACTGACCCCTGAGGTATTTCCCCGCTTCGCGACGGGCAAAGGGCTTCATTGCTTCTCCGTGCGCGTCCAGAAAGGCAACGACCCTGGGTGCATCGTGTTTCGACAGATCACGCAACCACCATGCGATTGCCTTTTGTATGAACCACTCCCGATCCGGGACATAGCCTGCGGCCCATTTCAAAATGCGGTCGCGGCGGTGCAGATCATCGACTTTGGGGTGGTTTTGCTTGGTCCATGGCAAAGTGGCCACCAAAACCGCGCGGCGCGTCCACATATGCTCGGAGGTCGTCCATGCTTCGACCTGATCCAGCCGGGATGGCTCTGCGGAAAGGCGTTTTTGCATCGCCATGCAAGCATGATCGGCGATCGCCCATGCGTCGAAGTCGGGCAACCAGCTTTGCAGCAAGTCCCAAACCGCGTCGTCTGATCGGATGCGCGCTTGTGTAAGTAATTTCGCGGCAGCAATACGGGCTTCGTGAATATTCGTCTGCCAAAGCGCATCTGCCAGAGCGACGCGATCCGACACAACCAGTTCTTGTCGCCAGCTTTTGGTCAAATCATTCAGAACCGGATTGGGCACGCCCAGATAGGGACGGTCCGCCTTGTGATAGGCGGCGGCCTGCTGCGCGCGCTCAGTGTCCGAAAATGTTTTGATCTGGTCCAGATATGTGGCGGCTTGCATCATTCGACGGTGACGGACTTCGCCAGATTGCGCGGCTGGTCCACATCCGTCCCCTTTGCCACGGCTGTGTGATAGGCCAGTAGTTGCGCCGGAACCGAATAGAGGATGGGCGCAAGGCTCGGGTGGATATGCGGCATTCGAATGGTGCTTTGCACCCCGTCCTTGGCCTCGGCGATGCCGTCATCGTCGGAAACGAGGATGACTTTACCTTTGCGCGCCATGACCTCTTGCATGTTCGACACCGTCTTGTCGAAAACCGCATCGCGCGGGGCCATCACCACCACAGGCATATGCTTGTCGATCAAGGCGATGGGCCCATGTTTCAGCTCACCTGATGCATAACCTTCGGCGTGTATATAGCTGATTTCTTTCAGTTTCAGTGCGCCTTCCATTGCCAATGGGAACATTAGGCCGCGACCCAGAAACAGAACGTCGCGCGCCTCGGACAGGCGTTGGGCAGCGGCGCGAATGGCATCGTTTTGCTCCAGCGCAGTGTTCAGCACAGATGGTAGGCCACGCAAGGCGGCGGCGTGATCGGTCAGTTCCTCGGGAGTCAGAGTGCCGCGATCAGCGGCCGCTTTCAGCGCCAGCATCAGCAACACGCTCAGCTGGCAGGTGAAGGCTTTGGTCGAGGCGACGCCGATCTCAACCCCCGCATGGATCGGCAGAGCAATATCGCTTTCCCGCGCGATCGAGCTTTCGGGAACATTGACCACCGAGACGATCTTGTCGGCCTTGCCCTCGCAATAGCGCAACGCGGCCAGCGTGTCGGCGGTTTCGCCCGACTGGCTGACGAACAGCGCTGCTGTGCGACCGGGAATGGGCGGTTCGCGATAGCGGAACTCGCTGGCGATATCGACCTCGACAGGGATTTGCGCCAGTTGTTCAAACCAGTATTTCGCGGTCAGGCAGGCGTAGAAAGCGGTGCCGCAGGCGACCATGGTCAGACGGTCCAGCTTGGTGAAGTCCAGATCGCCGGGCAGGGTGATCTCGTCCCCGCCGGTGCGCAGATAGGATCGGATCGCCTCGGCCACAACGACGGGTTGCTCGGCAATTTCTTTGGCCATGAAATGCTTGTGCCCGCCCTTATCGGCGCGGGATTGGTCGATCTTGATCTGGCGGAGCTCACGATTGACCAATTCACCGGCTTCGTTGCGGATCTCCAGCGAGGTGCGGGTCAGCACGGCGCGGTCACCCTCTTCAAGATAGGTGATACGGTCGGTCAGCGGGGCCAGCGCGATGGCGTCCGAACCTACAAACATCTCGCCATCCCCGTGCCCGATGGCCAGCGGCGAGCCCTTTCGCGCCGCGACGATCAGGTCATCTTGCCCATCAAACAGGAATGCCAGTGCAAAGGCACCCTGTAGGCGGTCGATGGTTTTGAATGCGGCGTCAACCGGCGACAGGCCCGTATTCAGGAAATGCTCGGCCATGAGGGCGACGGTTTCGGTGTCGGTTTCGGTGACGAAATCGACGCCATGTTCTGCCAGTTCGGCCCTTAATTCGCGGTAGTTTTCCACGATTCCGTTATGAACCACGGCCACGGGGCCCGCCTGATGCGGGTGCGCATTCGTGACCGAGGGCACGCCATGGGTGGCCCAGCGGGTATGGCCGATACCCGATTTACCGGGCAAGGGGTCATGTACCAGCAAATCGCTGAGGTTCACCAGCTTGCCCACGGCCCGTCTGCGTCCCAACGCGCCGTTGTTCACGGTCGCAATCCCGGCGCTGTCATAACCGCGATATTCAAGGCGCTTCAGCGCCTCGACCAGAATGGGGGCGACCTCGTGTTCGCCCAATACGCCTACGATACCACACATGGGTCAGGCTCCTTTATCGCGGCGAGCCTTCTTCGCCTTGAGCATTTCAAAAAGTTTGCGTGCATAGCCGGGTTTGTTGTCCTGCTTGGCGCGCGCCACGGCTAGTGCGTCTGGTTCCACGTTGCGCGTGACCACCGTGCCGGTCGCCGTCATCGCCCCGTCACCCACGGTCACTGGGGCAACCAGCATGGTGTTTGATCCGATGAAGACATTCTCACCAATCGTCGTCTTGTGCTTCATCACCCCGTCATAGTTACAGGTGATCGTACCCGCTCCGATATTTGTTGCGGCGCCAACGGAGGCATCCCCGATATAGCTAAGATGATTGACCTTAGCCCCTTCGGCGATCTCGGCATTCTTGATTTCGACGAAATTTCCGATGTGTGTGTTCTCGGCCAGTTCCGCGCCGGGGCGCAGGCGGGCGTAGGGGCCGACGATAGCTCCGCGGCTGACATGGCAGCCTTCCAGATGCGAAAACGCGCGGATCGTCGCGCCACTTTCGACGGTTACGCCGGGGCCGAAGACCACGTTGGGCTCGATCACCGTGTCCCGCCCAATGATCGTATCGGCGGCCAGATAAACGGCTTCGGGGGCCATCAGCGTGACGCCCAGATCCAGAAGCTCAGCGCGGGCACGAACTTGGAAGACATCATCGGCGGCCGCCAGATCCGCACGTGAATTCACACCCAGCGTCTGCGCCTCGTCACAGGCAACGGCGGTGACTTTCAGATCCCGGCTGCGGGCGATCTCGACCACGTCGGTCAGGTAGTATTCCTCGGACGCGTTGTCATTGCCCACCGCGTCAATCAGCGAAAACAACGTCTGCGCGTCACAGGCCAAAAGTCCAGAATTGCAGAAGCTTATCGCGCGTTCCTCATCCGAGGCATCCTTGTATTCAACGATCCGTTCCAGCGTGTCGCCCTGCATGACAAGGCGGCCGTAGCGAGCGGGATCGGCGGCCTCGAACCCCAGAATGACCAAATCATTCTGTGCGCGTGCCTCGATCATCCGTTCCAGCGTGTCGGGCTGCAGAAACGGCGTGTCACCGTAAAGGATAACCACGTCGCCTTCGAACCCCTCCAGCGCGGGGCGGGCCTGGGCGACGGCATGGGCGGTGCCCAACTGCTCTTCCTGCTCGGCGATCTGCGCGGTCTCATCCTCGGCTGTGGCGACTTTGGCGACGGCCTCGGACCCATGGCCGGTGACGATCACGGTGCGTTCGGGCGACAGCACGGCCCCGGCACGCATGGCATGGACCAGCATCGGGGTTTGCGCGATGGGATGCAGAACTTTGGGGATATCCGAATTCATCCGGGTGCCTTTTCCGGCGGCAAGGATGACAAGGGCGGTGCTCATGAATTCGTTTTCTCTTTGTGTTTTGTTGGCGACCGTTTTATCCGCTGGGTGCAAAGGCGCAAGCGGTTCGGGCATCAAACTAGATTGCCGTTTGCAACACGACGTGGCGAAAACCCGCCGAGGCAGGAGGCTTTATGCGTACCGTAATCTTCGATCTGGATGGAACTTTGGCGGATACATCCGGCGATCTGCTAGAGGCCGCGAACCATTGCTTTCGTCATATGGGCCATGGCGACGTGCTGATCCACGGGCAGGACGCGGGCGTCGCGCTGCGGGGTGGCCGGATGATGTTGACCCACGGGTTGAAGCGCGTTGGAGCATTCGAAGAGCAGACCATTTCGGACTATTACCCGATGTTGCTGGAGGCCTATGCGCAGGCCATCGACACCCACACCACCTTCTATCCCGGCGCGTTGGACGCGGTCGAGGCGCTGAAAGCGGCCGGTTACGGCGTGGGCATCTGCACCAACAAGCCCGAGGCGCTGGCGCATCAGTTGCTGTCACAGATGGGAGTGCGGGATCAGTTCGCCGCTCTGGTCGGGGCGGATACGTTGCCTGTGCGCAAACCCGACCCCGAACCGTTGCGTGAGGCAGCGCGGCGGGCAGGTGGCCATCCAGACCTGTGTGTTCTGATCGGCGACTCCGATACCGACCGGAATACGGCAAAGGCGGCGGGCGTGCCTTCGGTTCTGGTTACATTCGGCCCTTCTGGTGACGATATGGCCGCGCTGGAGCCCGAGGCGTTGCTGCATCATTTCGATGATCTGCCCCGCGTGGTCGAGGGGTTGATCGGTGCGGCGGCTTAGTCTCTTGACCCAAGCGGGCGTGAGGACCAGAACAGAGCCATGACCGAGATATTCACTGGCAGCTTCACCCAGCAGGAATCCATCCCCGAAGAGGCGGTCGAGGCCGCGCTCGCTGTACTGCGCCATGGGCGGTTGCACCGATATAACGTGGTGCCCGGAGAACTGGGTGAAACCGCGCTGCTGGAGCAGGAATTCGCGGCGCAGATGGGGGCGAAATACTGTCTGGCGGTATCCTCGGGCGGATATGCGCTGGCCACCGCCCTGCGCGCAGTCGGCGTGCAGCCGGGCGATCCGGTGCTGACCAATGCTTTCACGCTGGCGCCGGTGCCGGGGTCAATCGCCTCGGTCGGGGCGCGTCCGGTGTTCGTGGGCGTGACCGAAGGGTTGGTGATTGATCTGGACGATCTTGAAGCCAAGCTGGATCAGGCGCGAGTGCTGATGCTCAGCCATATGCGCGGGCATCTGTGTGACATGGACCGGCTAATGCAGATGTGCGACGCCGCTGGAGTGATCGTGATCGAGGACTGCGCCCATACGATGGGGGCAGCGTGGCGCGGGCAATTGTCTGGGCGGCAGGGGGCCATCGGATGCTATTCCTGCCAGACCTACAAGCATGTGAACTCGGGTGAGGGCGGCTTGCTGGTCACCGATGATGAGGAACTGGCGGCCAAGGCCACGATGCTGTCGGGATCCTATATGCTCTATGAACGTCATCTGGCCGCGCCGGGGCCGGAAGTGTTCGAGCGGATCAAATATACCACTCCCAACGTTTCCGGGCGGATGGATAACCTGCGGGCGGCGATCCTGCGGCCTCAGCTACGCGATCTGGACCGGCAAGTTTCGCGCTGGAACGAACGCTATGCCGAGATCGAGGCCGGACTGCGCGACACACCGGGCCTGACGATTGTCGAACGGCCCGAAGGTGAGACCTATGTCGGCTCGTCCATTCAGTTCCTGCTGCTGGACTGGTCGCCCGAGCGTATTGCCGAGGTGATCCGCCGCTGCGCCGCGCGCGGGGTCGAATTGAAGTGGTTCGGCGGAGCCGAGCCCACCGGGTTTACCTCGCGCTATGACAGTTGGCGCTATGCGGACAGCGCGCCATTGCCCGCCAGCGACCGGGTTTTGGCCGGGATCATGGATATGCGGGTGCCGCTGACGTTCTCGCTGGAGGATTGCCGCCTGATCGCGCGGATCATCCGGGCCGAGGTCGGTGCGGTCTATCAGTCTTAATCCAATCGAGTGCGCCTGCAGCGCACGCTCTATGTAAACACAGCGCCGCCCTGACGGGTCGGCGCTGTGTTTGTGTGTGGCCGTCGTTGACGCTGAAAGGATTCGCTGATAGTTATTTGAACAACCGTTCATTAATGCGAGGGGAGGAAATCGCAGATGTTCACGGCCACCATGCAGTTTGACCTGGGCGAGGATGTAAACGCCCTTCGGGAATCGGTGCATCGCTGGGCTCAGGAGCGGGTCAAGCCGATGGCCGCCGAGATTGACGCCACGAATGCCTTCCCAAATGCGCTATGGCGAGAGATGGGTGATCTGGGGCTGCTGGGAATTACGGTGCCTGAGGAATATGGCGGGGTGGGGATGTCCTATCTGGCGCATACCGTCGCCGTTGAAGAGGTAGCGCGGGCGTCGGCCTCTGTTTCGTTGTCCTACGGGGCGCATTCGAATCTGTGCGTCAATCAGATCAAGCTGAACGGAACCGATGAACAAAAGGCGAAATACCTGCCACGTCTGGTTTCCGGCCAGCATGTGGGGGCGCTTGCCATGTCCGAGGCGGGTGCCGGATCGGATGTGGTGTCGATGAAGCTGCGCGCGGAAAAGCGCAACGATCACTACCGGCTGAATGGCAGCAAATACTGGATCACCAACGGGCCGGATGCAGATACTTTGGTCGTCTATGCAAAGACGGACCCCGAAGCCGGATCGAAGGGGATTACCGCCTTTCTGATCGAGAAGGAAATGACGGGGTTCTCGACGTCTCCCCATTTCGACAAGCTGGGGATGCGCGGATCGAACACGGCTGAGTTGATCTTCGAAAATGTCGAGGTGCCTTTCGAAAACGTGTTGGGCGAAGAGGGCAAGGGTGTTGCCGTTTTGATGTCCGGTCTGGATTATGAACGCGTGGTTCTAGCCGGGATCGGAACCGGGATCATCGCGGCCTGTCTGGATGAAATCATGCCGTACCTGGCCGAGCGCAAACAGTTCGGCAAACCCATCGGCAGCTTTCAGTTGATGCAGGGCAAAATCGCCGACATGTACACCGCGATGAACTCTGCGCGGGCCTATGTGTACGAGGTTGCCAAGGCCTGTGACCGGGGTGACGTGACTCGTCAGGATGCTGCGGCGTGCTGTCTTTACGCGTCAGAGCAGGCGATGACGCAGGCGCATCAGGCTGTTCAGGCGATGGGAGGGGCCGGGTTCCTGTCGGATTCAGCGGTCAGCCGGATATTCCGTGACGCGAAGCTGATGGAGATTGGTGCGGGAACCAGCGAAATCCGTCGGATGCTGATCGGGCGGGAAATGATGAACGAAATGCTCTGATAGAAAAACGCCCCGCAATCCGGGTGATTGCAGGGCGTTGGAATTGAAGGATCAGAAGCGATGGACGTAGGATACGCCAACCAGCCAGGGATCGATTTCGGCTTCGCCAATGTCGACGCCATCCAGTTTGACGTCCGAGTCGATGTCGAACCAGCGCACGTTCAGGCGCACGGCGCCTTTCTCGGTGATCTGATAGTCGATACCGGCCTGCAGCGAGACGCCGAACGAGTTGTCGATGTCGAGGTCGCCATTGCCCAGCGGCGTCTTCTCGTCAAAGAAGATGGTATAGTTCAGACCCGCACCAACATAGGGTTTCCACGCACTGCCGGTGTCGAAGTGGTAGTTCAGCGACAGGGTGGGCGGCAGGTGTTTGGTGCTGGCCAGATCGGTGCCGCCAAGCGCGATGTTGTGGTTGAACGGCGTTGCGGCGAGCAATTCGATGCCCAGATTGTCACGGATGAAGTACTCGACAGTGAAGATGGCGCTGACGTCGGAATCGATGTCGGCATCCAGCCCGGCCAGTGTGCCGTTGTCGGATTTCGGGTTCAGATACCCGGCACCGATACCAACGGTCCAGTCACCCTGGTTCTGGGCAAATGCGGGGGCGGCCAGCGCGACAAGCGCAGTGGAGAGGGTCAAAGCGGCGAGTTTTTTGGTCATTTTACAGCCTTTGAATTTGTTGATGAGGCGTTCTTGCCCGCCTTTCGGGGCGCAAACTCTGATCTGTGTCAAATTTCTGTGACCCGCGAAAATTCGCGACGCCGGGTAACTTCGTTGAAAACAAAGGATGATGAATATGCGTCCCGCTGAGCGCATACCTGGGTTGCTGACAGAAGGGGGGTGGGACGTGCCTCAGCGCCTCAACATGGCGTTGCAATGCTTGTCGCAACCCGACGACCAAACAGCAATCATCGACCTCACCGCCGCAGAAGGCCAGGGTGTCAGTTTTGGGGTGCTGCGACAAATGACGGATGGTTTGGCCCGGGTTCTTGCGCAGCAGGTACAGCCCGGCGATCGCATAGGGGTTCTGCTAAGCCAATCCCCTTGGTGCGCAGCGGCACATCTAGCGATTTGGAAGCTGGGCGCGATATCCGTGCCTTTGTTCAAACTGTTCCAGCAGGACGCGTTGGCCTCGCGCATTGGCGACTCGGGCGTGCAGATCGTGCTGACGGATGAGGAGGGTGCGGCGCTGCTGGCCAATCTGGCGCGGCCCATTCTGGTGGATCAGATTGCGCCATCAAACGAGCCACTGCCCTTTGCTGATACCGGCCCCGAAGACCCTGCCGTGCTGATCTATACCTCGGGCACCACTGGCAGCCCCAAGGGCGCGCTGCACGGGCATCGGGTACTGACGGGGCATCTACCGGGCGTCTCGATCAGTCACAACCACCTGCGCGACGGTGACTGCCTGTGGACCCCCGCTGACTGGGCTTGGATCGGGGGATTGTTTGATGTGCTGATGCCCGGTCTGGCGCTAGGCATCCCCGTGGTCGCCGCGCGGCTTGAGAAGTTCACGCCCGAGGCCTGTGCCGATGTGGTCGCGCGTGGCGGCGTGCGCAACGTGTTCTTTCCGCCCACCGCGCTGCGGATGCTGAAAGCGGCGGATCAGGCCATCCCCGGCCTGCGCTCGGTCGCCTCGGGCGGTGAGCCTCTGGGGGCCGAAATGTTGGCCTGGGGGCAGCAGGCGTTCGGTTTGACGATCAACGAATTCTACGGCCAGACCGAATGCAACATGGTCGTGTCTTCTTGCGCCGAGGATTTCCCGGTGCGCCCCGGTTGTATTGGTAAACCGGTGTCGGGGCATGAGGTAGCGGTGATCGACGAGGATGGCCATCCGACCGATGACGAGGGCGACGTGGCCATCCGGCGTGGCTCGGCTTCGATGCTGTTGGAATATTGGAAACGACCCGAGGAGACCGCGCAGAAATTCCGCGGCGACTGGCTGATCACCGGCGACCGTGGCGTGTGGGAGGGCGAGTACCTACGCTTCGTGGGGCGCGATGACGACGTGATCACTTCAGCCGGATACCGGATCGGCCCCGCTGAGATCGAGGACTGCCTGCTGACCCATCCGGCGGTGGCGACGGTGGGTGTGGTCGGCAAACCCGACAAGCTACGGACCGAGATCGTGAAGGCCTATGTGGTGTTGAAACCGGGGGTCGAAGCGTCGGGCGCAGAGTTGCAGGCGTGGGTCAAGGAGCGGCTGGCGCAATATTCCTACCCACGCGAGGTGGCGTTTTTGGAGGAGTTGCCGATGACGGTGACGGGGAAGGTAATCCGGAAGGAATTGAAGGTGCGGGCGGCGAGGGAGGTTGAAAGTGGCTGCTGATACTTTTCCAAACCGTCTGAATTGGCTGATCTGGCAAGCTATTCGGCATCCTTACATGACTAAGTGTCCCGTATGCGCTGCCAAAATTTCACAGAATATGTTGTTCAAAGCTCTCCGCCGAAGCAAACGCTTGGGCAAAAAGGAAGGGGCGGCATGCCCATCATGTAACACTATTTTGCAGTTTGAGAGAGGGCGCCGTTACAACTTTGTTCTAATTCTAAGCGTTTTCATGTTTGTGTTCGGTGGTGGTGTTGGCGCGGTTTTTTTCTCACAGTTTGGCGCAACCAGCTATTTTCACGAAGCGAGAGGAGGCGTTGAACCGAATTTCCTCGGCTTCTTATTGTTGATTATCCTGTTCGCTTACGCAGCAGCCGCGATGACGTGCAAATTGCTTAAAGTAGAGGCCATCGAATGAGAGCTTTCGCTGATCAGGTCGCCGTTCATCTCTTGTCCTTCGGCGAGAAACTTAGAAGTAGCCTGATATCTAGGACCTTTGTGCCCGCTGCACCTCAGGAGGATCAATGAAACTCACGTCCAAAACCATGCCCGCCTCTGAGGGCTTCAAGGCAAACCGCGCGGCCCACCTCGACGCCCTCGCGCAAATCTCAACAGCTGCCGAGGCCGCCCGCATGGGCGGCGGTGAGAAATCCCGCGCGCGGCATGAATCCCGGGGCAAGATGCTCCCCCGGCGCAGGGTGGCGAACCTGCTGGACGCGGGGTCTCCGTTTCTGGAAATCGGCGCGACGGCTGCGCATGGGATGTATGGCGATGCCGCGCCCTGTGCCGGGGTGATCGCGGGTATTGGCCGGGTGCAGGGGCGCGAGGTCATGGTGGTGTGCAACGACGCCACCGTGAAGGGCGGCACCTACTATCCAATGAGCGTCAAGAAACACCTGCGGGCACAGGAGATTGCCGAGGAAAACCATCTGCCCTGCATCTATCTGGTCGATAGTGGCGGTGCGAACCTGCCCAATCAGGATGAGGTTTTCCCGGACCGCGACCACTTTGGCCGCATCTTCTATAATCAGGCGCGGATGAGCGCCAAGGGGATTGCTCAGATCGCGGTGGTGATGGGGTCGTGCACGGCAGGCGGGGCTTATGTGCCCGCGATGTCGGATGTGACGATCATCGTCAAGGAACAGGGCACGATCTTTCTGGCCGGTCCGCCTCTGGTCAAGGCCGCAACGGGCGAGGTGGTCAGCGCCGAGGATCTGGGCGGTGGTGACGTACATACGCGTCTGTCCGGCGTGGCGGACTATCTGGCCGAGGATGATGCGCATGCACTGGCTTTGGCGCGCCGAGCCGTAGGGTCGCTGAACCTGCGCAAACCGCAGACGGTGGATTGGGCCAACCCTGAGGACCCGGCCTATGACCCAGAGGAAATCCTCGGGGTTGTGCCTGCCGATCTGCGCACGCCCTATGATATCCGCGAGGTGATTGCGCGGCTGGTCGATGGCTCGCGCTTCGATGAGTTCAAGCCGCGCTTCGGGGAAACGCTGGTAACCGGCTTTGCTCATGTTAAAGGCTGCCCGGTTGGGATCATCTCCAATAACGGCGTGCTGTTTTCCGAGGCGGCGCAGAAGGGCGCGCATTTTGTCGAGCTGTGTTCTCAGCGTCGCATCCCGCTGGTGTTCCTGCAGAACATTACCGGGTTTATGGTCGGCCGCAAATACGAGAACGAGGGCATCGCGCGGCACGGGGCCAAGATGGTGACGGCGGTGGCGACGACCTCGGTGCCGAAGGTCACAATGTTGGTGGGAGGCTCGTTCGGCGCGGGGAACTACGGCATGGCAGGGCGGGCGTATCAGCCGCGTTTTCTGTGGACCTGGCCGAATTCCCGGATTTCCGTGATGGGCGGGGAGCAGGCTGCGGGCGTTCTGGCCACCGTCAAGCGCGATGGGATCGAGCGGCAGGGCGGCACATGGTCGACCGAGGAAGAGGCCGAATTCAAACGCCCGACCTTGGACATGTTCGAAGAGCAATCGCATCCGCTTTATGCCTCGGCGCGGCTTTGGGATGACGGCATCATCGACCCGCGCAAATCGCGCGATGTGTTGGCCTTGTCGCTGAGTGCGGCGTTGAACGCTCCGATCGAGGAGACACGCTTTGGCGTGTTCAGGATGTAAAATGGTCGATCTGGAAAAACTGAAATCCCGCTACCCCGGTGCGCAGACCTTCAAGTTTGGAGACAACGCAACGCTGAGCGCCGAGTTGTTGGCGTTGGTGCGCGCAGGAAAGAAAACCGCGACCTGCGGCGCGTTGCGGGATTACCCCGAGGACAGTGCGGACACGCCGGTTGTAGGGCGCAGGGACATCGCTTTGGAATGGGACGACCGACCGGCGCTGGTGATCGAAACGGTCGAAGTTTCGATCTGCCGCTATTGCGATGTGACCGAGGAATTTGCTTTGGCCGAAGGCGAGAATGAGACGCTTGAGGGGTGGCGCGCAGATCACCGCCGGTACTTTGAACGAAATGGCGGGTTCGAGCCGGAAATGGAGTTGCTCTGTGAGCGATTCCGGTTGGTCGAAGATCTGACGGTTGAGGGGTAAGTCATGTTCAACAAAATCCTGATTGCCAACCGAGGTGAGATTGCTTGCCGGGTGATCGCGACAGCTCAGAAGATGGGTGTGGCCTGCGTCGCGGTTTATTCTGATGTGGACGCCTCGGCCAAGCATGTGCAGATGGCGGATGAGGCTGTGCATATCGGTGGCGCGGCTCCGGCGGAGAGTTATCTGAAGGGCGACACGATCATTCAGGCGGCGCTCGACACTGGAGCGCAGGCGATCCATCCGGGATACGGGTTTCTGTCCGAGAACCCCGATTTCGTCGATGCGGTTGAGGCGGCTGGGCTGACCTTCATCGGGCCATCGGCGGATGCGATCCACAAGATGGGCCTCAAGGATGCTGCCAAAGTCTTGATGGAACAGGCGGGCGTGCCCGTCGTGCCGGGCTATCATGGCGACAATCAGGATGCCGAGCATTTGGCAGCCGCCGCAGAAACCATCAGCTATCCGGTGCTGATCAAGGCGGTCGCGGGCGGCGGCGGCAAGGGCATGCGGCTGGTTGAACGTGCCGAAGATTTTTCAGAAGCGCTGGACAGCGCGCGTGGCGAGGCGCGCACCGCTTTTGGCAACGACGCCGTTCTGGTCGAGAAATTCGTCTCCAAACCGCGCCATATCGAGGTGCAGGTTTTCGGCGACGGCACCCATGCGGTTCATCTGTTCGAACGCGATTGCTCGTTGCAGCGGCGGCACCAGAAGGTGATCGAAGAGGCTCCGGCACCCGGTATGACGGCTGAAATGCGCGAAGCGATGGGGCAGGCCGGTGTACGCGCCGCCGAGGCGATTGGCTATAAGGGCGCGGGTACGGTTGAATTCATCGTTGATGCCTCGGACGGGCTGCGGCCGGATCGGTTCTGGTTCATGGAGATGAACACGCGCCTGCAGGTGGAACATCCTGTGACCGAGGCGATTACCGGGGTTGATCTGGTGGAATGGCAGTTGCGCGTGGCGGCGGGCGAGACGCTGCCGAAACAGCAGGGTGACCTTTCTATATCGGGTCACGCATTCGAGGCGCGGCTGTATGCCGAGGACGTGCCCAAAGGCTTTCTGCCTGCGACAGGGACGTTGACGCATCTGCACTTCCCGGCGCTCTGCCGGGCCGACAGCGGTGTGAGGGCAGGGGATACGATCAGTCCTTGGTATGACCCTATGATTGCCAAGGTCATCGTCCACGGCCCTACGCGCGACATTGCGCTGGAACAGTTACACCGTGCGTTGCGTCAGACCGAGGTCGCGGGCACTGTAACCAACCTTGCCTTTCTTGGCGCGCTGACGCGCCATCAAGGGTTCGCGTCGGGTGATGTGGATACCGGGCTGATCGGGCGTGATCTGGATGGGTTGGTTCAGACCTCGGCAACCTCAACGCGTGCTGCAGTTGCGGCGGCCATGACCGCTGCGGGTTTGGTGGACACATCTGAGGAGGCTGGGTTCTCGCTTTGGGCGCCTCTGCACCGTGCCGTTCAGCTTATGGCGGCTGATGTGATTGATTTGGATGTGCAGGTCGAAGGTCCGAACCGGCAGGTCTGGCACATCGGCAACGAGACGATTCTGGCCGAACGTAGCGCGGGCGACTGGACTATCGGCGGTGCAGCTATGCCGCGCGTTTCGGTCGCTGTTTCCAAGATCACGGTATTCGAGGGTTATGGCCAGGTGTTCGAGATGATCGACCCGCTGGACCGCGATACCAGCGCCATTGGCAATACCAATGTGATCGAGGCCCCGATGCCCGGTCTGGTCAAGGCGGTCTTTGCGCAGTCTGGGCAGGCTGTGGCCGAGGGCGACCGGTTGGCCATCCTTGAGGCTATGAAGATGGAGCATTCGTTGCTGGCAGCCCGCGATGGCGTCGTGGCCGAAGTGCTGGTAGAGGCGGGCGCTCAGGTCGAGGCCGGGGCCGCACTGGTCCGGCTGGAGGAGGAATGATCTGTTCCTGCCGCCTCAGCCGTGGCACAGTTGGATCAACAGCTTAGCGGAGGAGTAAGATGGGCGATCGGGTCGAGATATTCGAAGTGGGGCCGCGCGACGGGCTGCAGAACGAGCAGCGGGAAATCCCAGTTGCGGAAAAAGTCGCTCTGGTCGATTGCCTGAGCCGAGCCGGGTTCAACCGGATCGAGGTGGCCAGCTTTGTCTCGCCCAAATGGGTGCCGCAGATGGCAGGCAGTGCCGAGGTGCTGGCCGGGATCAGCCGGGCCGATGGTATCCGCTATGCTGCGCTGACACCGAATATGCGCGGGTACGAGGACGCGCTGGCCGCCAAAGCCGATGAGATTGCAGTGTTTGCCTCGGCGTCCGAGGGGTTCTCGAAGGCCAATATCAACGCGACGATTGCGGAATCCATTGAACGCTTCACACCCATACTGGAGGCCGCGCGCCGTATCGACCTGCCGGTGCGGGGCTATGTGTCCTGCGTGACCGACTGCCCCTATGACGGTCCGACCTCGCCCGAAAAGGTGGCCGAGGTGGCCGACACATTGTTCGCGCTGGGCTGCTATGAGATCTCGCTGGGCGACACGATCGGGCAGGGGACGCCTGACACAATCGCTCATATGCTTTTGGCCGTGCGCGAACGGGTGCCTGTGACGCGTTTGTCGGGGCATTTTCATGACACCACGGGACGTGCCATCGACAATATCGACGCAGCTCTGGCGCTTGGTGTGCGGACATTCGATTCGGCGGTCGGCGGTCTGGGAGGGTGCCCTTATGCGCCGGGGGCGGCAGGGAATGTCGCCACTGAATCTGTAGTCGCCCATCTTGATCGGCTAGGATATCAGACGGGCATTGATGTCGCGATCGTGGAAGAGGCCGCCCAGATGGCGCGCGCCATGCGAGCGGAATAAACGATGTTCGAAACGATTTCGGTTACGAATGATACGCGCGGTGTTGCCACTCTGACGCTGAACCGCCCCGGCAAGCATAATGCCATGTCGGCGCAGATGATCTCCGAACTGACGCAAGCGGCAGGGCAGTTGGGGGCGGACGACTCGGTGCGGGTTGTGGTCCTGACTGGCGCGGGCAAGAGCTTTTGTGCCGGTGGTGATCTGGGCTGGATGCAGGATCAGATGGCAGCCGCCCCCGAAACGCGGTTCACCGAGGCGCGCAAGCTGGCCGAGATGCTGCAGGCGCTGAATACACTGCCGAAACCTCTGATCGGGGCGCTGCAGGGCAATGCGTTCGGGGGCGGTGTTGGGCTGGCCGCGGTCTGTGATGTGGCCATCGGGGTCGACACATTGACCATGGGGCTGACCGAAACGCGGCTTGGGCTGATCCCGGCCACGATTGGTCCGTATGTCATCGCGCGCATGGGCGAGGCACGGTCGCGGCGGGTTTTTATGTCTGCACGCCTTTTCGATGCCAGTGAGGCGGTTGAGCTTGGTTTGTTGGCGAAAGTGGTTGCAGCCGTCGATTTGCCCGAGGCGGTCGAAGCCGAAGTGACCCCCTATTTGTCCTGCGCGCCGGGTGCTGTCGCTTCGGCCAAGGGATTGGTACGTGATTTGGGGCCAAGAATAGATGACACGGTAATCGACCAGACGATCCGCGCTTTGGTTGGCCGTTGGGAAACCCACGAGGCCAAAGAGGGAATCGCCGCCTTTTTCGAGAAACGAAAACCAACCTGGATTAGTAAGGATTAGACAATAGCCGTCGTGCCATGGTGATAGGAATCACTCTTCCGGAATAACCTTTGATGGCAAGCAGATATTTCACGCCCTGCGCGTTTGTGTTCGGTTGACCCTCTGACCCGGCAGGGATAGAGAATGTCCAGTCAACACGCCAATTGACGGCGCACCCTTTGGGGGCATGCGCAGGAAAGGAGCTTTACGTGGAAGACCTGCTGCGGGAGTACCTCCCGATTCTGGTGTTTCTGGCCGTTGCCGTGGGCCTTGGAATCGTCCTGATTCTGGCCGCTGTGGTTCTGGCTGTCCGCAATCCCGACCCCGAAAAGGTCAGCGCATATGAATGTGGCTTCAACGCCTTTGACGATGCGCGGATGAAGTTTGATGTCCGGTTCTATCTGGTCTCGATTCTTTTCATCATCTTCGATCTGGAAATCGCGTTCCTTTTCCCATGGGCCGTGGGCTTTAAAGACATCAGCGATGTGGGCTTCTGGTCCATGATGGTGTTCCTGGGCGTTCTGACCATTGGCTTTGCCTATGAATGGAAGAAAGGGGCCTTGGAATGGGAGTGATGACGGGTGCAAACACCGCCGGCGTCGATAAAGAAGTCGCCACCCAGGCCCTGAATGCCGAGTTGCAGGACAAAGGTTTCCTGCTGACCTCGACCGAGGACATTATCAACTGGGCGCGCACCGGATCGTTGCACTGGATGACATTCGGTCTGGCCTGTTGTGCTGTTGAGATGATGCACACCTCGATGCCGCGCTACGATGCGGAACGGTTCGGCATCGCGCCGCGTGCGTCCCCACGTCAGTCGGACGTGATGATCGTGGCCGGGACGCTGACCAACAAGATGGCCCCGGCGCTGCGCAAAGTTTACGATCAGATGCCCGAGCCGCGTTATGTGATCTCGATGGGGTCCTGCGCCAATGGGGGCGGGTACTACCACTATTCCTATTCTGTCGTGCGCGGTTGCGACCGCATCGTTCCGGTGGATATCTACGTGCCTGGCTGTCCTCCGACCGCTGAGGCGTTGCTTTATGGCCTGATGCAGTTGCAACGCAAAATCCGCCGCACCGGCACGATTGTGCGCTGAAGGAGAGGGTGAATGAGCGAAGCACTCAAAGAACTCGGCGCACAGCTGGAACTCAAGCGCACTGATTGCGTTTTGTCCTGGGACGTGACTCATGGCGAACTGAACGTGGATGTGGCCCCGTCGAACCTGGTTGAATTCGTCGAATTCCTGAAGTTCGACCCGAATTGCAAGTTCTCGTCTCTGGTCGATATCACCGGCGTCGATTACCCGGAGCGCGCCAAGCGGTTCGATGTGGTTTACCACTTCCTGTCCATGTACCAGAATCAGCGGATCCGCCTGCGGGTGTCGATCCGCGAGGAAGACATGGTGCCTTCGATCGTCGATGTTCACCCCTCGGCCAACTGGTTCGAACGTGAGGTGTTCGACATGTTCGGCATCTTATTCTCGGGTCACCCCGATCTGCGGCGCATCCTGACCGACTACGGTTTCCGCGGCTATCCGCTGCGCAAGGATTTCCCGACAACGGGCTATACCGAGGTTCGTTATGACGAGGCCGAAAAGCGCGTCGTTTATGAGCCGGTGAGCTTGGTACAGGAATACCGGCAGTTCGATTTCATGTCCCCATGGGAAGGTGCGAATTACATTCTGCCGGGGGATGAAAAACAGGAGTAACCGTCATGCTCGAGTTCCTGATCTGGATAATTCTGGTGGTCGCAACGGTCGTACCGATGATCAAGCTGCTGCCGCATTTCGGGATCAACAAGAACTGGGCGTTTGCCTGCATTATCTCTCCGGCTGTGATTGTCCTGTTGTGGATGATGGCCATGAAGCTGCAAGAGATGGAGCGACGCTGACATGATGGGCGAATTGATCATTTTGGGCGCTTTGGGCGTCTTGCTTGCAGGGGCCGCAGCCAAGGCGGCTGAGGCCGAAAAGGTCCGGGTTCGGGCCGAAGCAAAGAAGAAACGAGGGCGTTGATGGACGGCTCAAGATACGATGACGGCAGCACAGACGCGCTGAGCGGAGAACAGAAGATCCGCAACTTTAACATTAACTTCGGCCCGCAACACCCTGCGGCGCACGGAGTTTTGCGTCTGGTTCTTGAGCTTGACGGCGAGATTGTCGAGCGTTGCGACCCGCATATCGGTCTGCTGCACCGTGGTACTGAGAAGCTGATGGAAAGCCGGACGTATCTGCAGAACCTGCCGTATTTCGACCGTCTGGATTACGTGGCACCTATGAACCAGGAACATGCCTGGTGTCTGGCCATTGAAAAACTGACCGGGGTTGAGGTGCCGCGCCGTGGCTCGCTGATCCGGGTTCTGTATTCCGAGATCGGGCGCATCCTGAACCACTTGCTGAACGTGACCACGCAGGCGATGGACGTGGGCGCACTGACGCCGCCGCTCTGGGGTTTTGAGGAACGCGAAAAGCTGATGGTGTTTTATGAGCGTGCTTGCGGAGCCCGCCTGCACTCGGCCTATTTCCGCCCCGGAGGTGTCCATCAGGACCTGCCGCCCGAACTGCTGGATGATATCGAGGCGTGGAGTCACGAATTCCCCGCCGTTCTGGACGACATCGACGGCCTGTTGACCGAAAACCGCATCTTTAAACAGCGCAACGCCGATATTGGCGTTGTGACTGAGGATGACATTCAGAAATACGGCTTCTCCGGCGTGATGGTGCGCGGATCGGGTCTGGCCTGGGATTTGCGCCGCGCGCAGCCCTATGAATGCTATGACGAGTTCGATTTTCAGATCCCCGTCGGCAAGAACGGCGACTGCTATGACCGCTATCTGGTGCGAATGGAAGAGATGCGTCAGTCACTGCTGATCATCCGCCAAGCCATCGCCAAAATCCGCGAATGCCCGGGTGACGTGCTGGCGCGCGGCAAGATCACCCCGCCGAAACGCTCGGACATGAAGACCTCGATGGAAAGCCTGATCCATCACTTCAAACTGTATACCGAAGGCTTCCACGTCCCTGCGGGCGAGGTTTACGCCGCCGTCGAAGCCCCCAAGGGTGAGTTCGGCGTCTATCTGGTCGCCGACGGCACCAACAAACCCTACCGCGCCAAACTGCGCGCGCCGGGCTTCCTGCACCTGCAAGCCATGGATCACGTCGCCGGAGGACACCAACTGGCCGACGTCGCCGCCATCATCGGCACCATGGATGTCGTATTTGGAGAGATTGACCGCTAATGCTCCGCCGTCTTCACCCCGAACAACCCGATGCTTTCGCCTTCACGGCTGCCAACCAGCAATGGGCGGAAGCACAGATCACCAAATACCCCGAAGGTCGTCAGGCCAGCGCGGTTATCCCGTTACTTTGGCGCGCGCAAGAGCAGGAGGGGTGGCTGTCCCGTCCGGCGATCGAATCCGTCGCCGACATGCTGGGCATGGCTTATATTCGCGTTCTTGAGGTCGCCTCGTTCTACTTCATGTTCCAGCTGCAACCTGTTGGATCGGTGGCACATATTCAGGTATGCGGCACAACCTCTTGCATGATCTGCGGGGCCGAGGACTTGATCGCTGTCTGCAAGGACAAGATCGCCGCCAAGCCGCACGTTTTGTCCGCAGATGGTAAGCTGAGTTGGGAAGAGGTGGAATGCCTCGGCTCTTGCACCAACGCGCCGATGGCGCAGATCGGCAAGGACTATTATGAAGACCTGACCGCCGAGAACTTTGGCAAGATCATCGATGATCTGGTGGCGGGCAAGGTTCCGACTCCGGGCCCGCAGAACGGGCGTTATGCGGCGGAACCGTTGAGCGGTTTAAGCAGCTTGACCGAGTATGAGGCGGGCAAGCCTAAATACAATGCGAGTGTCGAACTGGCTTCTGATCTGGGGGACACTGTCAAACGCATCGACGGAACCGAAGTGCCCATCCTGACCCCTTGGCTGGGTAAGGATGGCAAGGCGGCGGCAACCAAAACGGCCCCGAAACCTCCGAAGGAGCGTGCGACGTCGAAACCTGCCGCGAAGCAGGCTGAAGAGGCGAAGGCCAAGGCAGAGACAGTTGGCGAGGAACAACCCGAGACATTGACCGACCCGCGCGGTGGCAAGGCAGATGACCTCAAGCTGCTCAAAGGGGTCGGACCGAAGTTAGAAGAAACGCTGAACGGGCTGGGCTTCTATCACTACGACCAGATCGCAGGCTGGACACCCGAACATATGGCCTGGGTCGATGCGCGGCTGAAGTTCAAAGGCCGGATCGAACGCGACGGCTGGATTGAACAGGCGAAAAGTTTGGCCTCGGGCCAAGAGACAGAATTTGCCAAACGTGCCAAGGAAGATGGCACATACGAAGACTAGATGACGGTGCCCAGTCGGGCATCAGGGTAAGATGGATAAGGACAAGGAACTGGCCATAGCCCGAAAGGGCCGACATATCGGCATTGTCATTGCGGTGACGATGGTGATTTGGCTTGCCATGAACCTGTTCATCGGTCCCGCGCTGGGTTTGACCGCTCGGTATGCGCTGCTGTTTGATTTCGCCGCTCTGGCGGGTTTCATCTATGCGGGCGTCAACATATTTCAACTCTGGCGTATGCGTCAGGACAGCTGAAGGTAACACGCGATGCTGAAGGATCAGGACCGGATCTTTACCAACATCTACGGGATGCATGAGCGCACATTGCGGGGCGCACAGGCGCGCGGGCATTGGGACGGCACGGCTGGCCTGATCGAAAAGGGCCGCGACTGGATCATCCAGACGATGAAGGACTCGGGCCTGCGAGGTCGCGGCGGGGCGGGCTTTCCGACCGGTTTGAAATGGTCGTTCATGCCCAAGGAAAGCGACGGTCGCCCGGCTTATCTGGTTGTGAACGCCGACGAATCCGAACCCGGTACTTGCAAAGACCGAGAGATCATGCGCCATGATCCGCACACGCTGATCGAGGGTTGCCTGATCGCGTCTTTCGCGATGAATGCGCATACTTGCTACATCTACCTGCGCGGCGAATACATTCGTGAGCGTGAGGCCCTGCAGGCAGCGATTGACGAAGCATATGATGCGGGCCTGTTGGGCAAGAACGCGGCAGGCTCGGGCTGGGATTTCGACCTGTTCCTGCATCACGGTGCCGGGGCCTATATCTGCGGCGAGGAAACCGCCCTGATCGAGAGCCTTGAGGGCAAGAAGGGCATGCCCCGGATGAAGCCTCCGTTCCCGGCGGGCGCTGGCCTCTATGGCTGCCCGACGACCGTGAACAATGTGGAATCGATCGCCGTTGTGCCGACGATCCTGCGCCGGGGCGCAGATTGGTTTGCGGGCTTTGGTCGCCAGAACAATTCAGGCACCAAGCTGTTTGCGATCTCGGGCCATGTGAACAACCCCTGCGTCGTCGAAGAGGCGATGTCGATCTCGTTCGAAGAGCTGATCGAGACCCATTGCGGCGGTATTCGCGGCGGCTGGGACAATTTGCTGGCGGTGATTCCGGGCGGCTCGTCAGTTCCGTGTGTGCGCGGCGATAATATGCGCGACGCAATCATGGATTTTGATTACCTGCGCAACGATCTGGGCTCGGGGCTTGGGACGGCTGCGGTGATCGTGATGGACAAGTCCACTGATATCATCAAGGCGATTTGGCGGCTGTCGAAGTTCTACAAGCACGAAAGCTGTGGCCAGTGTACGCCTTGCCGCGAAGGTACTGGCTGGATGATGCGCGTCATGGACCGTCTGGTGCGCGGCGAGGCCGATCTGGAAGAGATCGACATGCTGTTCGATGTGACCAAACAGGTCGAAGGTCACACAATCTGCGCCTTGGGCGACGCGGCTGCTTGGCCTATCCAGGGCCTTATCCGCAACTTCCGCGAAGAGATTGAGGACCGTATCAAGGCGCAGAAATCCGGTCGCACCGGCGCGATGGCGGCGGAGTAACTTTTGATGGAGACCTTTGCAGAATACGGTCATGCTGTTGCATCGGTGGTGATTTTCACCCTGGTCGTGCTGTTTATGGCTCCGTTCACAGCCCTGGCAAAGCAGGGCAAAGGACTTGCGCCCGGTGCAACGCCTGAACAGGACTACTCGGATAAGGCGTATCGTCTGAACCGTGCCTATCTGAATGGGACCGAAACACTGCCAGCCTATGCCGCCGTAACGTTTGCCGCTATTCTGATGGGTGCCAATCCATTCTGGGTAAACCTGCTGGCTTCGCTTGCCTTGGTTGCGCGGCTGGTAATGCTGTTTGTCCATATTCGTGGACTTGGTCGCCCAAACAGTGGCTTAAGGTCCGTTCTCTACGTGATTGGCTGGGCTTGCATGGTCGTAATGGGCATCATTGCACTGGTGGCGGCATTCTGATGGTGGCAAGTCGGATGCTTCGGAACAAGACCTTTGGGGCAGGCATAGTCCGGTCGGTCGCCCTTGGGGCGTTATTTGCGGTCTCGGCCTGTGGACTGATAACCCCATCTTCGGATCAGGTTAGGTTTGATGGCCAGTATTTCCGCACCAAGGTGAAGCCGGTCGACAAGAAAAGGTCACCTACAGAATTCACAGTGGTGGTCAACGGCGTCTCTGCTTCCTTGGACGGGGCCCGCGAGGCAGGGCGCTTTGAAGGAACAAAGTTCTGTATCACCAGTTTTGGGTCATCTCGTATCGACTGGGCTGTTGGTCCGGACACCGAGCCTGAAAAGTTGCGCGTGGTAGACGATAAATTGACCTTTGCAGGGCGGTGTCGCCGTCCATGATGCAGATGCAGACATATCATGCTGGGTTGTTGCAGGCGTTATTGCATAACGTCCAGCCCGCAGGTCGTCTTGGTGGAACCAAGACGAAAGGATATGTCATGCAAGTCCTAAAAGCTCTGACGTTTTTCGCAGTATTGGGCATTCCTGCCCTGGCTGAGGCGAAACCGCCTTTGCGCGAAGTCAAAGAGATTGACGACGAACTCTATTACATCGCGATCGCAAACGAGATTTCGGAACTCTGCCCGTCGATCAGCGGGCGCCGTCTGAAGGCGATTGGTGTGATGTGGGACCTTAGGTCCAAAGCGAACAAACTGGGGTATTCGGACACGGAAATCCGGGCCTATGTGGACTCGGACGCCGAAAAGGACCGTATGCGCGCCAAAGGCGAAGCGTATCTGGCCGCCAATGGCGTATCGTACGACAACCCCACTTCCTTTTGCTCGTTGGGCAAGAAGGAAATCGATAGAAACAGCGCCATTGGCGTGTATTTGAGGGCGAACTGAAAGCCATGTCTGACCTCCGCAAAGTGAATATCGATGGGCAGGAAATCGAAGTTGATGGCTCGATGACCCTGATCCAAGCTTGTGAAGAGGCCGGGGTCGAGGTCCCGCGTTTCTGCTACCACGAGCGTCTTTCTATTGCCGGAAACTGCCGGATGTGTCTGGTCGAAGTCGTCGGGGGACCGCCGAAACCGGCGGCGTCCTGCGCGATGCAGGTGCGCGACCTGCGTCCTGGGCCGGAAGGTCAGGCGCCGGTGGTCAAGACGAACTCGCCCATGGTTAAGAAGGCCCGCGAAGGGGTGATGGAGTTCCTGCTGATCAATCACCCGCTGGATTGCCCCATCTGCGATCAGGGTGGCGAATGTGATCTGCAGGATCAGGCGATGGCCTACGGTGTTTCGGGCTCTCGCTTCAAGGAAGCCAAACGCGCGGTTGATGATCTGGATTTGGGGCCATTGGTCGGCACCGCGATGACGCGCTGCATCAGCTGCACGCGCTGTGTGCGCTTCACTACCGAGGTCGCCGGGATCACCCAGATGGGCCAGACCGGGCGCGGTGAAGATGCCGAGATCACCTCGTATCTAAACGAGACTCTGCAATCGAATCTGCAGGGGAACATCATCGATTTGTGCCCGGTTGGGGCGCTGACCTCGAAGCCTTACGCCTTTACCGCCCGTCCGTGGGAATTGACCAAGACCGAAAGCGTCGATGTCATGGATGCTCTGGGCTCGAACATTCGCGTAGACACCAAGGGACGCGAAGTGATGCGGTTCCTTCCGCGCAACCATGATGGCGTGAACGAGGAATGGATCAGCGACAAGACGCGGTTTGTCTGGGATGGGCTGCGTCGCCAGCGTCTTGACAAGCCTTACGTGCGCGAGAATGGCAAATTGCGCCCGGCGACCTGGCCCGAGGCTTTGACCAAAGCTGCCGAAGCGCTGAAAGGAGCCGAGAAACCCGCCGGTATCGTGGGAGATCTGGCCCCGGTTGAGGCTGCGTTTGCCCTGAAACAGATGATCGAGGGGCAGGGCGGTGTTGTCGAATGCCGTACCGACGGTGCTAAGTTGCCTGCGGGCAATCGTGGGGCTTATGCCGGCACCGCCGCGATCGAAGATATCGACTCGGCGGAACGCATTTTGCTGATCGGCACCAACCCGCGCGACGAAGCGCCGGTTCTGAACGCGCGTATTCGTAAAGCGTGGGCGCATGGGGCCGAAGTGGCCCTGGTCGGGCCCGCTGCGGAACTGACGTATCCCTACCATCATATGGGTGACGACCGCGCCGCCCTGCAGGCTGCCGTGGATATGGGCGGTGATGATGAGATCAAGGGCAAGCCGTCACTGGTGATCGTTGGTCAGGGTGCGCTGCAAGAGGCTGACGGGGCCGCCGTTCTGGCCGCAGCGCAAGCCATTGCCGCCAACACCGAAAGCGGCCTGATCGTTCTGCACACCGCAGCATCGCGTGTCGGCGCAATGGACGTGGACGCGACGAACGACAGCGGCATGGACGCAGTCAGCGCTGCAGACGTGATCTACAATCTGGGCGCGGATGAGGTCGAGATTGGTGAGGGTGCCTTTGTCATCTATCAGGGCAGCCACGGAGATCGGGGTGCACACCGTGCCGACGTGATCCTGCCTGGCGCGGCCTACACCGAGGAAAACGGCCTGTTCGTCAACACCGAAGGTCGCCCGCAACTGGCCATGCGTGCTGGCTTTGCGCCCGGTGAGGCCAAGGAAAACTGGGCGATCCTGCGTGCGCTCTCGGCCGAGCTGGGTGCCACATTGCCTTTCGACTCGCTGGCGCAATTGCGCACCACTCTGATCGAGGCGGTTCCACATCTGGCTCGCGTTGATGAGGTGATCGAGAACGAAGCTCAGGTGTTGGATGCAGGTCCACTAGGCAAGGCAACCTTCCGCTATGCCGTCAAGGATTTCTATCTGACCAACCCGATTGCCCGGGCGTCGCAGTTGATGGCCGAGCTCTCGGCGCAGGCGCTGGCTCTTAAATCCGAGAAGATTGCAGCGGAATGAACCAGAACTGTTTCATATCGCAAGGTAAGGCGACTGCCGGGTGGCAGTACGCCGCGCCTGATTTGTGTGTGAAACTCAAGATTAAGGGTGGCGCAATGGCGACAGATGCTGTTTACACCAACGCGCCGACCCAGCCGCTAAATGCGCAGGCATCTGGCCTTCGTATCGCGCGCGTAAAACGGAATACCCACGGTGTGAGGACCAATGGCTGAATTCTTTAACACCCCAGGCGGAATAGCCATCATCATTCTGGCGCAAGTGCTTGCAGTCGTTGCCTTTGTGATGATCTCTCTGTTGTTCCTCGTCTATGGCGACCGCAAGATTTGGGCGGCGGTCCAGATGCGCCGGGGGCCCAACGTGGTGGGTGTCTATGGCTTGCTGCAATCGGTGGCGGATGCGCTGAAATACGTGGTGAAAGAGGTTGTTATTCCGGCAGGTGCCGACCGCACGGTCTTTATGCTGGCGCCGCTGACATCCTTCGTGCTTGCGATGATCGCCTGGGCGGTGATCCCGTTCAACGATGGCTGGGTTCTGTCCGACCTGAACGTGGCGATCCTTTATGTCTTTGCTGTATCGTCGTTGGAAGTTTATGGCGTGATTATGGGCGGTTGGGCGTCGAACTCAAAGTACCCATTCCTTGGGTCACTGCGGTCTGCCGCGCAGATGATTTCGTACGAGGTCTCGTTGGGCCTGATCATCATCGGCGTGATCATCTCGACCGGGTCGATGAATTTTGGAAACATCGTCGAGGCACAGGACGGTCGGTTTGGCTTCTTTAGCTGGTACTGGCTGCCGCATTTCCCGATGGTGTTCCTGTTCTTCATCTCGGCGTTGGCCGAAACCAACCGACCACCCTTTGACCTGCCCGAGGCGGAATCGGAACTGGTCGCAGGCTATCAGGTCGAGTACTCGGCCACGCCCTTCCTGCTGTTCATGGCAGGGGAATACATCGCCATCTTCCTGATGTGCGCGTTGATCTCTCTGCTGTTCTTTGGTGGCTGGCTTTCGCCAATCCCCGGCCTGCCGGATGGCGTTTTGTGGATGGTCGCCAAGATGGCGTTCTTCTTCTTCCTCTTCGCGATGGTCAAGGCGATCACGCCCCGCTACCGCTACGACCAGCTGATGCGTCTGGGGTGGAAGGTGTTCCTGCCATTCTCGCTGGTATGGGTGGTTTTCGTGGCCTTTGCGGCGAAATTCGACTGGTTCTGGGGCGCGTTCGCCCGTTGGAGCGTAGGAGGCTGATATGACCCAAATCGACTATACCCGTGCCGCTAAGTACTTTCTGCTGCAGGACTTCTGGGTCGGGATGAAACTGGGTCTGAAGTACTTCTTTGCCCCGAAGGCCACCGTGAATTACCCGCATGAAAAGGGACCGCTGTCCCCTCGTTTTCGTGGCGAACACGCCCTGCGCCGTTATCCAAACGGCGAGGAACGCTGCATCGCCTGTAAACTGTGCGAGGCGATCTGCCCGGCCCAGGCCATCACCATCGACGCCGAACCGCGCGAAGACGGCAGCCGCCGCACCACGCGGTATGATATCGACATGACCAAGTGTATCTATTGCGGCTTCTGCCAGGAGGCCTGCCCGGTCGATGCCATCGTCGAAGGTCCGAATTTCGAATTCGCCACGGAAACCCGCGAAGAGCTGTTCTACGACAAGGAAAAACTGCTCGACAACGGCGAACGCTGGGAAGCCGAGATCGCCCGCAATCTGGAAATGGATGCGCCGTACCGATGAATGACACGCCGACAAATCCGTTCGAGCTGATGATGCGTCAGGCTCAGGACATGGCCAAGGCGATGAACCCGGCGATGGAGAACTTCTCGCCCAAAGGGTTCGAGGCGCTTTGGCCGACCATGCCAAAAGAGATCATGGAGATGATGTTCGGCAACACCGTCAACAAGGACGGACTGGACGCCAAAACCCGCCTGTTGCTGACGCTGGCCGGGCTGACCTGTCAGGGCGCGCAGGCCGATACCGCGGTGCGTCAAACCGTGCGTCACGCTCTGGAAGCCGGGGCCAGAAAACAAGAGATCGTGGAAACGATCGGTCAGATGTCGGTGTTTGCTGGCATCCCGGCCATGACCCGTGCGCTTGATCTGGCGCAAGAGGTCATGGACGACAACAAGGATGAGGATCAATGACCGTCTTTGCCTTCTATTTGTTTGCCATCAGCGCCATCACCGGCGGCCTGTTCACGGTGATCAGCCGCCAGCCGGTGCACTCAGTGCTTTGGCTGATACTGTCCTTCCTGTCCTCGGCGGGGCTGTTCGTGCTGCTGGGGGCCGAGTTCGTGGCGATGCTGCTGATCATCGTCTATGTGGGCGCGGTCGCGGTGTTGTTCCTGTTCGTGGTGATGATGCTGGACGTCGACTTTGCCGAGCTTAAGGCCGAGATGGCGCGTTATATGCCGCTGGCATTGCTGATCGGTCTGGTCATCCTGATGCAGTTCGTCATGGCGTTCGGTGCATGGGACAGCGCGCAAGGCGTTGAGGCCAATCTGGCCCAACCGGTTCCGACCGACCGCCACAACACCGAGGCGCTGGGTGTCATCCTTTACGACCAATACTTCCTTCTGTTTCAACTGGCGGGTCTGATCCTGCTGGTGGCTATGATTGGCGCCATCGTACTGACCCTTCGCCACCGTCAGGACATCAAACGTCAGGACATCATCGGCCAAATGATGCGCGACCCGGCCAAGGCGATGGAGCTGAAGGACGTGAAACCGGGGCAGGGGTTGTGACATTGCCGCTGGTACTTCCAATGGAGTACCGGCTGCTAAAAATACTAATTGCGGTGCCTGTTGTACTTGGTTGGATCGGGTATAGGGCCGCGAAAAACAGGAAACGAATGGGACCGAAAGAAAATGATCGGACTTGAACATTACCTGACTGTGGCGGCGACGCTGTTCGTCATCGGCATCTTCGGTCTCTTCCTGAACCGCAAGAACGTCATCATCCTGCTGATGAGCATCGAGTTGATGCTTTTGGCGGTGAATATCAACCTCGTGGCGTTTTCCAGTTTCCTGGGCGATCTGGTCGGACAGGTGTTTACGCTGTTTGTCCTGACAGTTGCGGCCGCCGAGGCGGCGATTGGTCTGGCCATTCTGGTCTGCTTCTTCCGCAACCGTGGCACCATCGCGGTTGAAGACGTCAATATGATGAAGGGCTAAGAGAACTATGGAAACCACCATCCTCTTTGCCCCGCTGGTGGGCGCGTTGATCTGCGGTTTCGGCTGGCGGTTCATTGGTGAGAAAGCCGCCATGTGGACCGCAACGGGCCTGCTGTTTCTGGCCTGTCTGCTGTCGTGGATCGTGTTCTTTGCCTTCGACGGGGTGACGCAACAGATCGAGATTATGCGCTGGATCGAGAGCGGATCGTTGTCGACAAGCTGGGCCATCCGTCTGGACCGTCTGACCGCGATCATGCTGATCGTGGTGACGACGGTTTCGGCGCTCGTGCACCTCTATTCCTTCGGCTACATGGATCACGACCCGCAATGGCGCGAGGGCGAGAGCTATAAGCCGCGTTTCTTCGCCTATCTGTCCTTCTTTACCTTCGCGATGCTGATGCTGGTGACGGCGGACAATCTGGTGCAGATGTTCTTTGGCTGGGAAGGCGTGGGCGTCGCATCCTACTTGCTGATCGGGTTTTATTATCGCAAGCCATCGGCCAATGAGGCGGCGATGAAAGCGTTTATCGTGAACCGTGTCGGCGACTTTGGCTTTGCGCTGGGGATTTTCGCGCTGTTCTTGCTGACCGACAGCATCAACTTCTCGGACATTTTCGCCTCGGCGCCCGCCTTGGCCGAAGAGAAGCTGCACTTCCTGTGGGGCGAATGGACCGCTGTTGAGGTCATCTGCGTGCTGTTGTTTATCGGCGCGATGGGGAAATCGGCGCAGTTGATCCTGCACACATGGTTGCCCGACGCGATGGAAGGCCCGACGCCTGTGTCGGCCCTGATCCACGCCGCGACCATGGTGACGGCGGGTGTGTTCCTTGTATGCCGTATGTCGCCGCTTATGGAGTTCGCGCCGGGTGCGACCGGATTCATCACCGTGCTGGGAGCTTCGACCGCGTTTTTTGCGGCGACTGTGGGTCTGGTTCAGACCGACATCAAGCGCGTCATCGCCTATTCGACCTGTTCGCAGCTGGGCTACATGTTTGTGGCCGCAGGTGTCGGCATGTATTCGGCGGCGATGTTCCACCTGTTCACACACGCCTTCTTCAAGGCGCTGTTGTTCCTTGGGGCAGGGTCGGTGATCCACGCTATGCATCACGAACAAGAGATGACCGAGTATGGTGGATTGCGCAAAAAGATCCCCTATACGTTCTGGGCGATGATGATTGGCACACTGGCCATCACCGGTGTGGGCATTCCGCTGACGACCTTCGGTTTCGCTGGTTTCCTGTCGAAGGATGCGATCATCGAGAGCGCCTATGCCGGTGGGTCTTCCTATGGCTTCTGGCTGCTGGTCGTAGCGGCGGCGTTTACGTCCTTCTACAGCTGGCGTCTGATCTTCCTGACCTTCTACGGCACGCCGCGCGGCGACAAACATACGCATGACCATGCGCATGAAAGCCCGATGGTCATGCTGGTGCCGCTGGGCGTTCTCTCGCTGGGCGCGGTCTTTGCGGGCATGATTTGGTACGGCAATTTCTTCGGCCACGCGGACAAGGTCGGCAAGTTCTATGGCATCCCGGTGGCTGAGGCGTCGGAACATGCCGAGGCCGGTGATCACGGCAAAGCCGACGCGCATGGCGATGATAGCCACGCAGATGATAGCCACGGCGATGACCACGCGGATGACGGTCATGGTGAAAAGGATGCTCATGGCGATCATCACTATGTTTTCGCAGGTGAGCCGGGCGAGGGCGCGCTGTATATGGCGCCGGACAACCATGTGCTGGACGATGCGCATGCGGCGCCTAAGTGGGTCAAGTTTTCACCCTTTGTTGCGATGCTGCTGGGCTTTGCGATGGCCTATTGGTTCTACATCGTGAACCCGTCTCTGCCAGGACGTCTGGCAGCGAACCAGCGGCCGCTGTACCTGTTCCTGCTGAACAAGTGGTACTTTGACGAAATCTACAATGTGATCTTCGTCAAACCCACCGTGGCGCTTGGACGGTTCCTGTGGAAACGCGGAGATGGCAACACCATTGACGGCTTCCTGAACGGGATCGCCATGGGCGTTGTTCCCTTCTTCACCCGCCTCGCAGGCAAGGCGCAGACGGGCTACATCTTTACTTATGCCTTCTGGATGGTCTTGGGGATTGCAGCCCTTGTCACCTGGATGTCGATCGGCGGAGGCGCACACTAATGGATAATATCCTCTCGATCGTTACTTTCATCCCCGCTGTGGCAGCGGCCATTCTGGCCCTGTTCCTGCACGGAGATGACGACGCCGCGCAGCGCAACGCGAAATGGGTCGCGCTGGTGGCGACCACGGTGACGTTCCTTGTCTCGATTGGCATCTATACAGGCTTTGACCCCTCGAACACCGGCTTTCAGATGGTGGAAGAGGGTGAGTGGCTGCTGGGCCTGAAATACAAGATGGGCGTGGACGGCATCAGCGTGTTGTTCGTGCTGCTGACCACTTTCATCATGCCGCTGACCATTCTGGCCAGCTGGAATGTGACCGACCGGGTCAAGGAATACATGATCGCCTTCCTGCTGCTGGAAACGCTGATGCTGGGCGTGTTCATGGCACTGGATCTGGTGCTGTTCTACCTGTTCTTCGAGGCCGGTCTGATCCCGATGTTCCTGATCATCGGCATCTGGGGCGGGGCGAACCGCATCTATGCCAGCTTCAAATTCTTCCTCTATACCTTCCTCGGCTCGGTGCTGATGCTGGTGGCGATGGTTGCCATGTACGCGGATGCAGGCACCACGGATATCGAAGCACTGATGAGCCATCAGTTCTCGTCTGAAAGCTTCAGCGTGATGGGTGTCTATATTGTCGGCGGAATGCAGACGCTGATGTTCCTGGCGTTCTTTGCATCTTTCGCGGTGAAAATGCCAATGTGGCCGGTGCATACCTGGTTGCCAGACGCGCACGTGCAGGCCCCGACGGCGGGCTCGGTCGTTCTGGCGGCGATTCTGCTGAAGATGGGCGGCTATGGCTTCCTACGGTTCAGCTTGCCGATGTTCCCAGTGGGCTCGGCGGTGATGACCGATCTGGTGCTGTGGATGTCGGCGATTGCGGTTGTCTACACCTCGCTGGTGGCGCTGGTGCAGGAGGATATGAAAAAGCTGATCGCCTATTCTTCGGTCGCGCATATGGGTTTTGTGACCATGGGGATTTTTGCGGCGAACCAGCAGGGGATTGATGGCGCGATCTTCCAGATGATCAGCCACGGGTTCATCTCGGCGGCGTTGTTCCTGTGTGTCGGCGTGATCTATGACCGGATGCACACCCGTGACATTGACGCATATGGCGGCTTGGTGATCCGGATGCCCGCTTATGCGCTGGTCTTCATGCTGTTCACCATGGCGAATGTCGGTCTGCCTGGCACCTCGGGCTTTATCGGCGAATTCCTGACCTTGATGGGAGCCTTCCAGGTCAACACATGGGTAACGGCGGTGGCTGCGACCGGGGTGATCTTCTCGGCCGGGTATGCGCTGTGGCTATACCGTCGAGTGGTCTTTGGCGATCTGATCAAGGAAAGCCTCAAGGCGATGACGGACATGAGCTCGCGCGAGCGGCTGATCTTTGCACCGCTGATCGTGATGACCATCCTGCTGGGTGTCTATCCGTCGCTGGTAACCGATGTGATCGGCGACTCGACCGCCGCACTGATTTCGAACTATGACACGGCTCTGGCCGCGGCTGAGGCCGTGATCCAGACAGCCGCTTCGCATTAAGGGAGCTTCGGAGATGATCCAAGCTGATCTGACAATCATCCTGCCAGAGATCGTTCTGGCCGTATATGCGATGGCGGCGCTGATCGGGGCTGTCTACACCACAAAAGACGGGCTGGCCCCGGTTCTGGTCTGGGCGACCTCGGGCCTGATGGCGCTGCTGGCGATTTGGATCGCCACCAATGGCGACGGCACCAACGTGGCCTTCAATGGCATGTTCGTCGATGACGGGTTCTCGCGCTTTGCCAAGGTAGCGATCCTGCTATCTGCGGCAGCCGTTCTGTTGATGAGCCAGGATTACATGTCGCGTCGCGGGCTGTTGCGGTTCGAATACCCCTTGCTGGTGGCACTTGCCGCCGTGGGTATGATGATGATGGTCAGCGCCGGTGATCTGATGTCCCTGTATATGGGGTTGGAGCTGCAATCGCTGGCGCTGTACGTCGTGGCCGCTCTGCGCCGCGACAGTGCAAAATCCACCGAGGCTGGTCTGAAGTATTTCGTTCTGGGCGCGCTAAGCTCGGGCTTGTTGCTGTACGGTGCGTCGCTTGTATATGGCTTCACGGGCACCACGCTGTTCTCGGGCATCATCCAGACGGTCCATCACGGAGACGTCTCGGTCGGACTGCTGTTTGGCCTGATCTTCCTGATCTCGGGGCTGGCCTTCAAAGTGTCAGCCGTGCCGTTCCACATGTGGACGCCGGACGTATACGAAGGCTCACCGACACCAATCACCGCTTTCTTCGCTACCGCGCCGAAAGTGGCGGCGATGGCGCTATTTGCGCGGCTGCTGCATGACGCGTTCGGCGGCGTGATCAAGGACTGGCAGCAGGTGATCGTTCTGCTCTCGGTCTTGTCGATGCTGTTGGGTGCAGTGGCTGCGATCGGGCAGCGTGACATCAAGCGACTGATGGCATTTTCGTCGATTGCGCATATGGGCTATGCGCTGATCGGTCTGGCGGCGGGTACGGAAATGGGCGTCAAGGCGATGCTGATGTATCTGGCGATCTATGTGACCATGAATATCGGCACCTTTGCGTTCATCCTGATGATGGAGCGGGACGGCAAGCCCGTCACGGATATTGACGCGCTGCGGCAGTATTCCAAACGTGACCCGGGCAAGGCGCTTGCGGTTCTGATCCTGATGTTCAGCCTTGCGGGCGTACCGCCGATGCTGGGTTTCTTCGCCAAGTTTGGCGTTTGGCAGGCCGGTGTGAGCGCGGGCCTGACGGGTCTGGTGATCGTGTCGGCCATCGCATCGGTCATCGGTGCGTTCTATTACCTGCGGATCGTGTTCTACATGTATTTCGGCGAAGAAAACGAAGACCCGATTGAAACGCGGTCGACGCCTGTTCTGTGGGTCGCCCTGATGGGGTCGGCTGCTTTGATGCTGGTGGGAATCTTCTATCAATTTGGTGTTGAAGGCGCGGCAGCTGCTGCGGCGGCGACGCTTGTCAATTAACCCTGAAATCACACAAATCAGAGGGGCTCGGTCGTTGGACCGGGCCTTTTTACCATGACGGATTGGCCACAAGGTTACGGTTTGCATGTGTTGCAAACGGTTGACAGTACGTTGAACGAAGCTTCGCGCATCGCACCAACGGCGGTGGGGCCAGTGTGGATCATGGCCTATAACCAAACTGCGGCGCGTGGACGTCGGGGACGTGCATGGGCCAATCCGGTTGGAAACCTGGCTGCCACTTTATTGATGCGACCAAGTGGTAATCCCGAACAAGCAGCGTTGCGGAGCTTTGTTGCAGCCCTCGCTCTGTTTGATGCCTGTGTTGCTGTCTCGGGGCGGTCCGATGGGCTGTCTTTGAAATGGCCAAATGATGTGCTGCTGAACGGCGGAAAACTTGCGGGGATATTGCTGGAGAGTACGGGCCAAGGGCGCGACCTGTCTCACTTGGCGATTGGGATCGGGGTCAATCTGTCTCAGTCCCCACCAACCGACGCGCTGGAGGAGGGTGCGGTCCGACCCGTTTCGCTTTTGTCCGAGACCGGCGCAGACGTCATGCCCGAGGATTTCCTAACAGAGTTGGCCGCCGCGTTTGCTCGCTATGAGACGCAGCTCGTGACCTATGGGTTCGAGCCGATCCGTACGGCATGGTTGGATCGGGCCGCGCGTTTGGGCGAAGTGATTACAGCCAAAACAGCGACGTCCGAAACGATGGGCACTTTTGAAACGGTGGACGCCAGCGGTAACCTTGTCCTAAACACCGCCAAAGGCCGGGTCGCGATCCCAGCCGCCGACGTGTATTTCTGAGAGGAACGCAAATGCTTTTGGCTATTGATTGCGGCAACACAAACACTGTTTTTTCGATCTGGGATGGTAAGCAGTTTCTGTGCACGTTGCGAACCTCGACCCATCATTCCCGCACGGCAGATGCCTATTTCACATGGTATTCGACATTAGTGAAACACTACGGGATCGAGGCGGACATCACCGATGTGGTGATCGCCTCGACCGTGCCGCGCGTGGTGTTCAACCTTCGTATTTTCGCGGACCGGTTCTTTGGTTGCCGCCCGTTGGTCGTTGGCAAACCTGAATGCCTTTTGCCGGTGGCCCCGCGCATTGATGAGGGCACTATTCCTGGACCGGACAGGCTGGCCAATGCGGTTGGGGCCTTCGACAGGCATGGCGGAGACGTTGTGGTGGTCGACTTCGGGACTGCCACCAATTTCGATGTTGTGGCCTCGGATGGTGCCTACGTTGGGGGTATTATTGCGCCGGGTGTGAACCTCAGCCTTGAGGCGCTTCACCAAGGTGCTGCGGCTCTACCGCATATTGATATCACGCGCCCCGACAAAGTCATTGGTACGAATACAGTTGGCTGCATTCAATCCGGCGTGTACTGGGGGTATTCCGGCTTGATCGAAGGACTGATTGCGCGGATCAAGGCCGAGTACGGCCATCCGATGAAGGTTGTCGGAACCGGGGGGCTTGCCCCGCTGTTTGATCAGGCGGATGTAGGGTTTGACGCGATCGAAGATGATCTGACGATGCACGGACTGACCGTGATCCATCGCTATAACAAGGAAAATGGCTCAACATGAGCAGTGAACGACTGATCTATCTGCCGCTGGGCGGTGCAGGTGAAATCGGCATGAACGCCTATGTCTACGGCTATGGAAAGCCCGGGCAGGAAAGGTTGATCCTAGTCGATCTTGGCGTGACCTTTCCGGATATGGATACGACGCCGGGTGTCGATCTGATCCATGCCGATATCTCTTGGCTGCAAGAGCGGGCCGACCGGCTGGAAGCGGTTTTTGTGACCCACGCGCACGAGGATCACGTCGGTGCTGTGGCCCATTGCTACGAGGCTTTGGGCGCCCCGGTTTATGCGCGTGCTTTCACTGCCAATATCGCACGCCGGAAAATGGAAGAGCATGGCCATCCCGAGGATGCGGTTCAAACGGTTTCGCCCTGGCCCGAGCAGGTTCAGGTGGGGCCGTTCTCGGTAGGTTTCCTGCCGGTCTCGCATTCGATCCCGGAAAGTGCGGCGTTGGTAATAGATACGCCAGCGGGACGGATTGTACATTCGGGTGACTTCAAGCTGGACACCAACCCGGTGGTGGGCGAGCCTTTCGACGCCGATTTGTGGGCCGAGATTGCCAAACCGGGCGTCAAGGCGCTGGTTTGTGACAGCACCAATGTATTCTCGCCCCATGACGGACGATCGGAATCCGAGGTTGGCCCCGAGATCACCAAGCTGGTTGAAAGCGCCGAGGGGATGGTTGTTGCAACCACCTTCGCGTCCAACGTTGCGCGGGTGAAAACCTTGGCCGAGGCGGGGCAGCGGGCCGGACGCTCGGTCGTGTTGCTGGGTCGCGCGATGCGCCGCATGATTGAGGCTGCGACCGAAACGGGTATCCTGTCGGACTTCCCCAAAGTCATCAGTGCAGAAGAGGCGGTGGACGTTCCACGCCAAAACCTGATGTTGATCGTGACTGGCAGCCAAGGCGAACGCCGTGCCGCCAGCGCGCAGCTTGCACGTGGCAAGTATCGCGGTCTGGAACTGAAAGAGGGCGATCTGTTCCTGTTTTCGTCGAAAACCATTCCGGGCAACGAGCGGGGCGTGATCTTCATCATCAACCAGCTTAGCGAAAAAGGTGTGGATGTTGTCGATGACAGCTCGGGTCTGTATCACGTGTCGGGTCATGCCAACCGTCCCGATCTTGAGAGGGTACATGCACTGATCAACCCGCAGATCGTGATCCCAATGCATGGTGAGCATCGCCACCTGCGCGAGCATGCTAAGCTGGCCGAGGCTGGAGGGCGCACCGGAATTCTGGCTGTTAATGGCACGATGTTGGATCTGACCGGCAACGCACCGAAAGTGGTGGACTATGTCGAGACGGGTCGGACTTATCTGGACGGCACTGTCAAGGTCGGCGCGCTGGACGGTGTTGTTCGTGACCGTATCCGCATGGCGCTGAATGGCCACGTGACGGTAACGGTTATTCTGGACGAAGAAGACGAGCCGCTGGGCGAGCCGTGGTGCGACACGATGGGCTTGCCCGAAATGGGATCGTCTCGTGCCGGGTTGGTTGAAGTTCTGGAAGAAGATCTGAACCAATTCCTGATGCGCGCGGATACCAAGACTCTGCGTGATGATGACAAGCTGGAAGAAGCCATGCGCCGCATCGTGCGTCAGACCGCAAAAGCTGAGATTGGTAAAAAACCCGAAGTCACGACTGTTATCAGCCGGATGAAATAAGCCCGACCTCAGTCGGTCAGAGGCATCGGATAGCCTTTGAGTTTCAAGAACAGACTTTCCTCTTCCTGATTCAACAGGAAGGGGACCGAGCTGGGCGGCGCCGGATCCAAAACCCGTGCCGCGATTTCAGCCAGGACGACTTCGGTGATAAAGGGAAGGTCGAACTCGCGCGCGCGGTCGAGTGGGATCCATTGCAGATGCGACAACTCATCCGAGGCGCGGCTGAAATCGTCCAAGTCCCCGCATATCGCCGACGCATCAACAAGAAAGAAACGGGCATCAAACCTGCGCGGGCGACCGGGTGGGGTCACCGCGCGAAAGACGAACTGCAAAGCCTCAGCCGAAGGTCGAAACCCCAGCTCGGCAAATCCGCGCCAATCCGATGGCGCGGGTTCAGGCCAATTACCCGGCTGGCCCAAGACCAGACCTGTTTCTTCCCAAAGTTCGCGAATTGCCGCCGCCGCAAGGGCACCTTGCAACCCAAGTTCCGAGCGTTCACCTAGCCGATCAAAACACACAGGTGGCAACTCGCTTGCCAGCGGTATGTCGGCATCCTCGGGGTCAACAGCTCCGCCGGGAAAGACAAATTTGTTGGGCATAAAAGCGGCCTTGGCCCCCCGTTGACCCATCAGGATCGACGGGGCGGTCTTGCGGTCGCGCAGAACAATAACCGTGGCCGCGTTGCGGATTGCGGTCTTGTCCTGAATCATATGCGGGTCAATTCGTTGGAAACAAGCATTACGCGTTCTCGAACCCGTGCATCCGACGTGCCCACTGATAGGCCACAACGGCCCCTTTTAAGCGAGGTAAAAGGAACAAGGACAACGCGGTGCACCCGATTGCGAAGATCAGAAACATGGTCAGCGGTTCTGGGCGGAATTCGACATACGTTACGTGCAGGGCGGGGGCCAGAAGGTGACCCACAAGTAGGATTGTCAGGTATGCTGGCCCGTCATCGGCGCGATGATGAAACAGTTCTTGCCCGCAATTCGAGCAGCTGTCGTTTACCGTCAGATACCCTTTCAACAGTTTGCCTTCGCCGCATTTTGGGCAACGACCGCGAAAACCTTTGAGCAACGCTGGCTTGGTGGCACGTTCCGCTTCGGGCAGAGTGTTTATCGTTTGATCTGTCATTTCGATACTCGCGGGTTTGAATAAAGCGGAGATTGCGCATCTTTTGTGCAACTTAAAAGGGGGGTGCGTCGCTTTGCATCGCTGTTTTTTTCTGGGAATTTTAAAAGTTTCGCGACGGAACCCGGGCGCCGCATCGTTTGAACCCATGTAAGCAGCGGCAAAAGGGCCGCGAAAACAAAGGAAAACGATATGAAAAGCGCCAAATTCATCCCGGTAGTCCTGATCGCGGCTGTGGCCGTCACGGGCACCTCTGTACTGGCCGCAGGGCCGCGTGATCGCGAACCTGTGACTTTCCAGGAACTGGATGCCAACAGCGATGGCCAGGTGACGAAGGAAGAAATGCTGGCCCATCGCAGCAAACGCTTTACTGATGCGGATACGAACGGAGATGGGCAGTTGACCATTGAAGAGATGCAGGCCGCTGGCCAGAAAAGGGTCAATGACCGTGTGACCAAGATGTTCGAGAAGCATGACGCCAATCAGGACGGGTCTCTGAGTCAGGACGAGTTGCCGAAACCACGCCGCGCTGACAAGATGTTTGATCGAATAGACGCGGATAGCGACGGGGCGATCTCGGAACAGGAATTTGCCGATGCGAAGGACAAGATGGGCCGCCATCACAAAAAGCGGGCAAAGTCGGACACTGACGACAGCTGATGCAGGATGGAGGCTCTGACGTCCTCATCCACTTCCATCCGCAGCCAGTCGCGTGCTGCGGATATGCCCAGCGACGATACGTTGCTGGGCCTTTTCGCACAGGGTGATGCCGCAGCTGCTCGTATTTTGACGGACCGTTTGGGGCCGCGGTGTTTGTCGGTCGCCATGCGCATGCTGGGCAATCGGGCCGAGGCCGAAGATGTTACCCAAGATGCAATGATGCGGCTGTGGAAAGTTGCGCCGGATTGGGTATCGGGGCAGGCGAAAGTGTCGACGTGGTTGTATCGCGTGACGATGAACCTGTGCGTTGATCACATGCGCAAGAACAAACCTGACCGGCTTGCTGACGTGCCCGAGCCAGAAGATGGCAGTCCGAGTGTAGCGGACCGTATGCAGGACGAAGCCCGCAAGGATGCGCTTCAGCTGGCACTGGAGCAGCTGCCCGAACGGCAACGTCAGGCAGTTATTTTGCGGCACATAGAAGAGCTGCCAAACCCCGAGATCGCCGGTGTCATGGGGATTTCGGTAGAAGCGGTTGAAAGCCTGACCGCACGTGGCAAGCGGGCCTTGGCCGGGATTCTGGCAGGGCGTCGCGAGGAATTGGGGTATGACGATGACCGAAGATGAAAAAAATCTGGACGAGATGTTTGCGACGGCCCGTGAGAACCGGCCTTTGCTTTCTGATGATCTGACGGTTCGTATCCTGACAGATGCAGAGCAGGTACGCCTAAATCAGATCAAAGCTGCTGACAGGCCCCGACGTTCTTATTGGGCTAGGGTGTTAGATGGTATCGGCGGCTGGCACAGCTTTGGTGGTTTGGTGGCGGCCAGCGCGGCCGGCGTTTGGATCGGCTTTGCTGCGCCCGACTTTTTGCCGGACCCTGCGACCTATATCTACCAGCAAGAAGCCGGGCTTGCTCTGGCCGATTTGGACACTTCATTTCTGGAGGGCGCGGAATGAGCGACAATCCTAAACCAAAACGCAGATGGGTGAAGGTTTTGTTGGCCGTATCTTTGGGGTTCAACCTTCTTGTGGTTGGTGTCGCCGTAGGAACTGTGCTGCGGGTCAAGGGCGGAGATCACGCCAAGGCGCCTCCGGGATTTGGATCGGCGCTGTACCGGGCCTTGCCGAAAGAGGATCGAAAGGCACTGCGTGGGCAACTCTCAGCGCGCCATAAAGCCGGTTCGAAGGATCGGGTCCGGAATTTCGAGATCCTCAGTGCTGCTTTGAGGGAAGTCCCTTTTGACCCCAAGACGGTGCAAGATATCTTGTTGCAGCAGTCACAGTCTTTGGCGGAATTGCAGTCAAACTTGCAAGGTCAATGGCTAGAGCAGGTCACCGACATGACTGACGCGGAACGCGCGCTTTACGCCGACCGCCTGGACGAGGTTGTGCGTCATGGTCCTCATGGCAAGAAGAGGAAGAATTAGTGCCTCAGGCCGCGCATTGTCTGACCCTGACTTGGTTGCGCCCTGCCTTTTTGGCAGCATAAAGCGCCGTATCGGCGGACTTGATCAGCTCATCTAGTGGCTCAGTTTGAAATGGGGTGGGCTGGGTTGTGATTAGACCGATACTGATAGTGACTGGAACGGGTTCTGTATTGTCCGGTAGCGAGAACGGTTTTTGTCTGATGCAATTACACAGTGATCGCGCAACATTGACCGCCCTCGTTTCAGTGGCATGAGGTAGCCCGATCATGAATTCTTCGCCACCAATCCGCGCGACAAAACCATCGGATCCGATTGCACGTTCCATCCGGGTTCCCGCCTCGGTCAGAACGATATCCCCGCCAGCGTGGCCATACTGGTCATTAATGGATTTGAAATGGTCTAGATCAGCCAGCATAACGGCAAAACCCTGACCCAGCTGTAACGACTTGCGCGCGATCTGATCCATAGCCCGCATGGCGTATCGGCGGTTGTGCAGACCGGTCAGAGGATCAATCCAAGATTCCGCAATTCCCCTGTGAAGCGATGCGCGCATCTGATCCATCTGGGTTTTGCGGGCAAGCCTGTTGGTCAGTCGCTGCCTAACCTCCTCGACACAGAAGCCTCCCATGCAAACCGCGTCAGCCCCCCGGTCGAGTGCTTCGGCGGCGAGCGTCGCGTTATTGCGGTCAAGTACCGCGATCAATACTGTGCGACGTGTGGCCGCTCGGGACTTCAGATCCGCCAGAACATTGAGCCCCGCCAGTGTTGTGCCGACTTCTATTACAATTGCGTCCGGGACCGGCCCTGATAAAACGCCCTGCAGGTTCGAAGAAGTGTGCGCGGAGACGTTATGTCCTGTCTGATCCGCAAGCAAATTTCGCCACGCGGCACCCGATCGCGCGGTTCTGGCCAAAACGGCCACGCGCGACGGTTTGGGTGGCGCGATCAGATTTACTGCGGGCTCGGCGAAACCCAATGGTTGAACGTTTGTAGTTAGCTTCAGATCCTGTGTTTCAGCACGAGCGCGCAACAGGCTGCGGACCTGTGCCAGCAGAAGCGAATCCTTAAAGGGATGCACCAGCACGTCGTCCAGCCCCTCCGAAAGGGCTTTCAGCCGGGCGGCTTTGTCGTTTTGCGCCGCTATCGCAACAACAGGGACATCGGCTAAGTCCGGATCAGCCGCGAGAAGCTGTTTGACATCAGTTGCTGTTCCATCCGGCAGAGTCTGGGCCGTGAGAACCAGATCAGGCCGTGTTCGCCGTAAAAGCCCAGCCAGCCCTTCCAGTTTTTCACCTTGAACGACGTGGTACCATGCTGCGGTCAACTGAACCTTCAGCATGATGCGATTGGTCGAGGTCCTGTCGAGGACAAGGATAGTTCCCTGCACGGACATATCTGTCACCGTTGATTGCATGCGTTGTCAAAGTGTTTATGAGTCTGGTTAACAAACCCTTTCCAAGATCAATTCCGGGGTCTCTTTATGCCAATCTCTGCTCAATCTGCCGAAACGCTGGCGCTGAATGTTCTGGCTTGGCTTGCGGGAAATGAGGAATTGTTGCCTGTTTTTCTTGGGTCAACTGGCGCTTCAGCTCAGGATCTGCGTGATAGAGCTGCAGAGCCGGAGTTCCTTGGCTCGATTCTTGAATTCCTCATGCTTGACGATTCGTGGGTTGTGGAATTCTGTGACGCCAATTCTGTGCCTTATGATCTTCCCGGACAGGCGCGTGCGGTTTTGTCCGGGGCGGCAGACATGCATTGGACTTGATGAAAACACTTCTGGAGCTTGAGATGCCGATAGACGCGCTTCTGTTCGACAAGGACGGAACTCTGTTCGACTTTGCCGATACCTGGGGTGCTTTCGGGCGCAATATGTTGCTGCGCCTGACCGATGGGGATCATGACAGGGCAAGGGTGCTGGGTCGTGTGATTGGCTTCGATCTGGATCGAGTCACATACTCGGAAGACAGCATCGTGATTGCGGGAACAGTCGAAGAAGTGGCCGAGACGTTGGCACCACACTTGGCGGAGATGCCACGAGACGCCCTGATCGACCTGTTGAACGCAGAATCCGCCTCGGCCCCACAGGCGCAAGCTGTGCCGTTGACCCCATTTCTCGACGGGTTGCGGGAGGCGGGACTTAAGCTGGGTGTTGCAACAAATGACGGCGAAGCGCCAGCGCTGGAGCATTTGGCATCAGCCGGTATTCGGGATCATTTCGATTTTGTTGCTGGTTATGACAGCGGCCATGGGTTCAAGCCGGGTCCGGGCCAGTTGCTGGCCTTTGCCGCGCATGTGAATCTTCCGCCTGAACGCGTCGCTATGGTTGGTGACAGCCTCCATGATCTTCAGGCGGGCCGGGCAGCGGGTATGACGACGATCGGTGTGCTGACGGGCTTGGCTCCGGCTGAAGTTCTGCAGCCAATGGCGGATGTCGTCTTACCAAATATCGGCCACATACCGGAATGGTTGACACGAAACTGATCGCCTAAGCTCCAGAATCGGCGCATCGGACCTCAAAACCGACAAGAGGTGTCGCAGACAGAGCGGCCACATGCCTTGCTTCGAGGCTTGCTTGACAAAAGACAAGCTCGCGGAGGATTCAATGGCAGAGGCGAAAACACGCAAACGTCGCAGTGGCGGGCGGGCAGGAGCAGCCGAACGCAGGGGCAGCGCGGTTATTGACCAGATGCCGTGGAGCCCACCGATCAATATCGACAAGCCGACCGAGCCTCTGGACGAGGCGGGAATTCAAGCGATCCACGAGGGCGCAATGCGCATTCTCGAAGAGATTGGTGTCGAATTCTACAATGAAGAAGCTATCGATATCCTGCGTAAGGCCGGTTGCACCATCGAAGGGGATAACGTCCGTATGGGGCGGGATTTTGTTATGGAGATGGTGGGCAAGGCACCATCATCTTTCACGATCACGCCGCGCAATCCGGATCGCCGGATCGAAATCGGTGGTCGCAACCTGTTGTTTGGTAATGTGTCATCGCCTCCGAATTATTGGGATATGGAGATCGGTACCAAGGTTCCGGGGAACCGTGAAATGTGCCGTAATCTGCTGAAACTGACTCAGTATTTCAACTGTATTCATTTCGCAGGCGGATACCCGGTCGAGCCCGTTGATATCCACGCAAGTGTCCGGCATCTAGATGTACTCTATGACAAGTTGACCCTCACTGACAAAGCGATGCACGCGTATTCGCTGGGTAAGGAACGTGTCGAAGACGTCATGGAAATGGTGCGGATCGCTGGTGGGCACAGCCACGAAGAATTCGAGGCAGAACCCCGGATGTACACCAACATCAACTCGACCTCGCCGCTAAAACATGACCACCCGATGATCGACGGGTGTTTGAGGCTGGCGCGACGTGGGCAAGCGATTGTTGTAACTCCCTTCACGCTGGCCGGAGCGATGGCCCCGGTAACAATGGCGGGTGCGGTGGCGCAATCGCTGGCCGAGGCTCTGTGTGCGATTGCTCTGTTCCAGTACGTCCGGCCGGGCATACCCTGCGTGATCGGGACGTTCACATCGAATGTAGACATGAAATCCGGTGCGCCCGCGTTTGGAACGCCCGAGTACATGCGTTCGACGCAGATGACCGGGCAAATGGCGCGGTTTTATGGCCTACCCATGCGGTCATCTGGGGTCTGCGCGGCCAACGTACCCGACGGTCAGTCGGTTTGGGAAACCTCGAACTCGCTTTGGGCGGCTGTGCAATCGGGGACGAATATGGTTTATCACGCGGCCGGGTGGCTGGAAGGGGGGCTGATCGCCAGCCCCGAAAAGTTTATCATGGATTGCGAAATTTTACAGCAAATCCAACGCTATATGCAGCCCGAGATCACGGCGACGGGACCGGATGAGATTGCTTTGGACGCGATCCGTGCGGTCGGGAATGACGGTCATTTCTTTGGCATTCAGCACACTCAGGATCGCTATACCACAGCGTTCTACCAACCGTTTCTGAGTGACTGGAAGAATTATGAAGGCTGGGACGTTGCGGGCGGAATCTGGACCGCTGAACGGGCCCATCACATGTTCAAGGAAATCATTACCAGTTTTGAGCCCCCGGCAATAGATGAGGGCATTCGCGAAGAACTTGCAGACTTTGTCGAGCGCCGTAAAGCCGAAGGAGGTGCTCCGACTGATTTTTAGTGCAAAGCCAATGGCTTCCACTTTGAGACTTGTGCGTGTTTTGCATCTCGGAACTTGCATTTTCGCGTTTTGTTAAGGATTTCTGAGTCACAGTGCATCGGAAACCAAACCGAGGCTTCCCATGCATGGTCTGATAAACCGGGCAGTACAGTCCTTTGTGAGCGCGACATACGGGCAATCTTGCTGGATGCGGGTGACTGATGCCGCAGATCTTGGTTTTACCGAGTTCGAGGCAATGCTGGTTTACGATGACGCGATGACCACGCGGGTTCTGGATGCGCTTTGCGCCGAACTAAAGCGCCCACGAGCAGAGATTCTGGAAGATCTGGGAACCTATTTGGTTTCGCACCCCAATATGGAGGATTTGCGTCGTCTACTCCGATTTGGCGGCGATACGTATGTAGAGTTCCTGCATTCTTTGGATGATCTTTCGGATCGGGTTAGATTGGCGGTGTCCGATTTGCGGTTGCCTCTTCTGGAGCTGCGAGAGGTCTCTTCGTCAGAGTATCACTTGCACTGCTATTCGGGTTTGCCAGGGTATGCCAGTGTCATGGTTGGGGTATTGCGCGCTGTGGCCGACGACTACGGGGCGCTTGCCTTCCTAACCCATGAAGGACAGCAAGGCGAGGTCGAGGTCATCACGATTGCACTCGTTGAAAGCGCATTTTCCGCCGGGCGGAATTTCGATCTGGGGGCCAGGAAGCCATGATCGAAATCGATGATCTTGCAGGTATGCTTGGGACTTTGTGTCCGATGTTTGTTCTTGTGGATGGTGGGGGTAGAATCGCGCAGGTCGGTCCGACCCTGCAGAAGTTGCGTCCAGATCAGCCAATGCCTGGAAAAGACTTTTTGGAAGTATTCGAGCTTGTCAGACCTCGCAAAGTGACGACGCTCGCAGCGCTCTCGTCCTTGGCCGGAGCGAAGTTGCACCTGAGAATAAAGGGTGAGCCACACACAGCGCTCAAGGGGTTGATCGCTCCTTTGCCAAACGGGCAGGGGGCGGTGATAAACCTGTCCTTCGGAATTTCTATTTTGGATGCGGTTCGTGACTATGCGCTGACCAGTGCGGATTTCTCAGGAACGGATCTCGCGATCGAGCTACTTTATCTGGTCGAGGCTAAGTCTGCCGCGATGGAGGCGTCGCGATCTTTGAACCTGCGCCTGCAGGGCGCGATGCTGGCGGCCGAGGAACAGGCATACACGGATATGCTGACCGGGTTGAAAAACCGCAGGGCCATGGATGTGTTGCTTGGGCATTTGGCTTCTGGTGACACGCCATTTGCCTTGATGCATCTGGACCTGGATTTTTTTAAGTCAGTGAACGACAGATACGGTCACGCGGCGGGCGACTATGTCCTGCAACAGGCGGCTTGTATTATGATCGAAGAAACCCGAAACGACGATACTGTCGCAAGGGTTGGTGGCGATGAATTTGTCATCATCTTCAAACACCTGATCGACGAATCTGTTCTGTCCGCAATTGCGTCCCGCCTGATTGACAGGTTGCGACAACCCATGATCTTTGAGGGGGCCGTGTGTCAGATATCAGCTAGTATTGGCACTGCGTTGTCGACGCAGTTTCAGGCGCCGAAAGCAGCCGAGATTTTGAATGCGGCAGATCAGGCCCTCTATGAGGCCAAGCGAATGGGGCGATCAAGGCATTGCCTGTATTCGTCATTTTTGGGTCAGCGCGTACAAACTGCGCATTCGCAAGCCTCGCCGCACTAAGCTTTCACGACTTAAACTTTTTCGAAAGCCTGTGCCAGAACAGCCGAGATGTGGCGTTTTACTCCGGCGAGTTCGCCTATTACAGGCATGACCTTCCCTTGAAATCCAGCTTGTTCCAATTCCTGAGGTACGTCTTCCAACACATGACCGCCGCGGCACGCGAAGAAAGGCAGGCAAAGCGCGATTTGCCCAGAGTTTGCCGCCGCCTCAGAAATCGAAGGGGCCTCTTCAACGAATCCTACCCGGATGGACTTCAGCTTGATCCTCTCACTCACGAGTTCCGCGAACTGATTGGCGACAGCCGAAGGATTGCGGCTGCGACCCGATCCATGTGCAGCGAGGATCAAGTTGCACTGGTCTGTTGACCATGTGTTTGATTGAATGGTCGATCCAATCGCCTCGGCAGCGATGGCTGGAAGGGCTTTATCAACGCCAAGAGGATCGAGGATGCGCAATTCTCTTCCCCCCAGCCGTTTTGGCAAAGCGCTAGTGACAAACCAACCTTTGGCCATGAACAATGGGTAAATTACCGTGTCATCAGGTAAGTCGTCCAGGCAATGTTCTAGCTTGCTTGGTGCAGCGAGCGTTGCAGAAGTGACATTCACCCCACTGCACATTTCATTCACCTCGGCCGCATAAGCCGCCAGGGCCGCTTCGGCTGGCTCGGGGTCAGACGGTTGACCGTGGGCGACAATTACAGCGTTTGGCATAGGTGCGATCCTGTTTGGTTCTGCCAAAGGTGGCGTGTGTTTTGGCGAAGTCAATGCGCCTTGCGAACGTATCAACCCAACAACGTAAGCCACAGCCAGACCGTCAGGATCGAGGCGCCGGTGCCGACTAAAACGGAGGAGGCCGCGACCCGTTTGGCGCGGCCATACATGTTCGCGAATATGTAGGCGTTAAAGCCGGGTGCCATGGCAGCGTTCAGCACCCCTGAGCGGAACAAGTCTTGCGGCAATCCCACAGTCGAGCCGAACAACCAGACAAGGCTGGGGTGCAGCATAAGCGAAACGCCGCAGACATAGGCAATGGTGCGTAAATCACCCTCGGGTCGATATTTGACCAGTACGCCGCCCAAGGCAAACAATGCGCCGGGCAGGGCCGCACGGGTGATCAAGCCAAGAGCGTCATTGACCACTCCGGGCACACCGATCCCGGATAGGTTTACGATAAACCCCAACGCTATCCCCAGGATCAGTGCATTGCGGAACATAGCAGACAAGACCGAGCGCACCATCCGCGTGCCACCGTGGCCGCGACTACGAATGACCTCCATCACTGTGATGCCGATGCCATAGCAAAATGGCGCATGGAAGGCGATGATCGCGTAGTTCCCGGCCAGGTTTTCCGGACCATAAGCGCGTTCGGTAATTGGCAGCCCCAGCAGGACCGAGTTCGAGAACAGGCAGCAGAAGCCGATGGCGACGCAATCTTCCCACTCGCGCCGGAAAATCAGGCGCGCACCGAACAGACCTGCGCAGAAACATAGACCCGCAGCGGTGTAGAAACTGAACAGTAGGCGTGGGTCGAAACTGGCGCTGAGGTCCAGATTGGCGATAGCCAGAAACAGCAGGCACGGGATGGCGAACCCCTGAGTGAACTTCATTAGCCCGTCGATATGGGCCTCTTTGAAATAGCCTAACGCGGTGGCTGTGTACCCGGCACCGATCACCAGAAATACTGGCAGGATAACGTCGATCAGGCTTTGCAGCATGGTGCCATCCTGTGGAGTATTACGGCAGGCACCATGGGCTATTTAAAGGGCCTGATGGATCACCATGCCATCATAGGCAGGGGTGATGTGGTCGGCGGTTTCAGCCTCGACCGTGGCGTAGTCCAAATCGATGTGCATATTGGTCAACACCGCGCGCTTGGGCTGGAGCTGTTCGATCCAACCGAGCGTCTTTTCCAGATGCGCGTGAGTTGGATGCGGCGTGCGGCGCAGCGCGTCGATGACCAAACAGTCCAGCCCTTGCAGTGCAGGCCATGCGTCGTCATAGATCTCGGCCACGTCAGGCAGATAGACCAGTCCGCCAATCCGAAAGCCCAACGCGTCGATCGAGCCGTGATTAACCTTGAACGGCTGCAACGGGATCGGGCCGCCGGGGCCGTCGATCTCGAACGGGCCACTGATGGTTTTCAGATCAAGGATCGGCGGGTAGGGCGAGCTGTCAGGCTGGATGAACGCATATCCGAACCGCCCGAGCAGGTCGTTCTGAGTGTCGCCATCGGCCCAGACGGGCACACGGGTGCGCATGTTGAACACGATCATACGCAGGTCGTCGATGCCGTGGACGTGGTCGGCATGGCTGTGGGTGTAGACCACCCCGTCCAGCCGCCCAGTACCCGTATCCAGTAACTGACTGCGCATATCCGGTGTAGTGTCGATCAGGACTGAGGTTGTGCCCTTGGGCCCGTCCCGTTCCACCAGCATCGAGCAGCGACGGCGGATGTTCTTTGGGTTCTCGGGATCACACTCGCCCCAGTGCCCGCCCAGCCGAGGCACGCCGCCGGAAGATCCGCAGCCCAAAATGGTGCAGCGCAGCTGGGTCATGCAGCCGCCTTGTAGGTCGCGGCTTTGGTAAACAGCCGCTCGAAGTTCAACTGGGTCTGCGCGGCGAAATCGGCATAGTCCATGCCGAACACCTCGGCCCCCTTTCGGGCGGTGTGGGCGGTATAGGCGGGCTCGTTGCGTTTGCCGCGAAACGGGGGCGGGGCCAGATAGGGCGCATCGGTTTCAACCAGAACGCGGTCGACCGGGGCGGTGGCGAAGATATCGCGCAGCTCCTGGCTTTTGGGGAAGGCCGCGATGCCGGACATGGACAGGTAAAAACCCAGATCCAGCGCGGCTTTGGCCAGTTCCGCCGACGACGAAAAGCAGTGCATCACACAGGAATAAGGCGCGTTGCGATGTTCCTCGGCCAGAATGCGGGCCATGTCCTCGTCCGCTGCACGGGCGTGGATAATCAGGGGTAGGCCGGTGCGCTGGGCCGCCTCGATATGGACACGCAGAGATTGTTTTTGCACTTCGGCGCTGTCGGCGGTGTAGTGGTAATCCAGCCCGGTTTCACCAATACCAACGAATTTTGGATGCTGCGCCAGAGCGACCAGTTCGCCTACGGTGGCCATCGGCTCATCCGCAGCGCTCATGGGGTGGGTGCCCGCGGCGTAGAAGACGGGAGCGTGGGTGTCGGCTATCGCGCGGACGCTGGGTTCGTTGCGCAGTTTGGTGCAGATTGTGACCATACGGGTTACGCCCGCGCCAATCGCATTGGCAACGATCTGGTCCAACTGGCCTTCGAAATCGGGGAAGTCCAGATGGCAATGGCTGTCGGTGATCTGAGGGGTGTCGCTCATCTGCTCTGACCGGCGGTTTCCTGTATCTTGAACACCGTATCTAGGACCAGAGCGGCAGGGTCAAGGTTCACCGCCTGACCATGTCGTGCGCGGGCGGTGATTGTTGCAGCCACCTCAGCCCATTTGCGGGCCTGATGGGGGGATTGGGACAGGCGCGACAGGATTTCGGCCTCATGTGGAGCGGCTTCGGGCAGGGGTGCTGCTCCAGTCGCGCCGGTCAGGGCAAGACGGGACAAGGCCACGTCGATCAGGGTCAGCAGCAACTCGAACCGCTCAGCTGCGCCGCGCTGGGCGGCGACCTCGGCCAGTTTCAGGGCGCGTTGACGGTCCATGCGGGGCAGGGTGCCGAGGATGGCGATGAATTCGGCGTAGATTTCGAGCCCGCCGAGGTTGATCAGGCGCACCGCGTCCCCGACAGAGCCAGCGGCGAGGGCGGCCAGATGATCCGGCTGCGCGGGCAATTCGGCCCCGGTCTGCGCCAGTGCGGACTGCATGTCTTCGGCCCTTAACGGGGATAGGCGCAGGGTTCGGCAGCGCGACCGGATTGTTGGTAGAAGGCGTGAGGGCTGGTGCGAGATCAACAGCAGAGTCGTGCGCGCGGGCGGTTCTTCCAGCATTTTCAAAAGGGCGTTGGCTGCACTAACATTCATCTCATCGGCTGAATCCACGATCACCACGCGCCGCCCGCCATCGGCCGAAGACAGGCCGAAGAATTTGCCCAGCTTGCGGATGTCATCCACTACGATTTCGGTCCGCAACCGTCCCTGATCGTTCAATGACCGGGTGATAGCGGCAAGGCCGGGCTCGGCCCCGGCCTGAATGCGGTGGGCGACGGGGTGGTCGGGGTCGATCGCGAGCGTCTCAGGGGGCGGGGGGGCACCGAACAGCCCGTCATCCTCGGCCGGAGGGGTCGCCAGCAGGAACCTTGCGATCTGCCAAGCCAGGGTCGCTTTACCCACCCCGCGGGGTCCGGTCAGCAGCCAACCATGATGCAAGCGGTCCGAGTTATAAGCGTTCAGAAACGCCTGTTCAGCCTCGGACTGCCCGAACAAGGTCGCAGTTTCGCGCGGGTGCGGGGCACCGGGGGCCTGATCCGGGGTGGGGGTGTCGTCGCTCATGGGTCGTCCGTCACAAGGATTGCAGGACGATATCTGTCACATCGCGGGCTACACTGTCCATGTCTCGGTTGCCATCAATCACGCGAAAGCGGTCCGAGAACTCATCGGCCAGCGCCAGAAACCCGGAGCGCATTTTCTGTTGTAATTCCAGTCCGAAATCCTCGAACCGTTCTTCTGTGCCTTGCCGCCCTTTGGCGCGGGACAGGCCGATTTCCGGGTCCATGTCGATCAGGACGGTCAGGTCGGGTTCGCGCCCGATCATCAGCTTGTGCAACTGATCGACCAGAGGGCGCAGATTGCCGCGCGACATGCCCTGATACATGCGGGTGCTGTCGGCGAAGCGGTCGCAAATTACGACCTTTCCAGCCGCCAGCGCTGGTTCAATAGTGCGTTCCATATGGTCGCGGCGGGCGGCGGTGAACAGCAGCAGCTCGGTCTCGGCTGACCAACGGTCCGGATCACCTTCCAGTACCAGCCGGCGGATTTCCTCGGCCCCGGCTGAACCGCCGGGTTCGCGGGTCAGAACAACGTCGCGACCCAATCCGCGCAAGTGATCGGCCAGCATACGCGCCTGCGAGGACTTGCCCGACCCATCAATGCCTTCAAAAGTCAGAAACACGCGGTGCCCTTGTCAAAAAGCGTCCAGAGGGTTGCCGATCACATCGGTCAGAACGATCCCTCCAACGGTCATCATCCGAACCAGAAAACCACCCGCGGCCACATCCTGTACCGCGACCAGAGGGCGCCGAATTTCGGGCAGACCTTCAGGCTTGATGACCAGTTCGGCCAGTTTCTGACCCTTGGCAATCGGAGCGTTGATCGGGCCGTCATAGACGACCTCGGCAGCTACGTTTTCGTCGCCCAGAACCGGCAGCAGCATGTTCAGATCGTCTTCGGGTACAAGGCCAACCGTCTTTTGCGCCCCCATCCAAACCTCGGCTTCGGCTATCGGCGCGTCTTTGTTGGCAATTGTCCTCTCGACAAAATTTCGAAACGACCAGTTAACCACGGCCTCGGCCTCCTCTGCCCGGGCGCCGGTACTGTCCAGGCCGGTGAGCACAAAGATCACCCTGCGATCACCCTGCTTGGCCGAGCCCACAAGTCCATAGCCGGCCTCTTGCGTGTGGCCGGTTTTCAAACCATCCGCACCGATCCCCAGCTTCAACAACGGGTTGCGGTTGCGCTTGTTCGAAGGCGCGCGGCCATCGAATTCAAACTCTTCCTCGGCGAACAGGGGATAATATTCTGGGAAATCTGTGATCAACCGATCGGCCAGTATGGCAAGATCGTGAACCGACATCATGTGCCCGGCTGCAGGCCAGCCGTTCGAGTTGGCAAAAGTGGAATTGTCCATGCCCAACTGTTCCGCGCGCTGTGTCATATACCGAGCGAAACCCGCCTCGGTTCCGTCGGGGCTGAGCGCCTCGGCGATGACAACACAGGCGTCATTGCCGGACAGAACGATGATGCCGCGCAGCAAGTCCTCGACTGACACGCGGTCTTGTGTGTTCAGGAACATCGTCGAGCCGCCATAGCTCATGGCGTGTTCAGACACGGGTAGGGTTTCGTTCAGAGTAAGACGTCCATCCCGCAACGCCTCGAACGCGACATATAGGGTCATGAGCTTCGACATTGAGGCCGGGGGCAAGGGTTGTTCGGCGTCTTTCGACAAAAGCACAGTGCCTGTTGTCTGGTCCATCACATAGGCTGCGCGGGCGGATGTATCAAAGGCGAAGGCGGGCAGAGCGGTCAGCGCCAACCCCATTGCCAGAACGGATGATCGCAAAGTGGACAGCACAGTAACCTCCTGCTTTTCAGTTCTTGACGACGAAAGCGTCGGTAAAGCCCAGATCCTTGACGTCGCGCTGCAAAGCGGTGCGTTCGCCCCGGGTTTTGGCAGGGCCGACAAGAACTCTCCAGACTGATTTCTCGCCGGTTTTTAACTCGCGTACTTCGGTTGTCAGGCCATTGCGGCGAATTTTCCGAGCAGCGCTTTCAGCATTTTCTTCGACGCTGAATGTGCCAACCTGAACATATGGTTTGGATACCGAAGCAGTATCGGATTCTGCCGATGCCGCAGCGGTGGGCGGGGTTGGTTCAGACGCCTCGATCGCCGCCGCAGCCCCTTCAATCGGGTCGAGCGATGTCTGGGTGATTTCGTCAGAAGATTTCTTTTGCCACCATTTCTTCTTGGTGGACGCGTCCGCAGGCGGGGTGACTTCGGGATCAGACAGAGTGGAAGTCGCCACCTCAGGCGCAGCTTCCACGGCAGTCTCGGCAACTTCGGTCGTGGTCTCGGCGGCGGCATCCGCTGCCACAGCGGCAGTGCCCGCAGCAGCAGCGGTTTCCTTTTTCTGCCACCACTTCCGCTTGGGTTTATCTTCGGCCTCGGCGGTTTGATCTTCGGTCGGAGCGTCGCCTGTAACCGGTTCTGCGACCTCGGGTTCCGGAGAGGTTTCGGGTTCTGCTTTTGGCGCAGGCTCGACGGGTTTACGCCGCAGGGCGACGACCTCGACCCGTGTTGGAGAACCGGCGAGAATGCCAAGCTTTACTGCTGCGTCAGACGACAGCTGCAATGCAGGGCCCGGTAAGTTGCGTTCCCGCCGGAACAAAGCGCCTGTGACTGTCTTGTTGTTTGCGGTGTTCTTGATGCGAACGCGCTCTGGCTGGGTGACGTCAGGATGTGCGATCCAGATTCCACCAAGAGACGGACGGCCATCCCACAACCCGGCCTCGGTCAATGCAAACACCTCGGGTGCCTCGACATCGTCACGGGGGTTTCCGGTCGCTTCGGGGAAAATCTCTCGTTTTGCTGAGTTCTGGGTGCTGTCCGAAGACGCCTCGGTCGCTTCGTTGCCGGTTTCAAGTGCTTCTTCGCATCCGGCCAGAACCAAAGACATCACGGCCAGAACCGCCAACGCCAGCGGCTTTGCGCGTGTTTCGGTCGCTCGATCCATCGTTTTATCCCTTGCCTGTAAGGGGTCGGTTTCCTGAACCCCACCGCGTTTCGCCGGTTCTGCAACGCCGGTCTGATACGGTTTGTGGCCCGATCATAGCGTGAGCAAGGTATCAAGGAAAGACCGCTGCGACAGCTTCGGCAAGAATTCCCTATTTGGTCTTGCCACCGGTTTGCGTTCGCCTTAGACCCAGCATCACGCGGGGAGGTGGCAGAGTGGTCGAATGCGGCGGTCTTGAAAACCGTTGAACGTGAGAGCGTTCCCAGGGTTCGAATCCCTGTCTCCCCGCCACTCATACCTGGTTCACTTCAGCTGTGTTTTCTGACCCGGAATTGTGCCGCAATTCCCGTGCGTTGGCGCATGTGCTTTCAATCAGAGGCAGAGCAGACCGTACACTCAGGGCGCAATTCCGGCCCTGGTCTCAGTGGTGCATTTTGGCGGGGTCGCTTTGGGGCGAATTTCCCTGATACCCGGCAATTTACAGGGGAATTTCGCGAAAAGGCTCTGAGTTCCGTCATTTCTCGGGTCAGAACTGCATATTTTACAGAGGTTTATGCTGCAAATTCCCTAAAACGTTAAACAGGGAATTTTCTTGCGGGAACAGAGAATTGTGCCGACGGATCAGGGAGAGCGAACCCCGTATCAGGGACGCCGGATCTGGAGGTGTTAGAAGCCGAACAGGCGCTCTTGCTCGGCCCAGTCAAGTGGGTGAGCCACGCTGACCAGGCGCTTGAGTGTGAGTTCGGGCGGCTGTGTGCCGTCGAGAATCGCGGCTTGAATCTTCGGTGAAAGAAACGCGAGCTGAGCACGGGTGCGGATGAAGGCGCCGGGGACGCGTTCGCGGCGTGCAATCTCCATCAGTTGAACTCCGGCTTTCAGATCGCGCGCCCAGCCATGGGCTCGGATCAGCATGGACCGGAGGTGGGGATCAGGTTGGGGTGCCATGTCTCCAGCGATGACCTTGGTCTCGACGCCGCGGCGGCGCAGATCGAAGGATGCTGTGATGTGGGTGAGATCTGGGTGCAGATGGTCGGCAGCAATGCAAATTGCGCTTGCCAGAGTTTTGGGGTTTAGTTCGAGATCAATGTGTCCTCGTGCAATCTTGCCTTTGGTCAGAAGAGCAGCGCCGACCTGACCGGCTTGGCGTTGAAGCCGGGTTACTAAATCCGCAACTGAAGTCTGTACCGCCTCCGCTGACCCGGCCTCCGGCTGCGCCAGTACCTGATGCGCGGCGGCGGCGTCTTGCAGATGTCTGGCGATGACATCAATGACTGCGTGTTCCAGCGCCGGGCCGGGCAGTCGCCAGCCGGAGGTATCCTTGCCGCCCGAGATCAGCCGATTGGAGATGTAGTAGCGCAACCGTCGGCCTGTGCGCGTGGTGTGGGTTGGCGTCAACCGATCACCAGTTTCGTCCTGCAGCAGACCGGTGAGCCAAGCCCCGGGGTCAGTGGAGTGTTGGCGCTCATTGGGTGTAGGGTCTGCACGGGATCGCCGCGACGCTTGGCGCATTTTCTCCTGCACCCGGTCCCAAACGCCCTGGTCGATGATCGCCGGGTGTTGTCCGTTCCAGATCTTATCCTTGTGGCGGATTTTTCCGAGATAGACCGGGTTGCGCAGTAGGTAATAGATTTGGCCGCGTGAAAGTGGGCAATTCCCCTTCACGCTTCCATCCGTCCGAACAACGCGTTTTGACCGCAGGTCTGCTGCCGTTGCCCGTTCTTCTACTTGGCGCAGGCAACCCAGTTCGCCATAAACCCGAAAGAGATGCCGGACCGTTCTGGCCTCCTCCTCATTCACCACCAGCGTTCTTGCCTTCGGATCGGGGTGGCGATCATAGCCCAGGGGCAGGTTGCCACCCATCCAGAGCCCCTTTTTCTTCGACGCCGCTATTTTGTCGCGAACACGTTCGGCGGTGACTTCCCGCTCAAACTGAGCGAAGGACAACAGTACGTTCAGGGTCAACCGGCCCATGGAAGATGAGGTATTGAACGCCTGTGTAACCGAAACAAAGGAACAGTTTGCCTGTTCCAGCCGTTCGACCAGCTTCGAGAAGTCGGCAAGCGACCGGGTCAGCCGGTCGATCTTGTAAACCACCACCATGTCTACACGCCCTGCATCGATCTCTTCAAGCAGCCGTCGAAGGGCGGGGCGTTCGAGCGTGCCGCCGGACAGCCCGCCATCATCGTAGCGGTCTGGCAAAGTGGTCCAACCTTCGTGTCGTTGACTGGCGACATAAGCCGCGCAGGCCTCATATTGCGCGTCCAGGGAATTGAAGTCCTGGTCCAGACCATCTTCTGAGGACTTGCGCGTATAGATGGCGCATCGGATTTTACGGCGCGGGCTCATTTGGCGATCTTTCCGGTGAGTCCGAAGAAACGCGGCCCTGACCAATGCGCGCCGGTAATCTCTCGGGCGATGGCGGAGAGCGAGCGATAGGACCGACCGTTCCAGGTAAAACCATCCCCTGTCACATCGACCATATGGGTTACGCCATTCCACTCGCGCAGCAGGCGCCCGCCGGGCTTAAGAGCAGGGCATATAGGCCGGGGCTTCTTCTTAGAGCCCTTTTCCAGCGTGGCTTTGACCTGCCGGGGTAGCCCGCCATGACGGCGGGACTGCATCTCAAAGGCGATAAAACGGCGCAGGAAGGGTTGGCTGAGCATGGTGGGGGCGGGTTGATCAAACAGTTGCTGCCAAAGCGTGACCAGATCCGATCGACCCATGGCGGCGAGATCGGCGACATCGCTCGTCTTGGTCATGACTCGCCGCCCTTGTTTGCTGTGAGGTGATATGTGGAAAAACCATGTGGCTTGTCGGATGCGCGCCGTTCAATTGTGACACCTTTCTTCCGTAACCCACTTAATGCCGCTCGGACCGAATGAGGCTGCCACCCTATTGTTTTGCGGAGCGCCTCAAGGCTGGCGCCACTCGGGCGGCGCAACAAGGCTTTTACCTTGTCAATTTTGGTTTGCTTCCGCTTGGCCATGAACTGTCTCCTCTGATCTTGGGTCAGCGAGATGCCGAACCCCGGTACCGAGGAGCGCCCGATTGGCTCGGGCGTAGAACCATTGGTGCGTGGTTTATAGCAACAGTCCAGCCCTTTCTGGAGCAGCCTCAGAAGGGGTGTGTTTTGCAGGGCGCTGCTGTTGTACCCCCGATTTTTCGTCAACAATCTTAATTGGTTACGATTTGGTTACTTTTGGTTTGGGGGTTGCGTCTCGTATTGATGACACCTACATTTGGCTCAATCGCCCGGACTATCGGGGCGGGAAACTGCTCCCGCAGGCAGCACTCATTGGAAACACAGGTTTCCGCAGAGAGCATTCGAAGGGGCAACGAACCGGATCGATTGGTCCGGAGAGTTGTTAATCGTGCTCTCTCCGAATTCCCAACACGATCCTTTCTTGTCGACGCTAACGAGCGTCAAACGAAAGGAGGCGGCTATGTCTGCCAAAAAAACACAGAGCGACGCCAAGGCGTCCAACACACCGATCTGGATGGCGGACAAAGTCGTCCAATCTCAGATCAGCCAGATCAAGCCATACGCCAACAACAACCGCGTGCACGCGGCCAAGAGTATTGACAAGCTGAAGGCGTCGGTGGCTCAGTTTGGATTTGTCACTCCGATCCTTTTGGATGGTTCGGGCACAATCATTGCGGGTCATGGCCGCTATGAGGCCGCTAAGGCCCTGGGGTTGATGTCCGTGCCGACTGTTGTCGCGGATCACTTGTCAAAAGCGGAAGTGCGCGCCCTGCGGATCGCGGATAACAAGCTGGCGGAACTGTCGGATTGGAACGAAGCTGCTCTGCAGATCGAGTTTGCCAAGCTGATGGATCTCAGCCTTGATGGCGAGCTCGATTTTGATCTGGATATCACCGGGTTCGAAACGCCGGAGATCGACATCATCATCGACGCTGCGAGCGAGGCTGCGGAGACCGAAGCTGAAACTGTAGACACCCCGGACCCTGCGGCACCTGTCATCACGCAGCCGGGCGACCTCTGGCTTCTCGGAGATCACCGCATCTTCTGCGGAGATGCCTTGCACGCCCAGAGCTACGACACCTTGCTGGAAGGCGAGACACCACAGATGATCTTCACTGATCCGCCTTACAACGTACCGGTCAATGGGCATGTCCGCTGTGGCACCGATGGCGCTCATCGCGAATTTGCCATGGCGTCGGGAGAAATGTCGGATAGCGAGTTCCGCGGCTTTCTTTCAGGCATGATTACCCATTTGTTTGGCCGTCTGCCAGACGGGGGCATTGCGATGATCTGCATGGACTGGCGTCACATTGAAGAGTTGATTGCGGCGGGCAAGGCAGGTGGATTGGACCTCATCAACCTCTGCGTCTGGAACAAGACAAACGGAGGCATGGGCAGCCTTTACCGCTCCAAGCACGAGCTGGTCGCAATCTTTAAGAAGCCCGGTGCTGCGCATATCAACAATGTCGAATTGGGCAAACACGGGCGCAACCGCACCAATATATGGGATTATGCCGGAGTGAACAGCTTTGGGGCAGAGCGCGAGGCCGATCTTTCAGATCATCCCACAGTAAAGCCAACGGCACTGGTTGCAGATGCCATCATGGATGTGAGCCATCGTGGCGATCTCGTGCTGGACGCCTTTGGAGGGTCCGGTGCAACCTTGCTGGCGGCTGAGAAGACCGGACGCTGGGCGCGATTGATTGAGCTCGATCCGGCTTATGTCGATGTCGCGATCCGCCGTTGGCAGAAGATGACCGGTGAGAACGCCGTGCACGCGGTGACAGGCGAGACGTTCGATGCGCGTTCTGCGGCAACCAATGCCACCTCAGAGCTGGAGGCGGATCATGTCTGACGATACGAAGGACTATGAGGTGGGTTACGGCAAACCGCCCAAAGCAACCCAGTTCAAGAAAGGCCGCTCCGGCAATCCAAAAGGGCGCCCGAAAGGTGCTAAAGGGGTTAATGCCAGCCTGAAACGCGAATTGGAAGCCAAGATCACCGTCCGCGAAGGCAACCGGGAAGTCCGGATTTCCAAGGCGGAGGCAATTGCCAAGCGGGTCACGGCCAGCGCATTGAAGGGTGACACGAAAATGCTGATGGCGCTGCTGAAGCTGGACACAGATCTGTTCAACACGAGTGACATGGAGCCGCAAGAAAGCGCCTGTGCGGTTGAGCCGGACAGTGTTGACTTTGATATCCTCCGGGATTTCTTTTCCGGCCAACTGGGCAGTGACGGCGGTCCTGAAGATGAGGAGGCGGAAGATGACGGCTCCTGATCCCAGAATGGTCCAGCAAGCCGCGCGCGAGGTTTGCCGGGACAATTTCTTTCCCTTCGTGTGGCGTGTGTTTGACACGCTGCACCAGGGGAGTGACCGCAGCTTTGATCCGGCCTGGCATGTGCGGGCCATGTGCCATGAGTTGGACAACGTTCGCGTCGGCGAGAACAAGCGGTTGATCATCAACATTCCGCCGCGTTGCCTGAAATCGGTCACCGTGGCCGTTGCATATGTCGCTTATCTTCTTGGGCACTCACCGAGCGCCAAGATTATTGTTGCCAGCTACGGGCTGGATCTGGCGCGCAAGCATTCCGAAGATTGTCGTCGGATCATGTCTGCGCGCTGGTACCGGGAAATGTTCCCTGAAACTGTCTTGGCTAAAAAGGGCAACACCTCAGAAGAAATCCGCACCACAAAGGGAGGCAGTCGCAAGGCTGTCTCCATCGGCAGTTCTGTTACTGGCCATGGCGCCGATTACATCATCATCGATGACCTGCTGAAAGCTGGTGATGCGGGTTCCGAGGCCGAGCTGGTCAAGGCACAGGAGTTCATTGAGGGGACCTTGCTGTCGCGCTTCGACAACCCGGCCGAAGGGCGTGTGGTTATGGTTGCACAGCGGCTGCACGAGATGGATCCGCCGGGTTATCTGCTCGAACGCGGCACCTATCGGCATCTGGATCTGCCTGCCATCGCCGAAGACCATGAAACGGTTCCTCTTGGGCGTGGAAGGGTCATGCGCCGCAAGCCGGGTGATCTTCTGTGCCCGTCGCGCCTGGATCAGAACACGCTGGATACCAAGCGTCGTGAAATGGGCGCAGCCGTGTTCAATTGCCAGTATCAGCAGAACCCCATTGCGCCAGACGGATCACCCTTGCGCTGGGAGTGGTTTGGCACCTACGAGACCATCGAAGATCGTCGTTGGTTCCAGCTGGTCGTTCAGAGCTGGGATACGGGCATGTCAGCGGATCCCCGATCCGACTTCTCGGCCTGTACAACCTGGGGGTTCCGCGAAAATGCGTGGTATCTTATCGACGCCTGGCGCGGGCAGGTAGACTACCCAGACCTAAAAGCCAAGGCACTGCAGCTTGTTCACCGTTGGGAACCGGATCGCGTTCTGATCGAAGATGCTGCCTCAGGCAAACCTCTTTTGGACGAGCTGTTTCGTGATGACCGTCGGCGCTACGAACGCATTAAACCCGACAAGGACAAGGAAACCCGGTTCCAGTCCGCTTGCGGTCCTGTCGAAGAGGGCAAGGTGTATCTGCCTGCAGACGCACCCTGGCTGCCGGTATTCAAACGAGAGCTTCAGTCCTTTCCACGCGGGCGCAACGACGATCAGGTCGACAGCTTTGCCCATTTTCTGAACTGGTCCAAGGGACTGGGATTCTACCGGGCATTGGGCCGGGACCACCGGATCAACATCGAACGTCGGGAGCGCAATCGAGAGAGGGTCAGACGGCGGTAGAACCTCAGCGTCAAGCTTGAAAACTCGTTGAATAGTGCAGGGAGGGCCGATGTCGGACCAATCCTGAGAGCGGCCCCAATGACCGCTCGCAACCACAAACCAGTCTCATCGCTAATGCCGTCGGATGACTGCTTCGAGCCCAAGGCTGCCATTGCCATTTCTCGCTGCGTGCGCTCGCAGCACAATAATCGCCGCGATTGCATCATCTTCAGCGCCGCCATGCGGCGTGAAGCGCGGCCATTCGCTCGGGATGCAGCGAGGTTGTCAGCTGCAATCTACAGGTTGCGGACAAACCCGCCGCTCACCAGACTCAGCCAGACGACGGCTAACTGAGCTTTGCCAGCCTTCTCGCATTGTGACGGCTTCGCAAGTGCAACATAACTCCGCGTGCAGCGAACGGCGCAATGCGGCCGTTAGTCAAAACTCTAAGCGGACGACCGCAAAGGGCACCTTGTTCGGCAAGATGTGCTGGTCACAGGTGGGTTTCATAAACCGTTTTTGCAAGCTGCAGATATTACTGGCTATTGAAACAATTAGCGCTCATGCAGTTGCTCACGCAGCGCAGCAATTGCAGACGGAAGATCGTCCTCGAAACCGGGAATGAACGCCTGCTGGACCGCAGCATTCAATGCGTCGTCGGCAACTGCCTCGGCTGCGGTGGCCGATCCGGAAAGAGTCTCGAACTCCTCAAAAGCCTCAAGGACTAGAAGCGGCTCTCGCAGGATGCCCTGAACCGTCATGCTGATCGACATATGTTCGACCTGGTTGTTGTTCTCCGGCGGGCCAACGAATTCGGGTGCGAAGCCGGAAACGCCCCAGATCGATGAGTTGTCCAGTGCGATCCCGGTTTCGTATTGCCAGATCGTTCCGACATGGAAACGCGTGGTGAATCCGTGGTTGAACAGCTTGATATGTGTGAGTGGGTTGCGGCGCGAGGACCCCACAATCAATTGCTGCCAGAGGTAGAGCGCAGCCTGCTCCCTTCCGCGAATGTATTCCGAAGTCTCCAGCATGTGCTCCGGCGGAACTATATCAATCAGTTTGATTGCTGCCTCGAACAGGTCAAGCGCCGTGTCGAGCGCTGTGTCATCAGTGCCGCCCCCTGACATATCGGCCAGCTTGAAGGCGTGAAACCGGGTGTAGGCCCCGCCGAGCGCTTCAAGGTATGGTTCGCCCTCTTCTGACGCAAGCGCGTCGACAACGCGATAGGCATCCCAACCATCTGCGCGCAACTGGTCGGTATCCACGTCCCAGAAGGTCGATGGAATCTGGCGGCCGAAATCACCGGTTCGAAGAGCGAGCGTCCTGAGCCCCTCGGCATACTCCATCAGTTGCTCGGATGTGACCACACCGTCATCGAGGCGGGCGAGATGACCGGAGATAGAAATGTCGCCCAGAACTGGCTCTTCGCTCAGGCCCGCATCTCGCAACGCCTCTTCCACTTGAACTCGGTTCGCCTCGGCAACAGGCGCCGATCCTGTTTCGGCTTTGGAAAATACGCTACCTTCCAGCCGTTGCTCCGGAAGCCCGAAGAACAGGAACCGAACCTGTGGAACGGCCAGAACGACGACCGCAAAGGCCAGACAGGACAAGGTCCCAGTCCACGCCAACCATTTCATAGCTCATCCGGCCCCTGTACAACGCGATTATTTCGTAAGCGCATCGAAATCGGATGTATCAACATTGGCGACAGCTTCCTGTGCGATCGCATCGTAATTCGTCGCTTTGTTGGCTTCCTCAGCGACTTCGGCTGCAAGCGCAGCCGAGGTCCCGATAGTCGCGGCCGTCCGCACCTCGTCTTCGCTGGAGTCGCAGGCGGCCAGCACACTTAGACAGATGGCAATTGCCGGTGCCAGAGCTCGTCTGTTTTGCGATGTCACTTGGTGTAATCCTCGAACCCTTCGACATTGCCGCCGATGACCGTGCAGTTACCTGCGGCTTGAATTGTCGGCTGGTCCCTGTTGACATTCCAGTTCACGACGATGGTGTCGCCGTTTTCCGAAGCGGGGAACACCGAAATCGCAGCATTGGGCAGATCCGCGAACTCGGGAACTTGCCAAAGGTAGTCGTGACAGGTTTTGAGGGCGTTGGTTGTCTGCCTGTCAAAGGCTTGAGCAGCATTGGCTGCAACCACGAAAACAAGGCAGGCGCCGATAGTTTTTAGCATTGAAAATGTCCTCACAGATTTCCATATCAACCAGCTTAAACCCAAGCTTAGTTCGCCATCAGACTTCGTCAAACAGAATATGTTGTTTCTGGACCTTCAATTCTTGCGCTGGACCGACGAGCCAGCACCGCTACTGCTTCTCTGCGCCTTGTTCGGAAAGACCCTTACCCAGCATAGCGTTCACACGGTCGAGTTCCGCGCTCGCTATCTCCCCGATGGAGGTTCCCTTCAGTCCGCCAACTGCGACCATGGCAACCTCCAACGGGTACTCGGCATCGACCAGTGCGACAAGATCCTCGGCATTGCGATCCTCGGTGGTTAGGTCGGTCAGGATGTCGATATAGGCTATTATTGCACCGTTCTGCGCTGGCGAAACCAGTTCCTTTGACGGCAGATCGCTCAATAGTGTTTCGGTGACCAGCGAGACGTATTCCTGCAGCGACATGGCTGTGTCGCCCAGGAGACGACGTTGCATGTAAACCATCCTGACGCTCTTCCGGTTCATGACTTCGTCCATGATCTGCGCCGCTGCGTTTTCGACCGAAATCAACCCTCCGATGGGCCGAAAACGTCCGAGCAAGTCCGGGTCTGCAAAAGCATTGAGGCCATGGATGGCTTCACCGGTAAGAAACTCTACGGCTCTCCTCTGCTCTTCAGGGTCTACATAGGCGAACGGTCGGTCGTCGCCGGAGGTCTGTGTAACACCGCCGATCAGCTTGCCGACGCTTCCAGCGATACCGACATAGCGATTGAGCGCGTCTCCGTAGATCTCCTCTAGCATGGCTTGTGGATTGCGCGCGTCCTCTACTGCGAGGGGCAACGCCGCAAGGCTCGCGTGCAGCGCGGCGATCCCCGCACGCGTTGCCAAGATCCTGTCTGCCCCAATGTTCTCAGTCTGAACACGGTGATCGAACTGGGCAAGATACTCCTCGCCACGTTCGCCTGCTCCCCAAATGAGTTCCGGACGCTCCTCGGCTTCCGCCGCGATGGAATCAAGCTCCTCTGCGTCGACATCGGAGGAATACCCCCATCGGATGGCGTGCCGATCGTAGGAGCCAATGATAGGAATGAGTTGCGTGACGCCATCATCCGGCTCCGCCACGTAGTTGAACCGCCCATAGGCCATGATGGAGGACGTGCTGCCGTTCTCCGCAGTGAATAACGGGTCCCTGAGCTGTGCCGTCGACCAGGCCGTCGAGGCGCGGTGGTTGTGCCGCAACCCGAGCGTATGGCCCACCTCATGTGACACGACGTACCGCAGGATGCGCCCCTGCAATTCCTCCGGCAGCGGCAGTTTGGCCGCGGCGGGATCGGTCCGGTGCATCAGCAAATAGTAGTAGCGGCTGAAAAGGTTCAAGACGTCCGGCCAAACCAGAATATGGGCGGAGAGAATTTCGCCGGACCGGGGGTCGTGGATGTTCGGCCCCATCGCGTTCTGCACCGGCTGTGCAACCCAGCGGATGACACTGTGGCGAACATCTTCCGGGGACCAGCCGGGGACTTCATCCCGGCTTGGCGCGTCACGGGCTATGATTGCATTGGTGAAGCCCGCGGCCTCGAAGGCGGTCTGCCAGTCCTCAACCGCCTGGCGAATGTAGGGACGCCAACGATCAGGGATTTCACGGGATAGATAGAAAACGATCGGTTCAACCGGGTCCGACGGGCGTGGTGCATCCGGGTCGGCGTGTTCCAGGCGGAAGCGAAGGGCGGCACGGTCGCGTGATTGCACCTCGCCGAACGCGCTTTCAAAAACCAGATATTCGGTGAAGAAAAATCCAACCCTGTCGTCATAGGGGCGACGCTCAATCGGGGTTTCCGGCAATACGGCAATCGAATGCGCCGTTTCCACCGAAATCGGCTGTGCCAGCCCGGCCTGATCGGTCGCTTCGAAGGTCAGTTGCGAGCGGACAAAGAGGTTGTCGGGATAGACCGATGCTTCAGCAACGTAGGATCGGTCGGGGTCGTTCGGCCCAGGAACGAGACCAGTGGATGCCAATTGGGCGGCGACCGAGTATCCCACAATATCGCCCCCGAACGCCTCCTGCAAATCCACGAGTACGGCGCCAGTGTTGCTTTCCGCGAGGATCGGGAAATCGACGATGATGGGACCAAGGTTGGCGCGTTCCACAGCGAGGTTCACAGGGCGAAGCTTGTCACGCCCGCCAGTGTAATAGGGATCGCCCGAAACCTTTTCGAACGAGGTCCCTGAAAGGGACCGCACCATGACCCGATCGGGCCGCCGTTCCAACTGGATCAGGCGGGCCCCCAAGGCGTTTCCGCCGAATGCCACTGCGTCGGTGGGATATCTGGAAACTTCGGCGTACCAGATCAGGCTGCGTTCGAACATGTCGCGCGGTATCGCAAGCAACAGATCGCCGTCTTTTTGGTAGAGGTCGAAGACTCCAGATCGAACCTCGGCACCGGCTATACGCTCCTGAAAGCTCGCCGATTGCGCCCTGGCATTTGCGGGCATCAGCGGGACAGCAAAGGCAATGCAAAGTGCGAATGCCAGGCGCATCATGGGTCTCCTCGTCGACGAATTTTCAAGCGCGCTCACGTTTCCAGAGATCGGACATTCCAGTCTGGTAGTGTTGCAAGTGTCCGACATTCGAAAATGCTAACACTGAAGTTTAAATTTGAGAATTCACAAAGCCGCCATAGGCCGTATCCGCGGCCAAGCTCCGGAAACCGCCCACCTTAACCGCTTCTGCTTCCATGCCCACATTGACTTTGTGCTCACGGCGAAAATCCGCACGGTCGGCATGGCCGCCTCTGGTGCGGCATGCAGCATCGGGGAAGTATGGGCTCGATCCGACCCACCGCTGCGCCGCGAACGCAGGTCCGCTCAGGATTGGCGAACGGCAAGAGCCGCCCGCCAACGTGGATCAAATGTCGATTTGCTCGGCAATGCTCAGCGCATCTTCGAGTTCGACACCAAGGTACCGTACTGTGCTGTCTACCTTGGTGTGACCGAGCAGAAGTTGAACCGCTCTTAGATTTCCGGTTTTGCGGTAAATCTCAGCTGCTTTGGTCCGGCGCAGCGAATGGGTGCCGTATCCACTGGGTTCTAGCCCAATCGCGGCCACCCAACCCCTCACAAGCCGGCCATATTGGCGCGTTGAGATATGCGGGCGGTCATGAAACCTGCTGGGAAACATGAAACGGCAGCCGAGCATCTCCGGTGACTTGATCCATGCGGCAATGGTATCCCGCGTGTTTTCAGAGAGTTCAAACTGAACGGGCCGCTTGGTTTTGCTCTGGATCACGGACACCCTTTCGCGGACGCGATCATCCCTCACTAGGTCGGTGACGGCCAGTTTCACCAAGTCGCATCCGCGAAGCTTGCTATCTATTGCCACGTTGAACAGTGCTAGATCGCGCAGGTTGCCCGCCAGTTCGAGCCGCGCGCGGATCGCCCAGACCTGTTTCGGCAACAGTGGTCGTTTCTGGCCGATGATCCGGCCCTTGTTCCAGGCTCTTCGTTTCGGGGTAACAGCGGGAAGTTGGACTCTTGACATAGTTTGCTCTCCAATCCTCCCGCCAATCCCAGACATCAGCACAGCGCTGACGCCTCAGTTTACTGGTGGCTTGAATGGCCGTTGTCAGGTTGCGTGTTCTTTGGGAAACGCCGCGGATGCATTGGGCAGGTTTGAGCCCAAAGCAGTCGTTACAAAATATGCTTTGAGCAAAGGACTTCATCTGGAACTCAGTCCAGCGTGTTCTTGTAGACTTTGCCGTCTTTCATGATCAGATCGAAATTCTCATGCGGGTCTGCGATCAGGTCGATATCTTGCAGCGGATTGCCGTCCACAAGGATTAAGTCGGCATAAGCGCCCTTTGCGATTACACCCAAATCACCTTGTTGATAGGGGTGGCGCGGGCCTGAGAGTTTGAGCAGTTCAGCATTGGTTGAAGTCGCCATTTTCAGCACCTCGTATGGCGTGTACCAGCGCTGCAATTTGGCAAGGAACGCGCCTTGACGTTCGGCCAGTTTGGGATCGAACAGGATATCGGTGCCAAAGGCGACTTTCACGCCAACTTCTTTCGCCGTTTTGTAGGTGAAATCTGTACCGTTGGTGACGTCGATCCATTTCTGCTGGCTAACAGGGTCGTCGAAAGAAAAGCCATCCTCGTCATCCAGCAGGGGCTGCACTGACAACCAAACTTCATTGTCGCGCATCAGTTCCATCGTTTCGCGGCTCATCAAGAAGCCATGCTCGATGGACTTAACGCCAGCGGCAACGGCAATTTCCACGGCCTCGTCCGTGAAGACATGAGAAGCAACATAGGTGTTGTAGGTGTCGGCCACCTCTACGAAAGCCTCGATTTCGGCCTTGGTATATTGGCGTACATCCAGAGGGTCATAAGTGGATGACACCCCGCCACCGGTGGAAATCTTAAGCTGGCTTGCGCCCATGCGCATGATTTCACGCGCGCGTTTGACCACTTCCGGAACACCATCAGCCTGCGCCATCAAACCAACGCTGTACCAGTACCATTGCGAATCCGCGCCGTTCGTCGGAACCGCTTGGTAGGGGCGATAGTCAAAGTGGCCGCCGGTTTGTGTCACGGGTGGGCCGGACGGCAGGATACGGGGGCCTTCGATCTCGCCTGCGTCAATCATCCGTTTTATGGCAAATGAATTGCCGCCAACGTCGCGCACCGTTGTAAAGCCGCGCATTAACGTGCCTTCGGACCCGATGGCACCCCGCACCGCGACTTCAAGAATATCGCCGGTCACAACCACACTCTGCGGATTGCAACAGTAAAGCGTGTGCCAGTGTACGTCGATCAGGCCCGGCATCAACGTGCGCCCGCCGCCGTCGATCACGATACCATTGGCGACGGCGAGGGGTTCTGAGGACACATCTGTGATCAGATTGTCGGTTACAACGACATTGGCATTTGTAATCATTTTCTCATTCACACCATCAAACACGTTGACGTTTGTGAACAGTATCGGCCCCCCATCCTGGGAGAGCGCTTGCGAACTGGCTATAGTGAGAAAAACCGACGAAACCGCCGCAAGTTTGGGAAAATGCATTCTAATTTCCTCAGAAAATTCTGTCGGAGAAACCATCCCAGCGGAAGCAAGCTTTTTCAAGGATTCCCTCACTTTTCTGCAAGGTCGGCTTTGTCCGCATAGCGGTCATTGACGATGCAATCGGCTGATGGTTGCTTTCACCAAAACCGGCCATTCGTACAAAGCGCAGCGACCGACGGCTTCGAGCCTAAAGTTACAGTTAACTAGTAACGGTGACGTTTTGGGTTTCACCGGACCGATCGTTTGAACGTTCTGGTCTCGATTCTAAAGTTTTCTTGGGGGCCACAGGTGATCAGGTCGCGTTGAATTCGACACAAGTACGCTGGTTGCGCTCACACCTGTTACGGCATTAGAAGCCCGGCTGCAATGAGGGGCGTAGAGTGACGGCGGGTAGGTATCGGTGATTCCTCGTTAACTGACAGCAATCTTAGATCGAGCGTGCCTTTCAAGCACTAAATGATATCGCGATCTTGGTTTCAATAATTGCCTTGACGTGACATGAACTAAGCTAACGGTATCCGCGCAAAGCCCTTGTTTGTAGAAGAAAGGAACGACTCATGACCTCAGCCAAACCAAATGTCGGCGCGCAAATCGAGCAAATGAGTTTTTTAAGGCTGGGGTCTGATGACCAGGTTACGATCGGTCAACAAAAAGACCGCTGGACCATTTTGTTTGTTTATCGAGGTAAGCATTGTCCACGCTGCAAGCGCTTTTTGAACAAGTTGAATGCGGCGCTGTCGGCATGGGCTGACGTTATGGACGTTATTGTTGTCTCTGCCGACACCAAAGAAAAAGCTGCGGCAGACAAAGCAGAATTCGGCTGGGATTTTGATCTTTGCTATGGAATGACTGAAGCGCAAATGCGCGCGCTTGGTCTTTACGTGTCATCGCCTCTATCTGATGCAGAAACGACGGGTCTGTTCGCCGAACCTGGCGCGTTTGCCATCCGTCCGAATGGAACACTGATGCTGGCCGATATCTCTAACGGCCCTGCGGCACGTCCCGATTTGGAAGAGCTTTTGGACGGCATGAAATTCAATATTGATAATGATCGTCCGGAACGAGGAACGGCCTGAGACCACCAGATCGCATGGCCTCGGTTACTCAAAATAGCCTGGGTGCGTCTTGTGGATGAAGTCGATGGTTTCGTCGAGGCGGGACAGGTGTTTTCTGACAGCGGCTTGCGCTTGGTCATGGTCTCCTGCCGCCATGGCCTGTGCAATCTCTCGGTGATCGGCGAGGATTGCGTCTGCGGCACTGCCCTTTTCAAGACTGAGCATACAAAGCCGGTCAACCTTTTGCTTGGATTCTAGCATTACATCAAATGCCATCGGATTGCCGCTGAGCACGTAGATCAGTTTGTGAAAATCATAGTCCAGCGAGTGAAACGCCGATAGATCACCGTCACTGATCGCCTGCTCTTGTAAGGCGAGATTTTCTTCAAGTTTTGCTTCACTTGCTGCGCCCCAAACTTCCATTGCTCGATGGACGATCTCTAGCTCCACCGCCATTCGAACCAATCGCGCGAGAGCCACACGCTCCATAGAAAACCCTCGAACTACGGTCGCCTTTTGTGGTCGTATTAAGAGCAGATCTTCGTTACCGAGCCTTGTGAATGCGTTGCGAACAGGTTGGCGTGATACGCCGAATCGGCTGGCTACCTCTGTTTCGGATAGCTTTGTACCGGGAAGAATTTCAAGCGAAACGATCTCGTCGTGTAGCGCTTCATAGACCGCATCGGTTGTGGTTCGTCTGACAATTTCTTCCACGGTATGTTGCTTGCGCCCTCTGTCTTAGTCACGTTTCAAATTACAGATCCACTGTTATGGCATTGAAACAAATAGAATATTCTATTTTGTTTTGCTTGAGTGAACCAATGTAGGCCTGTCACCTATCAAATGCCCTGCGCTTTCGACTGTCAAGCAATCTGACATACTAAAAGCCTACAGTTGACATAACTTGGATACTAGTGTCCCTTTAAGGGCAGCAGCGATTCTGGTTCTTGGGGGAAATCGAAAGCTACGTGGCTTACGGTCTCTGAAATTCCATGAAAGCCAAATCCTGTCCAAAAATAACCGGGGAGGAGAACCCATGACTTTCACGAAATCGTTCTTTGCAACTGCGACCGCTGTGGCATTCATTGCAACGTCAGCTTCAGCCGAAAACTGGCGAGCCTGGAATATCCACAACGACGGCCATCCCAACACGGCTGCAATGGACAAGTTTGCCGAACTGGTTGACGCCGCTACAGACGGCGAAGTTACCGTCGATGTGTTCCACGGTGGTGTTCTTGGTTCCCAACCGGATGCCCTAGAACAGGTTCGTATCGGCGCAATCGAGGTTGGTAACTTCAACCTCGGTCCTATTGGCCCAATGGTGAAAGAAGCTAACCTTGTATCGCTTCCTTTCATCTTCAAAGATGTGCCGCACATGTTCCGCGTGCTGGACGGCGACGCCGGTGAGGTTGTTTCAGCTGCGATGGGTGAAGCAGGTGTTCTGCCACTGGCATGGTTTGATGCCGGTGCGCGTTCTTTCTACAGCCAAAAGCCGATCAACACGCCCGCAGATGTCGAAGGTCTGAAAATCCGTGTGATGAACAACGATCTTTATACATCTATGATTTCAGCTATGGGCGGTAACCCGTCTCCAATGGCATTCTCCGAAGTTCAGCAAGCGCTGAAAACCGGCGTTGTTGATGGTGCGGAGAACAACTTCCCGTCGTTCAAGAATGTCGGTCACTATGAAGTGACCACAAATTATTCTTTGTCCGAACACCTGATTATCCCGGAGTGCATCTGCGTTAACACGGCCAAATTCAATGCGCTGTCTCCTGAATTGCAAGCCGCTGTGCGCGGTGCAGCAGAAGAAGCCGCATTGGTCCAGCGTGAGCTTTGGGCAATTGGTTCTGAACAAGCGCGTAAAGATGTTGAAGCGGCCGGCATCACCGTCAATGAAATCGCCGACAAAGGCCCATTCCAGTCCGCAATGGATTCGGTTTATGCAGACTACTTGGCTGCAAATCCTGATATGAAAGCGTTGGTAGAAATGGCGCAAGCCACTGAATAAGTTGTCTTAACAGTTCAACTTTGAGCGCCCGGCTCCGCCAATTGGATGCCGGGCGTTTTGTCTCAGAGGAAATCCAATGCAAGAGCCCGATACCGCCCCTGCCGCCATGCGCAACATGGACAGGATTCTTGATCTGCTCGCACGAGTTTGCATGTTGCTGTCTGGCATCGCCATTGTCGTTATGACTGCGATCTTTGCCTGGCTGGTGTTCGGTCGCTACGTTCTGAACAACACGCCCACTTGGGTTGAGCAGGTTTCACTGCTTTTGGTTATGGTCATCGCGTTTCTCGGAGCGGCTGCGGGTGTGCACAATCACACGCACCTCTCTGTTGTCGTGTTCCGCAATTTAGTCCCACCCTCTGTGCGAACGGTTTTCGTCGTGCTCACTGATGTCCTGATGGCAGGTTTCGGTGGCATGATGTTTTGGTACGGGATCGAGCTGACAATATTCAAATGGAACACCCTGATCCCGCTCATCCAATGGTCAGAGGGCTTGCGCTCCTTGCCACTGACAATCAGCGGCGCGTTGGTGTTCCTTTTTTCCACTGGCCATCTGATCCGCCTGTTTCAGGGCCGAGACGAACGCCAAGACAACATAGATCAGGGATAGTCATGGGACTCATGATTCTTTTGGGGGTTTTTGCCCTATGTGTCATCATCGGCGCTCCAGTGGCATACGCCCTTGGTATCGCTGCATTGGCTTCCTTTTGGTTTGAAGGATTGCCGATGTTTGTTGGGTTCCAGCGTATCGTGTCCGGGATCAACGTCTTTTCCCTAATGGCGATCCCGTTTTTCATCTTTGCGGGCGAGCTGATGTTTCACGGTGGAATCGCGATCCGGTTGGTTCGGTTCGCGCAGGCCGCCGTAGGCGCTGTGCGCGGTGGGCTTGGTATCGTCAATGTCTTCTCGTCCATGTTGTTTGGTGGCATTTCCGGATCGGCAATTGCAGATATCTCGGCGCTTGGGTCAATTCTGATCCCAGTGATGAAAGACAAAGGTTATGACGCCGACTATGCGGTGAACGTCACAGTGACATCATCAATTGCCGGGATCATTATCCCACCCAGCCACAACATGATCATCTTTGCCCTCGCAACAGGCGGTGTAGTTTCAATCTCAAAACTGTTCTTGGCCGGAGTTGTGCCCGGTGTCCTTATGTGTTGCTGCCTTGCGATTGCCGCCTATGTCGTGGCGGTCAAGCGCGGCTATCAGGCCGAACAGTTTCCGGGTTGGACCGCACTGGCCATCGCCTTTGTTGGATCGATCCCTGGCTTGTTGACGGCCGTGATCATTGTTGGAGGGGTCTTGTCAGGCGTCTTTACGGTCACTGAATCCGGCGCGTTCGGGGCAATGTATGCATTTGTGGTGACACTTGTTGTCTATCGCAGCCTGTCCTGGGAAAACTTCAAAACCGCCGTTATCTCTTCGGTGCGCACAACGTCTATGGTGATGATCCTGATCGCCTGCGCCGGTGCCTTTGCCTATATGCTGACGTTCAACCGGGTGCCGACAAAAACAGTCGAATTCCTGTTGGGTATCACAGAAAACCCGATCCTGATCTTGTTGATGATCAACGCTGTGCTGTTGCTCTTGGGGATGATCATGGATATGGCCGCGTTGATCCTGATCTGCACACCGATTTTCCTGCCGGTGATGAACATGCTGGGCATCGATCCGCTACAGTTCGGCATGATCCTTTTGGTGAACCTCGGTCTTGGTCTTTGCACCCCACCTGTCGGGACCTGTCTCTTTGTGGGTTGTGCTGTTGGAAAACTACCGATGGAGAAAGCGGTCAAAACGATTTGGCCTTTCTACCTCGCCATCTTTGCCGCGCTCATGCTGATCACTTTTGTACCGGCAATATCGCTGACGCTGCCGAACCTAATCATTGGCCCCTAAATCAAAGGAGAATGAGGCGATGCTGACAATAAGACGCCTGGACATCGATGACGCGGGCAAGTTGATCGCAGGAGCGCGAGCCAAAGCGCAGGAAATCGGCGTACCGATGTGTATTGCCGTCACAGACGAAAGCGGCAACCTCATTGCCTTTGAGCGGATGGATGGTGGCAAGATTACCAGCATCATTTTGGCCATCGACAAGAGTTTCACTGCAACCGGCATCCAAAAAGGAACCGATGCTCTTGGTGAAGCAAATCAGCCAGGCATGGCCGCACACGGAATATCCTCAACGCTGGGTGGGCGAATGGTGACCGTTGCAGGTGGCCTTCCCGTGACGGTCGACGGACAGGTGGTTGGCGGGATCGGTGTCAGCTCGGGCTCGCCAGCTCAGGATCTCGAAGTTGCGCAGGCAGGGGTCACGGCGCTCTGCGAAGCCCAATTGGAAAGAGTTTAAGGAGTCAGATATGACAAAACCCGTCATCGGTTTCATCGGCCTCGGTCTTATGGGCGGTAACATGGCAAAGTGCCTGCAAAACAACAGTTTTGATCTGGTTGTTATGGGTCGGAACAAGGAAGCCGTCGCAGCCACTGTCAACCGCGGTGCTGTAGAGGTTACAACGCCACGCGAGCTTGCTGAAAACAGCGATATCGTGATGCTTTGTGTAACAACATCGGATGTCGTCGAAAGCCTGATCTACGGCGATGACGGCATCCTGGCAGGCATCAAAGATAGTGCTGTGGTCATTGACTTTGGCACCTCGATCCCAGCGTCCACACGCAAAATCGGCACAGACTTGGCCGCAAAAGGTGCTGGTATGATTGATGCGCCGCTGGGACGCACACCCGCGCACGCCAAGGACGGTTTGCTGAACATCATGGCAGCGGGCGATATAGCCACCTTTGAGAAGGTGAAACCTGTCCTGGATGTACTGGGGGAAAATGTCTTTCACCTCGGCGAACTGGGTGCGGGCCATGTGACCAAGCTCATCAACAATTATATGGGCATGACGACAGCTTGCACCATGAGCCAAGCCTTTGCTGTGGCTGAACGCTCAGGGGTAAACAAACAGCAGCTTTTTGACATCATGTCAGCTGGACCGTCCAATTCCCCCTTTATGCAGTTTTGTAAGAACTACGCGGTGGATGGTGTCAGCGATTTGGGGTTTTCGATTAACAACGCCAACAAGGATCTTGGATACTTCCTGAAGCTGGCCGAGGACGTGGGCACTCGTGCCGAGATCGCTGAAGGAACCGCGAACAACCTTCAGGCAGCAGCGGACGCAGGCATGGGCGACGGCAACGTGCCGGAAATCTTCGACTATTTTGCCAAGCTTTAGCGTCAGATCCATCAGTCACGCATAGCAGCACCAATTGAACGGGAAAGAGCAACCATGAGACTTCAGGGAAAGACCGCAATTGTCACGGGTGGTGGCCGCGATATCGGGCGCGCCTGCGCTGTCAAACTCGCCTCCGAAGGGGTAAATGTCGCGGTGAACTACTTCGCCAGTAGTGCCGGCGCCGAGGAAACCGTAGCCGAGATCAAAAAGATCGGTGGACAGGCGTTTGCAATGCAAGGCGACCTGAACAAACCCGAAGAGGTCGATGCGTTGATCGCCAAGACGGTCGATACCTATGGCAGCCTGAATATTCTGGTGAACAATGCCGGAGGTTTGATCGCGCGCAAGAAAATCGCCGAGATGTCGCTTGAGCATTGGCAGGCTGTCATGGATCTCAACCTGACCAGCACGTTTCTTATGGTCAAAGCGGCACTGCTGCATATGAAATCCGGGGCCATTGTAAACATCGCCAGTCAGGCGGGTCGCGACGGTGGTGGCCCGGGTGCGTCGGCTTATGCAACGTCAAAAGGCGGGGTCATGACGCTCACCCGTAGTCTTGCAAAAGAACTGGGTCCGGATATCCGTGTCAACGCAATCTGCCCAGGCATGATCGACACGGATTTCCATAACATCCATACTCCCGATGCAGGCCGTCGGGGGCTAGAAGCTGCTGCGCCGCTCAAGCGGCAAGGCCAGTCTCAGGACGTTGCGAACCTCGTGGCGTTTCTGGCAAGCGAGGACTCGGCTTATCTGACCGGGACCAATGTCGATATCAATGGTGGGATGCTGTTCTCGTGACCACTGCAGAACAGGTTACCTAATTGTCGAACGCTACCGTTTGCCAAACTTCGAAGTACTGGAAACCGGAATATGCGAATTCTCGCGATAGGTGAATGTATGGCCGAAATGGCCCCAACTGACGCGCCAAGCACGTATCAAATGGGGTTCGCCGGAGACACGTTCAATACAGCTTGGTATCTGGCCCAACTCACACCCGAAACGCCCTTGTCCTATTTTACAGCCGTCGGAGATGACGCCATCTCATCACGGATGCTGAGTGTCATGCGCGAAAGCGGGGTCAACACCCAGAAGGTGCGGATCGTGCCAAACCGTTCAGTGGGGTTGTATCTTATCACGCTAAACAACGGGGAACGCAGTTTTACCTATTGGCGCGGCCAGTCGGCCGCACGCCTATTGGCCCAAGACAAGCAAGCACTTGCCCACGCCATGACGCAATCTGATCTCATTTATTTCTCGGGCATCACTCTGGCAATCTTGAACCCTGAAGGGCGCGCTGCCTTGCTTGACGTTGCTCGGTCAGCGCGGCGTGCCGGAAAACGGATTGCCTTCGACCCCAATCTGCGCCCGCATCTTTGGGACAGCCCCTCTGAGATGACCGAGAACATCATGCAGGCGGCCGCCGTTAGCGATATTGCCTTGCCATCATTCGAGGACGAGGCACTTTGGTTCAGCGACATGAACCCCGCGGCCACTTTGCAGCGCTATGCAAGGGCGGGTGCAGAAACGATCGTTGTCAAGAATGGCGCAGAAACGGTCATTTTTCGTACTCGCGGCGCAGAGGGCTCTGTCCATGTTCCGCCTCTGGCCTCGGTTGTGGATACGACTGCTGCAGGCGACAGTTTCAACGCTGGCATTCTGGCGGGGCTGGCAACGGAAAAATCCTTACCTGACAGCATAGCACTGGCCTGCAAACTGGCAGGGCATGTCGTGCAAGGCAAAGGTGCACTTGTTCCCGTCAACCAAAGCCTGCTCGATAGTTGCCAACAGCCTTAGCAGAAGGATCCAGCCCTTGCCGAACCCTCAGCCTGCCGAAACGATCAGACTGCATCCGGATACGCTTGATCGCTTGTCAAAGGTCAGCACAGCGACTGTGGCCACGCTGCTTTACAAACGCGGTTATCAAAACGCCTATGTTCAAGGCGTTGCCCCATTGGGCAAGGGCAAGCCCTCCCTTGTCGGCCCGGCTTTTACACTGCGCTACATTCCTGCTCGGCCTGACACCGACCCGATCGAGGCGTTTCGTGAGCCAGATCACCCGCAGCGCGTGGCCGTGGAAACATGTCCTGAACGCGCGGTATTGGTCATGGATTGTCGGCAGGATGCATCGGCGGCCTCGGCAGGTTCGATCCTTTTGACGCGACTGGAAATGCGCGGAGCAGCGGGCGTTGTCACGGATGGTGGAATTCGCGACGCCGACGGTGCCGCAGCACTTGAGATGCCAGTCTTTGCTGCAAAACCGTCTGCCCCAACCAACCTTACGAAACATCATGCGGTAGATATCGGTTTGCCAATCGGGTGTGGCGGCGTGGCGGTCTATCCTGGTGACATCGTTCTGGGTGATGGCGATGGTGTCATGATTATCCCACGCCACCTCGCCGATGACATTGCGATCGAGGCAGGCCCAATGGAGCTGTTCGAACGCTTCGTTCTGGAAGAGGTGCGAAAAAGCACCCCCGTAATTGGACTTTATCCTGCAACCGACCCAGACGTTCTCGAACGATTTGAGGTCTGGCGCGCGCGGCTCTCTGACTGATGTCTGAATCGCTGCAATGTAGGTTTTGTCAGAAGAACTTGGCTTGAGGCGGGCAAGGGGGCATTCATAGCCTTTGTGGATGGAAAGACGATCACCATTTAAATGCTTCAAAACCAGTCCCGAGATCATCCGCTTTGCGGTGATGCTGTACATCCTTTCCCGCTCTTGCTTCGGAATGTCGAAGATCTGGTGCACGAGCGAGGCATCGACGTGCGCCACGAAACTGTTCGATTTTGGTGGCACAGGTTTGGCCCGATGTTTGCTGCTGATATAAGGCGGAAGCGTGTTCAGCTGCTGCGCGCGTTCTCCAAATGGAAGTGGCACGTTGACGAGGTTTTCGTGAAGGTAAATGGCAAGCGGCATTATATTTGGCGGGCCGTTTATCAGGAAGGCGAGGTACTGGAAGCTGTTGTCACCAAGCGCCAAAACAATGCTGCAGCATTGAAATTCCTTGAGAAATTGATGAAGCGACACGGCAAAGCGGAAACTATCGTCACGGATCTCTTTGCCTCATACAGAGCCGCTCTCAGAGAGCTTGGCGTTACCGAAAAACAAAGGACGAGCAGGTGGCTCAACAACCGCGTCGAGAATTCGCACCTGCCGTTTCGACGACGCGAACGCGTAATGCAGCGGTTCATACGGGTGCGAAGTTTACAGACATTCGCCCCCGTCCATTCCTCCGTCTACAACCACTTTAACGAGGAGCGATCTCACCAGCAGAGATACATTCAAGCTGACCCGCGCCGCCGCCCTTAGCGAGTGGCGTCAACTTTGTTCCGGATAGGTTCGCGGTTTCCGCGGCAAACTGAGGCTAGTTCGAATTAGTCGGAAAACATCTAGGGAAATCCGTTTTCGGTCGGGCGGGCAGCGCGACGCCATTTTTTGCGCCAGAAATCGGATCAATGACGGACGACGCCGCAGCTTAGGTTAAGAATTGCGTCCCTCGCGTGCTGATCCGATGCCAAGGATCAGGTCGGCGCATCGTTCGCCAAGCATCATGGCAGGTGCGTTTGTGTTGCCGGCGTTGATGTCAGGCACTGCGGACATGTCGCAAACCCGTAAGCGCTCGATCCCGCGCACACGCATTCTGGCGTCCAGCACTGCCATTCCGTCGCCGTCCCGACCCATTTTGGCAGTGCCCGCCGGGTGATAGTTGGTTTTTACGAATCTCTTACAATGTGTTCGCAGCGTCTGTTCGTCGTCCGCTATCGGAATGACGATTTCGCGAACCCTTTGAGCAAGCGGGCCCGACGTGAATGCCCGGCGAAAGAACCGCTGCCCCCGGATCATCTCTTGCATGTCGTCTTCATGCTTCAGAAGGTTGGGCGAGACCACTGGCATGGTGTGAGGATCGGCCGAGCGAAGTCGGACCTCTCCGCGTGATTTCGGTTTGACCACGACGGTCGTAACGGTCAGGCCAAAGTCATCCTGCACCTCGTCCAGAGCGTCGCGATCCAGATAAACAATTGGCACGCAAAAGGCTTGGATGGTCGGTTCTCCATCAGGAATCGACGGATTGACAAACGCGCCGGCTTCGACTCCGGCGGAAGTCACCGGTCCGCTGCCGAACAGTTTGAACTGGATGCCGTTGCGAAGCATCCGCCAGCCCTCACCTTGTTTGAAGTATCCGTAGGGACCGTTTGCAAAGGCAGTGATGGGCACTTCGGGGTGGTCGATCAGGTTCTGGCCAACCCCGGGCAATGGGCAGACCAAGGGAATGTCGTGCTCAGCAAGATGTGCCTCTGGTCCGATGCCTGACAGCATGAGGATTTTCGGCGTGACCAGAGCGCCCGCCGCAAGGACAACCTCACCATCGCACCGGACAGTGTGGGCTCCGCGTTTGTCTCGATACTGCACCCCGACGGCCTTTTCGTTTTCGATGATGACTTTGCTGACCGTTGCGCCAAGCCGAATGGTCAAGTTCGGGTTTGTCTCAAGTGGGGCGAGGAAAGCATAGGCTGACGAGCTGCGTTTTCCGGCGCGATTGGTGAACTGATAGAATCCGACACCGCGCTGTGTTGCGCCGTTGAAGTCCGTGTTGAATGGTTCACCAAGGGCCTGCACCGACTGAACGAACCAACGGGACATGTCGTCGATGTACCCCGGATCAGAGACCTGCACCGGGCCGTCGCTGCCATGCAGGTCATTGTGAAGCCTGTTGTTGCCTTCCATCCTTCGGAAATAGGGCAGAACATCGTCCCATCCCCAACTGACCCCGTCGTTGGTGTGTCGTAGCAGGTCGTCCCACGCGTCATAGTCAGAAGGGCGGCCACGCATATAGACCTGCGCATTAACCGACGATCCGCCGCCCAACACATTGGCCTGGGGAATGTCATGCACGCGACCATCCAGGTGATCCTGCGGTTCAGTCTGGTGGTAGGTCATGAACTTGGACCCGTTGATCATCTTGAAGATGCCCGGCGGCATGTCCAGCAACGGATGGCGGTGCGAATGTCCTGCCTCCAGCACCAGAACCCTGCACTTGCCCTGATTGACCAGACGCGCTGCTGCAGCGGCGCCGGCCGAGCCGCCGCCGATGACGATGTGATCGAAGGTTTCCGTCATGATTTTGCCTTCAGGTCCAACGCTTGGGTTCGCTGATCGAGTCGCGCTCGACCAGTTCGCATTCAAGCTTGACCAGGGGGTGCCGCTGACTATCCGTCGGTCCGTGGAACAGCTGTTCAATCACCCAGCGCCCCATCGCCCGGGTCGGAAGAATCATCGAGGTCAGAGGCGGCGACAGGTGGCGCGCAGTTTCGTCATCGTCAAAACCGATCACCGAGATATCTTCGGGAATGGATAGGCCAAGTTCCTTGAGCGCCTCATAGCAACCGATGGCCATGCGGTCATTCTGACAGAAAATGGCGGTTGGCGGAGAGGGCAGGTCCATTAATTCGCGCGTGGCAGCATAGCCTGCGCTGGGTAGCCAGTTGCCTTCGATGACCAAATCTTCGTCAAATGGGATGTCGGCGGAAGCAAGGGCGTTTCTGTAGCCGGTCGTACGCCCCGCGGCACATTCCATGAACGGCTCGCCGGTGATGGTGGCGATTCGCTTGTGCCCGGCCTTGATCAGGGCGTTAGTCGCCGTATGTCCCGCAGCGACTTCGCCGGGGATCACCGCAGGAAAGGTGAGATCGTCGCAAAAGCAGTTCAGCAGCAGAACCGGGGTCGCCGTCTGACGTAGGATATCCGGAACGATCACCCGCCGGGTGAAAACGGTTGCGTAAATGATGCCTGCGACCTGTTGGTCGAGAAAATACCGGAGCGTTCTGGGCTCGACCTCGGGGTCGTTTTGGGTTTCTGCCAGCAATACAAGGTTTCCGGTGTCACGAACGGCCTGTTTCACGCCGTTGAACGCATTTACCATTTCAGGGCTCGACGCCAGATCGTCCACGACGAAAGCGATGGTGCCGTCCAACGCCGCTGGACGACGCGCGCTGTCCTGAGGTTTCCTGAGCTGAGAGGGCATTGCGTATCCAAGCGTTTTCGCGGCATCCAGGACACGTTGCTTCGTGTCCTGGGATATCTTGACGGAATCGTTTTTGTTGAGAACCAGCGATACTGTCGTCTGCGAGCATCCAGCGACGCGCGCAATGTCGTGCATCGTTACGCGCTGCCGGCCTGCGACTCGTCCCACACCCCTGTGCTGCCCAGCTTTATTCGCTTGATCATTCATCGCTCAACCTTTTTGTTCGCATCCTTTTTATCGACTATACGGAGGACGCGCAACTAATATTAGTGAATAGTAATTAATATTAGTGTTGACGAAATAATATTATTAGTGTTTTGATCGATGGTGGGGTCGCCAATGTGGTCTGACCGAGTAAGCGTGGGAGGCGAAATTGCGGTCTGTAGTGGGGGAGTTGGGTCAGGTGGTTCGGCATTCGATGTTCATCGATGGCCGCTTTGCCGACTCTGACGCGGACACGGTTGGTGTCGAGAACCCTGCAAATGAAGAGATCGTTGCGCAAGTTCCAGATGGCGGTGCCGCTCATGCGGATGCGGCCGTCGAGGCGGCCCATCGTGCTTTTGGCTCGTGGTCCTCGCGCCCGGCGATCGAGCGGGCGCGACTGGTTCAGCGGTTGGCCGAAGCCATCCGGATTGACGCCGGGCGTCTGGCCGCTCTGATCACGGTCGAGCAGGGCAAACCCATCACGCAGGCCCGAAGTGAAGTTGATGCCGCTGTTACCTTTCTTTGCCATGCGGCTGAAGAGGCCCGGAGGATTTCGGGTGACATAGTGGCATCGGACAACAAGTCCGAGGAAATCCAGATCCGGCGTCATCCTTATGGCGTTGTTGTTGCGTTGACGGCTTGGAACTATCCGCTGGCATTGGCCGCCAGGAAAGTCGGGCCTGCGCTGGTCGCGGGCAACACTGTTGTTCTGTTGGGACACGAAATCACGCCGCTGTCCGGTCTCGCGATCGCCGAGCTTGCCGAAAAGGTCGGGTTTCCGCCCGGTGTTCTGAATGTTCTGACAGGCAAGGGGCCGGTGGTAGGGCAGCGGTTGGTCGAACACCCCGATACCTCACTGATCACAATGACCGGCAGCACACGAGCCGGTAAAGAGATTTTTCGCGCCGCGGCCGACCGGATCAAGGTTGTCCGGCTCGAGCTTGGCGGCAAGGCGCCGTTCATCGTGATGGAGGATGCGGATATTGACGCTGCTGTTTCGGCCGCCATTGCCGCCCGGTTTGCCAATTGCGGCCAGATTTGCACCTGCAACGAGCGTATGTATCTGCATCGCGGTATTGCGGATCAGTTCTTGGAAAAATTCGTGACAGCAGCCCGCGCATTGTCGATCGGAGATCCGATGGAGGACTGCGACCTGGGGCCCAAAGTCAGCAAGGTCGAAATGACCAAGGTCGCCGAAATCATCCAGCGCAGCATCGCCGAAGGTGCCACGGTCCATCTGGAAGGCGGGCCTTTGACGGACGGCGCGCACCGCGAAGGGCACTGGATGTCCCCAACGGTTCTCGAGGTCTCCGACAACGGCAATGCCGCGATGCAGGAGGAGGTCTTTGGACCCGTGGCGACAGCCATGCGAGTCGATGATTTTGATCAGGCGATAAGTTTTGCGAATGACACGTCATTCGGGCTGTCCGCCTATCTCTTTACGGCATCGCACCGGCGATTGATGGAGGCCCCGAGCCGTTTGAAGTTCGGCGAATTGTACCTGAACCGCTCCAATGGTGAGGCCGTACAGGGATTTCACACCGGTTGGGGTTTGTCCGGGGTTGGGGGCGAAGACGGCGCGTATGGCTTCGATGGCTATCTGAGGAAACAGACGACTTACATGAATTGGGCATGACCTAAAACTCGCGGTCAAAACGGAGGCGACCGCACCAATGGAGGAGGAATAACCATGAAACGCAGAACTCTTTTGATCTCGACGGTTGTCGCGGGTGCGCTGTTGGGCACGACTGCGATAGCGCAGGATCTGCCACCGCTTGAGCAGAAGGATCGCTACAAGGTCGGCTTTGCGCAGATGGAGTCGAACAATCCGTGGCGCATTGCCGAGACAAAATCGTTCCATGACACGGCCGAGGCCTGCGGCTGGGACCTTATCGCGACGGATGCAGCCGGATCTGCAGCAAAGCAGGTTGCGGATGTGGACAGCATGATCGCCCAAGGCATCGACGTTCTGTTCCTGCCCCCGCGGGAAGAAAAGCCGTTGATCCCAGCCGTTATGAAGGCCCGTGCCGCGGGAATCCCGACTTTTTTGGTGGACCGCTCGGTTGATCCGGCCGTTGCCAAGCCGGGCGAGCATTTTGTGGCGTTCCTTGGGTCGGATTTCATTGATCAGGGCAACCGTGCCGCACAGTGGCTGATGGAGAATTTCGACGGCGACAATGGCGTCATCGTCCAGTTGGAAGGCACGACTGGTTCTTCACCTGCAAATGACCGCAAAAAAGGTTTCGACGACGCGATTGCAAGGGATGACCGCTTTGAGATCGTGGCTTCTCAGACCGGTGACTTTGCGCGCGACCTGGGTCGTCAGGTGATGGAAACCCTGCTGCAGGCGCACCCCGATGTGAACGTGGTCTACGCCCACAATGACGAGATGGCAATCGGTGCGATCCAGGCTCTGGAACTGGCCGGCCGCAAGCCTGGCGAGGACGTGACCATCGTTTCGATCGACGGGACACGCGATGCACTTCAGGCTATTATCGATGGCAAGATGGGGGTGACGGTGGAAAGCTCACCCTTCTTCGGCCCTCTGGCTTGTGAAGTCATGAATAAATACGCGGCTGGCGAGGCGATCCCGGAATGGGTGAAAGTCGAAGATCGCATCTTTACCAAGGACAATGCGGCCGATCACATCGACGAAGCCTATTGATTCTCCCTGGTGGGTGGTGCTGGCCTGTGGTCGGCGCCACCTGCAAGCAATCGGAGGAAGACATCTCATGAATGCGCTCGTCTCGATGTCGGGAATTGAAAAGTCCTTTGCCGGCGTGCCGGCACTTAGCCAGGCCAACCTGGAAATCGTGCCCGGCGAGGTTCATGCGCTGATCGGCCAGAACGGTGCGGGCAAATCGACGATGATCAAGGTTCTGACCGGAGTTTACGATCGGGATGCCGGCGACGTTCATCTGGCGGGTGTGCCAAGCCGCATTTCCACTCCGCGCGAAGCGCAGGAATCCGGAATTGCCACCATCTATCAAGAGCTCAACCTGGTGCCGCTGCGGTCAGTGACTGAAAACATCATCATGGGGTACGAGCCCAAACGTCTCGGCTTTCTGGTCGACTGGCGCGAGGGCAACAGGCGCGCACGCGAGGTTCTTACGCGCTTTGGCATAGATATCGACGTGACCGAGCCGCTAGGAAATTTCTCGACAGCGATCCAGCAGTTGGTTGCGATTGCGCGGGCTGTTTCGCTGGATGCGAAACTTGTCATCATGGACGAACCCACGTCGTCGCTGGATGCCAGCGAAGTCGAGGTGCTGTTCGGTGTTGTGCGCGAGTTGAAGAAACAGGGCGTGTCTGTTCTTTATGTTTCGCATTTCCTCGATGAGCTGTTCCAAATATGCGATCGAGTCACAACGATGCGAGATGGGCGCACCGTCAGCACGCGTAACGTCCAGGATACGACCAAACTGGAAATGATCGCGGACATGCTGGGCCGCAACAAGGATGAGATCGCGGCAGACGGTTTGACGGACTTCGCAGGTGCCAAGGCCAAGAAAGGCGATATCGTTTTGCGGGCGGACTCTGTTTCAACAGGCCCGCGGCTGACGCATTTCGACCTCACTCTCCACCGCGGGGAAATCGTTGGGCTGGGCGGATTGCTGGGCTCAGGCCGGACCGAGGCGGCGCGCGCTTTGTTCGGAGTGGACGGGAAACGCAGCGGCGCAATCGAGTTGCATGGCGTGGTCGGGCAACCGTCCGGACCGGGTGACGCGATCGTAAACGGCGTCGGCTTTCTGACCGAAGATCGCAAGGCCGAAGGGATCATTCCAGACATGTCCGTGCGCGAGAACATGACGCTGGCCCTGCTGCCGAAACTGGCCAGTCGTGGTCAAATCGACTTTGCCCGCGAGCGCGAGATTGTTCAGGCCTTTATCGACGATCTGGGCATCAAGGCGGCGCATATGGACCAACCCATTCGCGAATTGTCCGGCGGCAACCAGCAGAAGGTGCTGCTTGCCCGTTGGCTGGCGACGCAGCCCGACATCCTGATACTCGACGAGCCGACCCGAGGCGTGGATGTTGGCGCCAAGCGAGAGATCCAATCGTTCATTCGGTCTTATGTCGAGAAGGGGTTTGGCGTCGTTCTCATCAGTTCGGAATTCGAAGAACTGGTGGAAGGCGCCGATCGCATCGTGGTCATGCACGAGGGACGCTCGGTCAAGGAACTGACCAACCCCGGGGTCACCGAGAACATACTGGTGCGCGCGCTTGCGCATCATGAAGAAGGAACTGGTTCATGGAACGCGCAATGAAGTTGCCGCAACGGGTCGCATCAATGCCCTTCCGCTTTCACGGCGGCATCGCCGCGTTAGTCGCCCTGCTGGTGTTCAACGCGTTTTTCACACCTAATTTCCTGCAACTGCAAACCCTGTTCGTAAATATCAGCCAGGTCGCTACGATCGCCATCGTGGCCATGGGGATGACGCTGGTAATCGCCACGGGTGGGATCGATCTGTCGGTTGGGGCGGTCATGGCGCTGGCGGGGGCGCTTGCTCCGTTGATCTTTCTGTCGGATCTGGGCTCTGCCAATCCGATGCTAGGCGTCACTTTGGCCATTGTCCTGCCGCTGTTCATTGCGGGGCTATGCGGGGTATTCAACGGCGTGATGGTTGCCGTGTTGAACGTGCAGCCCATCGTTGCGACGCTCATTCTCTTCATCTCTGGTCGCGGTATTGCCCAAGTCCTGACGAACGGGAACTTGCAGACGTTTTCAAACCCTTCATTCAGTTATCTTGGAACTGGTAAAGTGCTTGGATTGCCGTTCCAGGGCTGGCTGGCGCTGGCCATTGCCTGTGTGCTGTTTTGGGTGATCACCAGAACCACATGGGGCCGTTACTTGCTGGCCATAGGGGGCAATGAACGCGCGGCCTATCTGTCGGGTGGTCCCGTCCGACGGGTCAAGATCGGGGCCTATGTCATCTGCGCGGTGCTTGCGGGCCTAGCCGGTTTGATCGTGGTTGCAATCAACTCGGCCTCGGACGCCGCGCGCAACGGCAATCTGATGGAGCTTGATGCCATCGCGGCCGCTGTTGTTGGCGGGGCTCTTTTGCAAGGCGGGCGAGCGCCGATCTTTGGTGCCATACTGGGTGCCGTCATCATCCAGTTGGTCAAATATACATTGTTGGCCAACGGGGTAGAGGACGAAGTTGCACTGATCGCCAAGGCCGTCATCATTATCCTGGCCGTTTGGGTCCAGCAGTTTCGGAGGGCTTAATCGATGTTGGATGAAACGGCTTTTGACCTGCGAAAATACCTTCGGCGTAATTCGGCCTCGGTGACGGTTTGGATCGCACTGCTGGCTTTGATTCTGTTCGGGCTGATGCGCTATGACAACTTTGGCAGCGCCTACAATTTCTCGTCTTTCCTGAATTACAACGCGATGTTCATCGCGATTGCGCTGGGCATGTGTTTTGTGATCATGACCGGCGGGATTGATCTGTCGGTCGGATCAGTGGCGGCCTTTACCTCGGTTGTTGCGGCCTATCTCAGCCCGTATGGGATTCAGGTTGCGTTGCCGGGGGCCGTTCTTGCCGGGGTTGGTTTCGGGGCGATCAACGGCTTTTGCATAATCATCCTTCGGATCCCGCCCTTCATCGCCACGCTGGCCACCATGCTGGCCGCAAAAGGCGGCGCATTGGTGATTTCGGGCGCCCAGACAATTTCGGTCGATTGGGGGTCGAACTTCACCAAGCTTGGCATGGGGCAGGCGTTTGGCCTGTTTCCATGGGCAATCGTCATCGTGGCCGGACTGACTCTGGCACTTTGGCTGGTGCTGGAAAGAACCACCATCGGGCGGACCGTCTTGGCGATCGGTGGCAGCGAGGATGCCTCGAACCTCATGGGCCTGAAGGTCAATCGCGCCAAGGCTTTTGGCTACCTGCTGTCGGGTGGCTGTGCGGGGCTGGCCGGAGTCTTTCTGGCCTCGGGTTTTGGAGCTGGGCAACCCCTTGAAGGCATCGGATGGGAATTGTCAGCTATCGCTTCCGTGGTTGTAGGCGGCACTTTGTTGACGGGTGGGATGGGATCGATCCCTGCGACGGTCGCCGGCGCGTTGTTGCTGGGGCTGGTTTTCAACGTTCTAAACTTTGAAAACGGTCAGGGCACCATCAGTTTCAGTGCCTATTGGCAAATGGTCATACGTGGAGGCTTTCTATTTGCGGTCATCCTTTTACAGTCTCGGGTTATTGCCAGGCAGCAGAAGGTCTTGGGTTAATGAATCGCATAGAAAGTGTATCAGCGCGGCTGTTCAACGTTCCGCTCGCAGAGGTCCTGGTCGACGCCAAACATGGGGATCACACGTTTTTTCAATTGATCACGGTCACCATTCAAACCTCGGATGGGGTCGAGGGGGTCGGGTATACCTATACCGGGGGCAAGGGTGGTCACGCCATTCTGGCGATGATCAAGCATGACCTGTCACCGTTCCTTGTTGGACAAGACGCCGAACAGATCGAAAGCCTGTACGATGCCATGCAGTGGCACGTGCACTACGTCGCACGGGGCGGGATCGCCTCGTTTGCCATCTCGGCCGTGGATATTGCACTGTGGGATATTCGCGGCAGAACGCAGAATGCGCCATTGTGGCAGATGGCCGGTGGAGCGTCGAAAAGGTGCAAGGCCTATGCCGGCGGGATCGACCTGAATTTCTCGTTGGAGAAACTGCTGCGTCAGACCGAAGGGTACCTTGCGCGTGGGTTCAACGCAGTCAAGATCAAGGTCGGTCAACCAGACCTGGCCGACGATCTTGCACGTGCCCGGGCGGTGCGCGAGATGCTAGGGCCGGACCGGTTCTTCATGGTCGATGCGAATTACTCTATGAGTGTCGAACAGGCCATCGTCGCTGCCAGAGGGTTCGCCGACTGCGATATCCTGTGGTTCGAGGAACCGACAATTCCAGACGACTACAAAGGTTATGGCCGAATTGTCGAAGCGACGGGCGTTCCCCTTGCCATGGGTGAAAACTTGCACACCATGCACGAATTTGAATACGCCTTTGATGACGCGAAACTGAGTTTTATCCAGCCCGATGCCTCAAACTGCGGTGGAATCACCGGCTGGCTGCGCGTGGCCGCGCTAAGCGCACAACACGGCATTCCGGTTTGCAGTCATGGGATGCAGGAACTGCACGTCAGCCTTGTTTCTGCGCAACCCAACGCAGGGTGGCTGGAAGTACACTCATTTCCGATAGACCAGTACACGACCCGTCCGCTGGTTGTGGAAGACTGTCTGGCCGTAGCCCCGGATACCCCGGGAACCGGAGTGGCGTTCGACTGGGAAAAATTGAATGCGGAACACAAGGAGATGCAATAATGACGACCCAGACGATCTCTGCGGCATACTACAGGGGCGATAAGAGCTTTGCTGTAGAGCAAGCCCAAGCGACTGCTCCGGGCCCAGGCGAGGTTGCCGTTCGCGTTGCCTATTGCGGGATTTGCGGGACGGATATGCACGTCTACCACGGCAACATGGATGCCCGCGTCGGCCTGAACCGGGTGATTGGGCATGAGATGTCAGGTGTCGTCGAAGCGGTGGGCGAGGGCGTCGATACGGTCGAACCCGGCCAGAAGGTCGTTGTCCGACCGCTTGATCACTGCGGAGAATGCCCAGCTTGCAAGCGGGGGCATCAGCATATCTGTCAGAATCTCAAGTTTCTCGGCCTCGACACCGATGGCGCGATGCAAGAGATCTGGACTGTTCCGGCCCACACGTTGCACGTTCTGCCGGATGACTTGCGCATGGATCACGCGGCGCTGATCGAGCCGGTTGCCGTTGCCTGCCACGATGTGCGGCTGTCTGACCTGCAACCTGGAGAGGACGTTGTCGTTATCGGCGGCGGCCCGATTGGCATCCTGGTTGCCATGGTTGCGCGGGACGCGGGTGGAAATGTCGTAATTTCCGAAGTGAATCCGAACCGTCTTGCGATAGCTGAAAAACTTGGCTTTGACACGATCAACCCAACCGAAACCGACCTAGTGTCCACAATCAATGCGCGCACGGGCGACAAAGGGGCAGATGTGGTTTTCGAGGTGTCAGGAACGCAGCCCGGTGTCGATGCAATGACCGCCGTTGCCGCGACTCGGGCCCGGATCGTAATGGTCGCGATTCATGCTCAAAAACCTCAGATAGACCTGTTCCAGTTCTTCTGGCGAGAGCTGCAACTGATCGGTGCTCGGGTCTATGAGCCAGAGGATTACGAGAGAGCCATTGCAGTTGTCGCCTCGGGCGGAGTGGACGCGGATGTTGTGATCACGGACGTCAGCCCACTGGCAGACATCCAGGCCGCGTTCGAAGCACTGGATCGCAGCCCAACCGCGATGAAAAGCCTGATCGAAGTAGGACCGCGTTCATGAGTGTTTTGCAAAGTTTCGACCTGACGGGAAAGACGGCCCTTGTGACCGGGTGCAAACGCGGTATCGGGCGCGGTATGGCTGAAGCATTGGCATCGGCCGGAGCCAATATCATCGGAGTGTCCGCCTCGCTCGAGCTGTCTGGCTCGGATGTCGAAAAAGCCGTGACGGCGATGGGACGCAATTTCCGGGCCTACCAATGCGACTTCTCGGATCGCGCCGCGCTGCATGGGTTCATTGATCAGTTGAGGGCCGACGGACAAATCCCTGATATACTTGTCAACAATGCCGGCACGATCAAACGCAAACCCGCCGCCGAACACCCGGACGACTGGTGGGACGAAGTGATGGAGGTGAACCTGTCCTCGCAGTTCGTTCTGTCACGCGAGATCGGCAAGGACATGCTGGCGCGCGGCTCGGGGAAGATCATCTTCACTGCATCGCTGCTGACATTTCAGGGCGGCATCACCGTTCCGGGCTATGCGGCCTCGAAAGGCGGGATTGGACAGCTGACCAAAGCCTTGGCCAACGAATGGGCCGGGCAGGGCGTAAACGTGAATGCGATCGCGCCTGGCTACATCGCGACCGACAACACCCAAGCCCTGCGGGATGATCCGGTCCGGTCGAAGTCGATCCTGGAACGAACACCCCAAGGCCGTTGGGGTACGCCCGTTGATTTTGCCGGACCGGTGGTCTTTCTGGCCTCTGCTGCGTCGGACTTCGTCAACGGTGAAATCCTTGTAGTCGACGGGGGCTGGATGGGGCGTTAGCACTGCCAACGCTCCATGTCATCCAAGGCATCACCTCCCGATGTAGTGCACCTTCAATCGGCGTGCATTGGGTGCTTCCCGATGTTCGAACAGGTACAGGCTTTGTACGCGACCCAGCGGAAGCTGCCCCTGTTCGACCGGGATCGATACCTGAGTTTGCGTCAACAGCGCCCGCAGATGCGATGGAGCGTTGTCGTCCTCGGTCGGGCGGTGGTGATACTTGCCTGGTGACTTGGGTACGAGTTTCTCGAAGAACGTCTCGATATCCTTGAGCACTTCGGGATCGGCATTGGCCTGCACCAACAGCGCGGCACCGGTGTGGGCGCACCAAAGGGTCAGCAAGCCCGAGACAAATTCGTGTTCGAACACCGCACGCTGAACGATCCCGCTGATGTCGATGAGGGATTTGCCCGGCGTTTCAATGGACAGGTCAAAAAACTGTTGTTTCATCCAGCAGGCCCTTTCCTTGATTTCACGCGAACGCGCCCAGCTTTCTACATCTCACTTGGCATTCAGCAATGGGGGTCAAACTTTTGATTTTGAACGCATATTGACTGCATTTTCATGCAAACAGGCTTTTAAACTGGTCCACACACAGACGAAAACCATCTTCGAAGTTCCCGTTGCCGGGTTGATAAACGCTTTCGAAAGAAATGACGCCATCATAGCCGTCGGATCTGAGCGCGTCCGCGATGGGTTGGAACAAAGGCGCAAGCTGACCTTCCCCCATGCGGCGCACTTCCAGCGTTGCCCGCGGCGTGTCGACCTTTACGTCCTTGATGTGAATGTGACCCAGGTAGCCGCCGCGCAGTTCTTCATAACCGTCTGGGTATGCCAGTTCATGGCACCAGCAGTTGTTTCCGGGGTCCCACAGCACTTTCAAAGAGTCTTTTGCGTCTAACTCGTCAATCAGCTTGCGGGCTGTATAGTTGGAATTGACCAGCGTGCCGTTTCCGGTTTCCACGACAAGCGTCACGCCCTCAGCTCTTGCCAGTTCAACCGCCGGCGCGATCAGCGGCGGCATCGAGTCCCATACCCCATGCGCCACGTTCCACTTCTCGGCGCCGTTTTTTCCCCAGAGTATCTGCTCTTTTCGTTGCGTCATGATCCGAACCAGCGGAGACGCAACAACATGCGCCATGTCGATCACGCGTTTCAAGGCGTCCATATGCCGAGTGTGCAGGTCGTCGCCGGGCCTGTTGGCAGCTGTCATCCCCGCAAAGATATGGCGCGACAGACACGACACAGGCTTGCCCCGGTCGCGCAAAAGCGCGTCGATCTCGGCAATTTCCTGCGGGGAATGGTCTCCGACCTCTGAATCGCCAACGAATTGAAGCTCTGCATAGTCCAGACCGAATTCGTCCATTACGTCCACGGCATGCCGCAGATCGCGGGAAATGCCGTCGCAAATTACACCTAATTTCATGTCCGGTCCCCTCAGCGATGCAATTCTGCGCCAACGATCTCTTCGATGACGCGAGTACACACCCAGTTGTCGCCATTCGGGTACTTGGTTTTTCCGGCGTGAAAGATCTGCATTGCGGATGACGCTGTGTGCATGGGAACGCCCAATGCACCGGCCAGTGCTAGAGAGATCGTCAGGTCCTTATGCATGGTTGCGATATGACTACCGGTGGCTTCGAACTTGCGATCAATGATGTTTTCAAGGGCGGTATTCACGACGCCGCACCCCGCGCTGGATGAGGAGAACACATCAAGCAATGCCTGACCGCTGACACCGGCTTTGGCCGCCAGGGCCGCAGCCTCGAATGTGGCGGAAAAGATCGATCCGATAAGGGATTGCAGGCAGGCTTTCACGGTTTGCCCGTCGCCGGCGTTTTCTCCAACCCGATGAATGGTTGCCGACACTGCCTGCATGACTTCGGCATTTTGGTCCAGCACATCCGCAGCGCCGGCAGCCATCATCGTCAATGTGCCGGTCTGCGCGCCGGGAAATCCACCCGAGACCGGAGTGTCGATCAGGTGGATGCCTGCGCCCTCCATGTCTTGCCCGATAGCGCTTGCTTCGGCCGGGGTAATGGTCGCCGATAGGATGACAGTTCCGCCTTTGGCCATGTTCGCAACCAAGCCATTTTCACCCAGAATGACATCGCGGGCCTGATCTCCGTTCATCACCATGACAAACACAGCGGCGGCGTGACGGCCGACCTGTCCCACGCTGTCCTTGGCCAAGCCGCCCATGTCGGTAAATGCCTTCATGCGCGTCTCGCTCAGGTCGAAACCTGATGTTTCAAAGCCATTCTTGATCAGGTTCTTGGCAAGGCCGCTGCCCATGTCGCCAAGACCGATTACGCCTGCAGTTTTCATAAATAATCCTCCCGTTTTCCGCCATTTCCGTATGGCAGACGTTTCGAAAAATGATGCCCAATCGCATCGGTTTTCGCGGGAGTTTCACGCGTCTTGAACAGACGTCGGGCGAGTCCGGAAGACACCCCGCTGCCCGTATACGTAATGTAAGTAAACGAAGAATGCGGCGCGCAGGCAAGCAAAGAAGTGTTGCGGGTGGAAAGAAACTGTCTGATCCGACGCGTTAGGAAAACGCCGCCATGATGCCGCGCAGTTCCGCCAGCCCGCGCATTCGTCCGATCAGCGGATAACCGGGAGTACTGTGTCCGCCCAGATCGCTCAGCAGTTCTTGTCCGTGGTCAGGCCGCATCGGAATTTGCCAGTCGCCACGCCCTTGGGATTTGCGGCGGCGCTGTTCGTTCATCAACTCGCGAATGGTGCCGACCATGTCGGTGTCGCCCTCCAGATGCGGGGCCTCAAAGAAGTCTGGCTTCTGGCTGTATGACCCCGCGATGCGTCTGGTGTTCCGCAAGTGAACAAAGTGAATCCGGCCGCCATGTCTACGCACGAAGTCCGGCCCATCGAATTCGGGGGACACTCCCAGCGAGCCGGTACACAACGTTGCGCCGTTCGCCTGCAAATCAACCGCATTCAGAACGGCGCCGTAGTCATCGGTGCTGGACATGACCCGCGGCAGACCGAGCAACGAGAACGGCGGATCATCCGGATGACAGCACAAGCGTAGATCTAGTTCTTGGGCCTCTGGGGCGACCTCGGAAAGGAAGTCTATGAGGTTTGCGCGAAGCTGGTCACGGCCTATGTGCGCATATGTCCGCAACAAAGAGCGTACGTCCTGCACGCTCCACTGATCGTTGGCGCCGGGCAGCCCCGCAGTGACATTGTGCTGCAACTGGGCTTTGGATTCATCCGACATGCGCAAGAAACGATCCTTGGCCGTTTGCTGGACGTCGCTGGAATAGTCTTCCGACGCACCTGGACGTTCGAGAATATATATGTCGAATGCAGCAAAATCGGTCAGGTCGAACAGCATGGCCGTTCCGCCATGCGGCTGCGGGGCGCGAAGGGCGGTGCGTGTCCAATCCAGGATTGGCATGAAGTTGTAGCAAACGACTTTGACTCCACGGGCGGACAGGGCTCTGAGGCTGGACTTGTAAGCCTGGAGATGTTCGGCCATGTCTGTGGATTGCGTCTTGATCGCCTCGGAGACGGGCAGGCTTTCGACAACGTCCCAACTGTACCCGTCAGCGGTCAGAACGGCCTGCCGGTCGGCGATGCTCTGTTCGTCCCAGGGCTGTCCCGGTGGGATGTGATGCAGCGCGGTGACAATGCCCTGAACCCCGACTTGATGGAGATCGACCAGGGCGATCGGATCTTCGGGTCCGAACCAACGCCAGCATTGTTTCATGGCAGCCATCCTTCATACAGAGGGTGATCGGGCTCGATGGGAAGGGCAACACGCTGCCCGGTGCGCGCCGCGTGATAAATCGCCGTCACAAGGCCGATGGACGCAGCACCGTCCTGCAGTGTAACGCCTGAATTTGCCTCGGACCGTAGCGCCTTGCCGACTTGGGTAAAGAACCCTTCGAAACCTGTTGGCTCCATAGCGGAGGCGGCAAGAGCGTCGTCGATAGTGGCTTGATCCAACGGGTCCCGCGCGACGAATGTCCAAGGCATTTGACCCGGGGCATAGGGTTCTGTGCCAGAGGTGGCGGTCACTTTTTCAAAGACGAACCGCAGGCGGGTTTCGTCCTTAGCGGCGCCTAGTGTGATGTTGCTTGTGCACAAAGCTCCAGAAGTCATGCCAAAGCAGATCGCAGCGCAGTCTTCCGTCTCGATCGGGTTAACTCGCGTTGTGGCCATTGCGGACACCCAGGCGATATCACCCGCAATATGAGTCAGCAGATCATGGTTGTGGATGGCATGGCCCAGCACTGCGCCGCCGCGTTCACCGGCCCATGTTCCCCGCCACGGCACCGCGTAATAGTCTGCCCCCCGGGACCAATGAGTTTCAAGCGCGGCAGTTTGGACCGCTCCGGTGAGGCCTGAACGTTGCAACTGGCGCAATTGGGCCAGTGACGGGCCCCACCGGTATTGAAAGACCGGAAACACATGCTTGCCCGTGCTGCGGGCGGTTTCCGTGATCCGATCTACATCCTGCATAGAGGTCGCAAGGGGCTTTTCGCATACAACGTGTTTTCCTGCGGCCAGTGCCGCAAGGGTGGTCGGTACATGCAGATGGGGTGGCAGGCAGATGTCGATGACATCAATCGCCGGATCATCCAGAGCGTCTTGAATGTTGGTCAATGCTTGAAAATCCGAGTTTTGTCGAATCTGCTCGATCCGGTCCGTATTCTGGTCGACGACGGCGGCTACGCGGAAGGTGCGGTCAAGCCGTTCCAGTGCGCTCAGATGTTGCGCACCGATACCTGCGCCAAGGATCGCAACGTTGATCATCTTCGTTCCGCCATTTCCTGTGCACGCAGCGCCAGTTCCATGACCGTAAAGCAGTGGGTCTGCGCCATTGCGGTTTCGGTCCGGTTACGGACGTCATCGGCGAGGCGCGAAAAGTAGGGAAGGTCGGCGTTGGTTGCGTCGATCTTTTGGCAGGTTTCACCATTGACGAGGATCAGATGGTCTGTTCCCGAGGCACCACCCACATCGACGTATTTCCGCAACTCGATATAGCCTTCGGTGCCTAGGATCGTCAGGCGACCATCCCCCCAGTTTGGCAAGGCATCCGGAGTGAACCAGTCAACCCGGATGTACCCGGTGCCATTCTCGCTTCGAAGATTGAGCTCTCCGAAATCCTGCAATCCGGGATCATTGGGGTTTGCGTAGTTCGCTACATAGGCGTTTGTGATTTCTGCGGTTTTCGAACCTGTGTAGTGCAAGAACTGATCGATCTGATGCGAGGCTATATCGGTCAGAATGCCGCCATAGCGGTCACGCTGAAAAAACCATTCCGGCCGGGTTGCCCGGTTCAATCGGTGCGGGCCAAGTCCGACCGTCTGGATCACGCGCCCGATGGCACCGGCCTCGATCAACTCGGTCGCCCGGGTGCTGACCGGCGTTTCAAACCTTTCGGAAAAATCCACCGACCAGATTCGACTGGTGTCCGCAACCGCCCGTTTGATCTGGTCGAGTTGCTCGAACGACGTGCAGCCCGGCTTGTCGCTCATGACATCCATACCGTTCTGCATGGCACGGATCGTCAACGCGGCCCTATCTGCCGGAATTGCGGAAATCAGCGCCAAATCCGCCCCGCAGGCTAAAGCGTCTTCCAGTCGGGCCAATCGTGGAATATCGGGAAACCTTTTGACGTAGCCCGCCAGCGTTTCGGGTTCGCCTTGTGTCCAATAGCCAACGCAGTCCACGCCGATTTTGCGCATGTTTTCCGTCATGCCATAGATATGGCGGTGGTCCAGGCCAAGGGCGACGCAGGTTAGGCTCATGAGATGACTCGTGTTTTCTGGCCGGTTCGATTGGCGATCTGCATCGCGTCTATGACGGCGTGGGTCAAAAGGGCACTGCGTCCGGTGGCCATGGGTCGCGTTCCACCGGCGAGTGCGTTGGCAAAATCCTCTATGACCGCCTGGTGCCATTCATGGGTGAACGCCATGGGATCGGCCCCGCCGCCTGTGGCGGACGTTTCGCCAACCGTGGATTTCTGACCGTCGAAAGTGGTCAAGGTCAGAACACCTGATTCCAGATGCGCTTTAGCGTGCGTGCCCTGGATCGTGATAGATTCAGCGGCCCCGGGAAATACGGCGGTGGTTGCCATCAACGTTCCCACCGCGCCGTTATCCATTTCAAAGATTGCACCTGCCCAATCCTCGGCCTCGAGATCGTGCAACGGAGTTTTTCTCATCATGGTTTGAATGTCCGAGATCGGCCCCAGCAGCCACATCGCGAGGTCAAGCGTGTGGATTGCCTGCGAAATCATGACACCGCCTCCGTCGCGTGCATAAGTGCCGCGACCTGGCTCGTCATAGTAGCTCTGATTGCGCCACCAGGGGACACGGATTTCCACCGTGGCGATCGCGCCCAACTCACCCTGTACAATGGCTGATTTCAGCGCCTGCGAGGCGGTGCGAGCGCGGTGCTGAAAAACGATGCCCAGCAGCACGCCAGACACCTCGCACTGCTCGACTATGGCTGTCGCGGCGCCCAGCGTTCTTTCGATAGGCTTTTCCATTAGGATCGGTTTCGAAGCGGTCGAAAGAACCCGCACCAACTCTGTGCGCTGATCAGGCGGGGTTGCGATGATCGCAAAGTCGACGTTTGAGTCGTTTGCGATTTCCTCAACCGAGCTGAACGCGCGGGTGTCGTTTCGCTGCGCGAACTCAGCTGCTTTTTCAGGATTGCGCCCTAGGACGCCAGCAAGATTGAGACCTCGCTCCGATGCCTGAATGGCAGCAACATGCGTTCCCGAAACCATCCCCAAACCAATCAGCGCAATATTCATTCATTCCCCCGGATCACCCGGTCAGTCTGCGGGTTCGAACGGGAAAGATGCAACCATTAAAAACTGTGTTAACAATTGCGGGCAGCAGTATCGGAGGCAGAATTGACTGGTAATTTGAATGGGATGGCAGAAGGCCTGTACCTGGGCATCAAGGACCTCCCGATCGTGTCTCCGCATGGTCACTGCGATCCGGGGTGGTTCGCAACCGATGCGCCGTTTCCCAATCCGGCAGAGCTGCTGGTGGTTCCCGACCATTACGTGTTCCGAATGCTCTATTCGCAGGGTGTTCCCTTGTCCGAACTTGGCGTTGGGGAAGAGGGGCGAAAGAATGATCCTCGCGACGTGTTTCGCACCTTTGCCGAGCACTGGCATCTGTTTCTGGGAACGCCATCCCGGATCTGGGTGAACTACGTGCTGCATGAAACGCTGGGCGTGTCTGAGGAGTTGTCTTCACGCACAGCAGACCTGATCTATGATAAGATCGCCGAAAAGCTGGCGCGACCCGAATTTCGCCCGAGGGCTTTGTTCGACAAGTTTGGGATCGAGGTTCTGGCCACCACGGATTCCGCTCTCGACGGCCTCGCGGAGCATCGGGATATCCGTGCAAGCGGTTGGGGCGGGCGAGTTATTCCGACGTTCCGCCCAGACGGGGTTTTGGATGGGGCAGACCCGGAGTTCGTACAGAACCTGAACAAGTTGGCCGAGCTGACAGGCTGCGATCTGGGCAGCTATGATGGCTACCTCAATGCGCTGCGAATGCGGCGGGCTTATTTCATCCGGCTGGGCTGTACGGCTACCGACCACGGTATCGAACGTGTGCAGACCGAGTGGCTGGAAGACCCGGATGCGCTGTACCAACGGCTGAGACGGCGGGAAGGGGCCGAACAGGATGCTCGCCGTTTCTACGGGCATATGCTGATCGAAATGGCGCAGATGTCTGTCGATGATGGTCTAATCATGCAGATACATGCGGGCAGCAAGCGCAACACGAACGACGCGGTAATGCGGGACTTCGGACGGGACAAGGGGGCTGACATTCCAATCGCGATGGATTGGGTCACGGGCCTTGAGGCGCTGTTGAACCGGGTCGGAAACTCGCCGGAACTGCGGATCATTCTCTTCACATTGGACGAAAGCACCTATGCCCGTGAACTGGCGCCAATGGCGGGGCATTGGCCGTGCCTTCGGATCGGGCCGCCTTGGTGGTTCCACGACAGCCCAGCCGGGATTGCGCGGTATTTCGATCAGGTCGTTGAAACGGCCGGATACTACAATCTGGCCGGATTCAATGACGACACGCGGGCTTTTCTGTCCATTCCAGCTCGTCACGACCTGTGGCGACGAGGTGTTTCTATTCATTTGGCCGAGCAGGTTGCGCGCGGCTATTTCGACCGGGACAGTGCCGAGCATCTGGCGCGATTGCTGGCGGTCGATCTGGCGAAACAGGTTTACGGGTTGCAAAGCTAGATGGGTACCATTCTTCACTTCGGTCTTGGAAACTTCGCCCGGGCGCATTTGCTGGACTACACCGATCAAGCGGGCGGATGGGACGTTGTCGGCGTTAGCCTGCGTTCATCCTCGGTTCGGGATGGATTGGCCGGCCAGGGTTTCGAGTACGATTTGTGCGTACAGGGGCAGGGCGTCCGGCGCATAAAAGCTCTGCGGGACGTTCTGGTCGCGCCCGAGGATCGCGCCGAGATTCTCAATGTGATGGCGGATGCCGAGATCATCTCGGCGACCGTCACCGAAAAAGGTTATCACTTGGACGCAGCGGGCAATCTGAACCTTCAGGACCCAGCGATTGCTGCCGATCTGGCGGGGCAGGGGCCCGCAACGCTGATCGGGTTTCTCGCTTTTGGCCTCGCGGAACGGCGCAAGCCAGTGACGGTGCTAAGCTGCGACAATCGCATGGAAAACGGCAAAACGCTTGAAACGGCAGTTGCCGATTTTGCAAATGCAGCCGGTCTGGACGTGAATTGGGACGCAGTTCGCTTTCCCAACGCGATGGTCGACCGGATCACCCCGGCTACCACGGACGCCGTTCGCGCAATCAGCGGCGATCCTATGGCTGTTCCAACCGAGGCGTTCTCGGAGTGGGTGGTCGAGGACAATTTCGTCGGGCCACATCCGGATTGGCCGGGCGTGCAACTGGTCGATGACGTGGCCCCGCACGAGATGCGAAAGCTACGCATGTTGAACGGTGCTCATTCCCTCTTGGCTTATGCCGGGTTGGAGCGAGGCCTGACCTACGTTCACGAAGCGGTTCAAGACCCGGTTTTGCGCCCGCTGGTTACCGAGTTGATGAAGGATGCGGGCGCAACGCTGCCCGCAGCACTGCAAGTACAGGTTCCGGACTATGCCGAGGCTTTGTTGCGCCGCTTTGAAAACCTCGAGCTGGCGCACCGTCTGGACCAAATCGCGATGGATGGCAGCCAGAAGCTGCCGTATCGGTTTGTTCCCACACTCCGTGAGACCGGCTCTCAGGCGGTGATCGCAGGGATGCGGGCCTGGATCTCCTTTTGCATGTCCGAGATCGCCAAGGGCAGGACGCTGAACGATCCTTGCGCGTTGGAAATCGCCTCGGCTGTCACACAGCCAGATCCGGTAGTGCCGCTTTTGGACCTTGTTGGCGCTGAGGATCTCGCGTCACTTATCCGGGAGTGATCGCGCCGCGGAACTGAACAACGGTGGACGCCAGATTGTGTCCGGCCATCAGGGCCTTGGCCTGCGATTTTCCTGTCAGCAAGGCTGCGAGGTACCCACCGTTGAAACTGTCGCCCGCCGCTGTGGTATCCAGCACGTTTTTGGCAGGCTCATAGGTTTGGTCAATGTTCTGACCAATGGACAGAGGGCCATCTTCTCCGCGTTTCAATGCACCGACACCGTGATGATCGGTAAAGCGTGCCGCCACTTGATCCGCGCATTCCCCGAACAGTGCCATCTCGTCGTCGATAGATGGTAGGGCAATATCTGCACGCTGCCAAAGCCGTTGGTTGATCTGCCGGGCGTGTTCGGCGCTGTCCCAAAGACGCGGACGAAAATTGCTGTCATAGACCAACCGGACTGAAGAGCCTTCGAGCCAGTCCAGAAGCGCAAGCCTTACTGAATGCGGAAGAATGGCCACGGAAATCCCTGACAAGTACAGCACGTCGTAACCTTTCAGCGAGCTGAAGTCATGATCGGCAAAAAGCTGGCGGGCGGCCGCCTCGCTGCGCCAATAGGTGAAGCTGCGTTCACCGTCCGCAGAGGTCGTGATCGCGTATAGTCCCGGAGAAGCGTTGGGAATGATGCGGATGCCGGATGTCCCGATGCCATGGCTGGCGATAAAGTCCGCGATGCGCCCTGAGAACGGGTCGTCGCCCAGACATGTCACATACTCCACCTGCAGATCAGGAGCCGCGCGGTGCATGTAGATGGCTGTGTTCAGCGTATCCCCCGCGACGCCCACCTTCGCGCCGGTCTCCAGCATGGACAATTCGATCATTGCTTCACCGATGCAGGCAATTCGCGTCATTTCTTTTCTCTTTTCCAGATGATGAGCCCGGCGACCATGATCAGCGCAGCCCCTGCCAACGTGAATGCGTCCGGTACTGTGTCAAAGAACAGATAGCCCCAGATCGCAACGTAGATCAGGAACGAATAGGTGAATGGCATCAACTGGTTCGCCGTTCCGAACCGATGCGCGTTCGTCAGCAGTTGATGCCCGCACCAGCCAAAGACGCCTAGGCTGATCAGGACTATCAGGCTCCACATGTTTTCCGGCCGAACCCAAAACCAGATGGCGAAGGGCAGCAGGACCACCGTCCCGGTAAGCCCGAGGTAGAATTGCATGGTGTCCACGGCAACAACCCCGGACAGCCTGCGCGTCATGATCGAGTAAAAAGCCAACGCGGTGGCGTTGTAAACGATCAGCAGCATGGTCGGATGAAAGGCCGAACCAAAGGGCCGCACGACAACCAACACCCCCAGAAAACCCAGGATGATAGCCGCCCAACGCCATGGTCCCACTCTCTCCTTCAAAACGAAAACGGACAGGAAGCACACGATGACCGGGCTTGAGAACATGATTGCCGACACGACGGTCAGAGGCAAAAACCGCAGGGCAAAAAAATTGAAAACGGTCGCCGAGATCAGCAGCAAGGCCCGGCTAATGACCTGCCATGGATGGTCGGTCTTGAACCGGCTGGCCTCAATCCCGCCCTTGGCGATCACGCCCACAGAGATCACGAAGTGCCCCGCGTAGCGCATGAACGCCAACTGAAATGCCGGCACGCCGGCCAATGCCAACCACTTGGCCCCAAGGTCCACCAGCGAAAAGAATAGCCACGCCGTCAGCATCAGCACGATGCCAAGGCGCGGCAGGTCCGCATTGGGGTTGGCGGTGACAGCCATCGATCAGGTGTTGAAACGCTTGACGTAGTAGTCAACCATCTGGCTGACCATATCATCCGCCTGACCGTGGTCGCGCGCGTCATTCAGCGCCGAAAGCGCGCCCTGCGACATCACGCTGGCAACGCCCGCCTCGCGCGCCATTCGGTCATAATACCCGAGGTCTTTTGCCGCATTCTTGATGGCAAAGGCCAGCTGATTTGGGTCGCTCTCAAGGCCGTAGGCTTTGACAAAATCCATCATTCCGGAATGCAGCGGCCCTGCGGCCATAACGTCATACAGCTGCTTGCGGTCAACACCGGTGATATCTGCCATGGCAAAGGCTTCGGCCATCGCGTTCGCGACGGTCATTCCGAAGAAGTTGTTGATCAGCTTTACCGTGTGCCCGGACCCAACGGGGCCAAGGAAAAAGACGTTTTCGCCCAAATCCTTCAGTGTCGGCTCGGCTTTGTCGAAGGCAACCTTGTTGCCGGAAGTCATTATGTTGAGCTTGCCTTCGTGCGCGTGCGCCGGCGTCCGGCCAAGCGGCGCATCAAGATAGCTTCCACCGGCTGCGGCAACCTCTTCGGCCAAGGCGCGTGTACTGCCTGGGAGAGAGGTGCCAAAGTCGATGACGACCGCCCCGGGTTTCAATCCCGCAATCACTCCATCTGTACCCCGCATACGACCCTCGACCTGTTCGGAGGTGCCCATGCACAGCATCACGATGTCGCTGGCTTCAGCCAGTTCTTGGGCGTTTTGCATCTCGCGGGCGCCTCGGTCAATCGCGGCGTCCAGGTGCGTGCGGTCGCGGTTTCCCAGTACAGCGACCGAGTATCCTTGGTCCAACAGTCGGCTCACCATGGCGCCGCCCATTAGTCCCAAGCCGATAAACCCGATTGATGGTTTGCTCATAGGTCTCCCTTTCCGTGAATGTGTAAGGTTTCCATTCTTGTGTCTGGTGCGGGCGGCTTTTCAGTTTAATTGCTCATTTTGCCCGGTGGAATATCATTGATTTTTGAGTGGTCCGGTATTTTGCCGGGCCGCATGTCCATCAGGCCGGCGCCCGCGCTCGAGTTGTTCGCGCCTTTAGCCCCTCTTCTATCCATGATGTGACCTCGAGCGTCCGGGCTGCATCCTCGACGTCGATCAGTGGAGGGGCGCCGTCGATCACGTCAAGGAAATGATCCAGTTGCACCTCCAATGGTGCGCGTTGCTGTTCCGGTCGTGTAAGCTGGTCCTTTTGGGCCGCAGTCCCCCAATCCTTTCCACGCCACAGAGTCATGGAGGGAAAACTCACAGCACCACTGGTTCCCGTGATCCACATCATGTCCTGGTGGGTCGTGCCGATGTTCGGGTTCTCGCCGGTTCCAGCCTCAAACCCCCAAGGGCTGGGTGCTGTGTCGGCAAAGCTGATAGTGCCCGTCGCGCCGTTTTCGAACGCGGTCGCGATAGCCCCACTTTCTATCCGATCCGATCCGCGGATCGACGCGCCGGGCAGGGCGACGACATCCGAGATTTCTCCGATCACAAACCGCAGGACATCGATATCATGCACCAGATTGATCATGACTGGGCTGCCATCAGAAGTCCGCCAGTTCTGTTCAAAATAGCTCTCGGGTTTACGCATGGCCCACAGCAACGAGACGTTGATGACTTGTCCGATCGTACCTTGCGCGATCACCTCTTTCAGGTGCTGCAAGGTTGTATGATACCGCCGATGGTGGCCCACAAGGCTGCGGACATCGGCCTGGCGAACGGCCGTTCTCAGGCGCAGGGCATCATCGACCGATGCGGCAACCGGCTTTTCGATCAGCATGTGCCAACCGCGGGATGCGGCTAGAATGCCATGTTCGGCATGCAGGCGGGTGGGCGTCGCGATGATGACGCCATCTACGGGGCTCTGCACCTCGTCCATACTGGCAAAACGCGGCGCGTCGATCTGGATCGAACCATCTGGATCGGCCAACCCGACCAACATGCAGTCGGGATGCTCAATCACGGCGCGGACGTGGCGGATGCCGATCAACCCGCCGCCAGCTACAAGGATCCGTTTCACATCACCGCTCCGATTTGCCAAGGAACGAATTCGTAGTCACCCAGGCCCTGCGCCTCGGACTTGGTTCGCGCGCCCGAGGCGACTTGGAGCAGCCGCCGGTATATTTCCTGTCCTTTTTCTTCGACGCTGGCACCTTTGGTCAGAATATCACCCGTATCCACGTCCATGTCTTCAGGCATGCGCGCTGCCAACTCAGAGTTGGTAGCGATTTTCAGCGTGGGCGCTGGTTTGGACCCAAAGGCAGAGCCGCGCCCCGTGGTGAAGCACACTAGGTTGCACCCGGCCGCGATCTGCCCGGTCACCGAGGCCGGGTCATATCCGGGGCTGTCCATGAAGGTGAAGCCTTTGGCGGTGATGGGTTCAGCGTATTTGAATACACCGGTCAAAGGGGTGGTTCCACCCTTCGCCGCTGCCCCCAGCGATTTCTCAAGGATGGTCGTCAGCCCCCCGTGCTTGTTGCCGGGGCTTGGGTTGTTGTCCATCGAGCCGTGATTGCGAGCGGTATAGTCCTGCCACCAATCGATCAGTCCGATAAGTTTTTGCCCAGTTACGCGACCAAGGGCGCGGCGGGTCAAAAGATGTTCGGCTCCGTAGATTTCGGGCGTTTCCGCAAGGACACCGGTGCCGCCTTGGGCAACCAACAGGTCGCAGGCGTGTCCGAGCGCAGGGTTTGCGGTCACGCCTGACCAAGCGTCCGATCCACCGCATTGCAGCGCAACTATCAATTCAGACGCCGGGGCTTCGCTGCGCCTCACCTCATTCGCAATGGGCAGCATCTTGTTAATCTTGCCGATGCCCGCTTCCACGGTCCGGCGCAATCCGGCGACGTTCTGGATGTTCATCGTCTGGAAGGTGGGACTTTGCTTCAGACCATATGCGTCCAGCAGCCAGTCGATCTGGTTCATCTCGCAGCCCAGACCGACCATTAGAACGGCAGCGTGGTTGGGATGTTTCGCAAACCCCCACATGACCCGTTGAAGTGCTTCGAAACCGTCGCCGGAATCGGCCATTCCGCAGCCCGTTCCGTGGACAAAGGCCACCACGCCGTCGACGTTCGGAAACTCGGCCAACTTGTCCGGCGTGAAGTGGTTGGCGATCATACGGGCCGCAGTCGCCGAACAATTAACTGTTGTCAGAACCGCGATGTAATTGCGCGTGCCGACCCGACCACTGTCCCGGTGGTAGCCCATGAACGTATCGACCGAGGTGGCGGGTTTCATGGGCCTGTGATCCGTCGCAAACTCGTAGTCCACACTAGTGTTGCGGAACTCGATATTGTGGGTGTGCACATGGTCGCCAGGTTCGATCGGTTGGGTGGCGTAACCGATAATCTGGGCGTATTTTCTGACAGGATCGCCGGGTGCAAGATTCCGCGTGGCGACCTTGTGTCCCGAGGGGATGCGCGTATTGGTCATGACATCCTCCACCATACTGCCGGCCTCCAGGGACCGAGTTGCAACAACCACGCTATCCGTTCGATCTAAACGTACAAAAGTCATAATTAGCTTTCCTGGCGGCAGCAGCTAGGCGCAGAATGGTGAGTCCGATGTCCATCGGTGAATATCTATGTGCGGTTGTCCGGACAGCCTTGCTCGCGCCGCTTCCCAATTGGAATTGCAGACACGCCAATCTCGCAGTTCGGTTTCGGGGTGCGATCTGGACCTCGCGATGAAGCTGGGGAAATGGTCTCGACCGGTGGGCTGGCCTGCCGCACTGAAGCGAACGTCGAACGACCAGCGGAACCGGTCCGTTTCATTGACCAGCGAAGCATGTGGCGTCAGAGGGTGAAACAGGATGATCCCGCCCGCCTTGACAGGAAGGGGCACAGCCCGGCCTTCGTCAATGAATCCGTCGGCAATACCAGTCTGCGTCCGCGCGCAATGCGGTAGGATGGATTGGTCCTGTGCCTTTGGCAGCACTTGCAGGCAGCCGTTTTCGAGCGTTGCATCGTTGACGGCAATCCACACCGTGACCATGTCGGTCTGATCCGCATCCTCCAACGCAACCGCCCGGTCCTGATGCCAGTCCGTCGCTGTGATGTGCGCGCGCACCTCATCCTTGGACAGCTTGAGAGCGGGGGGCTTCAGCCGAACGTGCTGGATTGGATTGCTCACCAACTCTGGCCCGATCAACTGCTCGACAATGTCAAGCATGGGCCGGGCCGTTAGCAAGTCGAACACTGCAGGCCCGATATGGAACGGTGTGTCCGCCATGATCCGATCGCCGGGCAACGAGATGTCCAGCGGCTGGAAATAGTCGCAACCGGCCTGATAAGCGGACAGAAGTTTGTCCCAGAAGGTCATTCCAGACGGTTCGTCCTTGACCAGCCCTTTTTCGTACCAACCGTCATAGAGCCGGCTCAGGACATCCGAGTATTCGGTCTGTACACGATCAAGGACATCGGCAGGGATAACATCCTCGACCACGAGGTATCCGTCCGTCTGGAACTTGCCAATCTGATCTTGTGTCAGCATGGGTGCGACCTCACAACAGCAGCGCGATTATGCCCGGCCAAATCAGAAGAACGGAAAGCGCCAGCAACTGGATCCCGATGAATGGCAGGAAGCCGCGGAAGATATCCGTCAGACTGATATGTGGCGGGGCCACCGACTTCAGGTAGAACGCGGCCGGGCCAAATGGGGGCGAGAGGAAGCTGACCTGCATGTTCATACAGAACACGACGCCGAACCAGATGGCGACATGACTCGGCTCCAACTGGCCAAAGACTCCGATTTCTTCGATAGGAAGGCGCAGGACGATCGGCAGAAAGACCGGAATAATTAACAGCACGATGCCGACCCAATCCATGAATGCGCCCATGAACAGCAAGATCAGCATCATCACCAGAATGACCAGCATGGTTGGCAGCTCCTGGCCGACGATTAGGTCAGCCACGTATTGGGGCCCGCCAGCAATGGTGTAGGCACCCGCCAGCGCGGCGGCCCCGATCGTAACCCAGATGATGGTGCCTGTGGATTTTAGGGTTCGCATCAAGCTGTCCCAAACCAGCTCGAACGATCCTTCGCCCCGCAGGATGGCGATAATCAGAACGGCGAAGGCGCCCATGCCCGCAGCCTCGGTGATGCCTGTGATCCCGCCATAGATCGAGCCGAGCACGACGCCGATGACGACCAGCGGAGCGACGAGGCCTTTGCCCATTTCCCACCCGATTTTAGCGCGCTCTCTGCCAAAGACGAAGAAGATCAGCAGAAGGGCAACGATCGTGATGCCGGCAAACCAGGGCATGTAGTCAGCCGTTCCCAGCCTCGCGGGCTCGCCCTGGCTGGCAGCGTTCGAGCCTGAGAGCTCGAAAAACGCGGCCCGGATAAACAGAACGGTGGAAAATCCGGCGACGACGATGCTCATGAAGGCCCCAAACAGTTTGCGTTTTTCGGCCGGTTCGGGGTCGTTCGGATCCGGTTCCGGCAGCGGAGCGTGATGAGGATTCAACTGCGTGCGGATGATGATGTACAGGATGATCATCGAGGCCAGCATGAAGCCGGGAATGAAAGACGCGGTGAACAGCGACTTGATCGAGGTTTCGGTGATCAGCCCATAGATGATCAGAACGATGGAGGGAGGGATCATGGTGCCCAGCGAACCCGAGGCGCAGATGACGCCGATCGCGAGATTTTGATCGTACCCTAGGCGCAGCATCTGGGGCAGGGCGATAAGTCCCAGCAGGACAACCTCACCACCGATTATGCCGGACATGGCTGCCATGATCACCGCCATGATCGAGGTCACGATCGCGATGCCGCCGCGTGTTCTGGACAGCCAGACATTCAGCGACGAATACATGTCACGCGCGATCCCGGACCGCTCTAGCAGCGACGCCATGAAGATAAACAATGGCACTGATATGAGCACGTAGTCCGTTAAGAGCCCGTATATTTTCTGTGCCAGGATATAGAGCGGCCCAGTCCCTGGCCGACCGGTGAGAACCCCGTCGCCGAATGAAAACGGGTTCAAAAGCAGTGTCGGTTCGAACTTCAGGACAAGAACCAGAACCGCAAGCGAAGCCGAGGCCAGACCCAAGGGCATTCCGATCGCCAGAAGCACGATCAGGGCGACCATCAGAATGAGTGAGATTGTTCCAATATCCATCAGTCTTGTCCCACCGCTCGTTTGATCATTTCAATTTCGTCTTCGTCCGGTTCATCTGTGTGGATTTCCGGTTCTTTGTTCCAATCAGCGATCAAGTTCAAAATTGCTTGCATTGCGACGAGCGTAATCACGATCAGCACCATCGGCTGCAACGTCGCCGGGATCGGAGGATTGAAGGCTGAGCCATAAAGCTCCCATTTATAGAGCTTGTTGACGAACACCTGTTTGTAGCTGCCGTAGACCAAAAAGAAGGCAAACAGCACGATCAGTATTGTCGAAACCGTATCAAAAACGCGTTGAAGCCAACGTGGAACTGCGTCGTAGAGCAGGAATATTCGAATGTGACTGCGTTGCTGCATGGCGTAGTAGCCGGACATCAAAAACACAAAGCTGGCGAACCAAAGTGTCATTTCGTTGGCCCACTCGGTCGGCTTTTCCAGGATATAGCGCATGAAGACTTCGTAGAGCATGACGACAGTCATGATTGCGATCATCATCATCGTAACTCGTCCTATGAACAGGGCGAAACGATCCATAACCGTCGTGCCTTCGAACTCCATCGTCGCTGGGCGCACTGTCTTGGTGCCAATCACTGCAAGAAACGGTAGAAGGACGAGCGCGGCGACGTCGATGATGTCGACATAACCCCCGAACACGCCAGACAATTCGGGCGTGATGTCGCTGCGCAGATATATTTCTGTTACCTGACTTTTGAGGGATTCAGAGGTGTAGGGCAGCCAATCCAATAGGAATGCAGGGAGATGCCAAACAAGCCAACTGGCCGTCGCTACGAAGGCCAACGGTATGAGCCATTCAATTGGTCCGCCTGAATTCTTGTGCATCGCGTAACCCTCGTCCCTATCCTTCGATCCTGTAGTGATCGATAAAGTCTCGATCCGGCTCGACACCCAGTCCGGGCCCAGTCGGTATCATGACACGACCGTTGTTGGCCTTGACCTGATTTTGAATTCCCAGCGGTACGGTCAGCAGATCGTCCCGAAACTTGTTGTCCGTTGTGTCGAACTCCAGCATCGGCTCCCACGGATGCAAGCCGCCTGGAATCGCTGGCATGGCCGCCAGTAACTGCAGATTAGTTGCGACAGCGATGGCGCTACCCCAGACGTGATTTACGACCGGAGTGAAATGTGCGTGGCATAGGGCCAGTACCCTGAGATACTCTGAAACACCGCCCAAAGCGCAAACTTCTGGCTGCGCTATATCGATGCCGCGATTTTCAAGAAGACTGCGCCAGGCCCAGCGATTGAATACCGTCTCACCGCCCGAAATGTTGACTTTCAGCGAAGTGCGCAATTCGCGGTATCCGTCAATGTCTTCTGGCGCGACGGGTTCTTCGAACCAATATGCGTCCAGTTCTTCCAGCGACCGACCGACGTAGAATGCGTCCGAAGTCGTATAGGCATGGTTTGCATCGACCATAAAGGGAAAGTCGTCACCAACCCCGCGTCGAACGGCTTCGCACAGCTTCACATCAGGCTTCGGGCCAAAGCCCGTTTTCATTTTGGTGGCGGTGAATCCCATCTCCTTGATCTTTGAGGCTTCATCCTCAAAACGGCTGGCCAGATTGGAAATCGGTTCATCCCTGAGCATCATGCCGTAGCCGTAGCAAGGAACGCTTGCGCGATGTGCGCCGCCGACAAGCTTATGGAGGGGGAGGCCAGAGATTTTGCCGGTGATGTCCCAAAGTGCGATGTCCACACCGGACAAAGCCTGTATTGGCATTCCGCTTTGGCCATGGTCTCGCAAAAGGTTGTACACCTTGTGCCAGATCACGTCTTTGTCCAAAGGGTCCATGCCAAGAACCATTGGTTGGATGACCTTTTCCACGATGGATTTGTTGGCAATGGCTACGTTTCCGGGACCAAAGCACTCCCCCCAACCAGTTACCAGTTCATCTGTCTGAACCTCGACCAGATGAGTTGTACGCTTGTCATAATACTGTTGCGAGTAGCCCAGAACTTCCGGCATGTCGTACTGCAGTACGTGACTTATTATTCTGGTGATTTTCATGAAGCTCTGGATCCCGGCGCCGAACCGGAGAGGCCGCTAGTGCGGCCTTTCCGTGTGTCGTAAGTCGGTCGCAGCCTGACTACTGCATCGCGCCCAGGTCACGCAGGAAGTTGATATGGCTTTCCAGCAGCGCCTGTGCTTCAGGGGTCGTTGCGAACTCAGTCCACCCGACTTGAACGGCCGCGCGATAGGCTGCCAGATCTTCAGGCGACCATTCGTACAACTGAACGCCTTTTGCTTTCAGGTCTTTTGCAGTCTGAGCGTTCTGCACTTCGTTGATGGTCGCATTGTGCAATGCCAGGCTATCCATTGCGACTTCCATAATCTTCTTATGGTGCGCGGGCATTGCTTCCCAAACGTCTTTGCGACAGGCAAGGTGGTCCGCGGGCATCGAGTGGAAACCGGGATAGTTTGTGTGACCTGCGATCTCGTACAGGCCCAGGCCCACATTGTTCGTCAGGTTCGCAGCATCCGCACCATCAATGATGCCGGTTTCCAAAGCTGTGAAGATTTCGTTGAAGTCCATAACGATCGGAGAAGCACCAAGTTCCGCGAACACTTTGGTCGCAAGGCCTGGAGGGGAGCGGAATTTCCAATCTTTGAAGTCGTCCACTTTTGCAATCGGCTTGGTCGAAGAAAGCGACTCCGGCCCGGGAATCCACCATCCGATGAATTCCATGTCGTAGCCGTTGTATAAATCATTTACAGCTTCTCTTCCGCCGCCATGAAGAAGCCAAGCCATTTGCTGATATGGGTTCTGATATCCGCCGAGCAGGTCGCCCGCAAACTGGAAGGCCGGGTTTTTACCGGTCTGATAGCCGCCGCCCGTCATGTCGCAATCCAGAATTCCGGTAGCTGCGGCATCGAAGGTTTCAACTGATTTGACCACCGAAGAGGAATAGAACATTTCAACTTCGATTTCGCCGTTCGACATTTCCTGAATGTCTTCAACGAATTTTGCAGCCATCTGGCCTGACAGAGTTTCGGGCGAAAAATGGGTTTGAATTCTAAGCTTCGTTGTTTCAGCCATCGCGAAACCGGCTGCCATTGTCGTGGCTACGGCCGCCAGGGCCGCTGTCTTGACTATTTTCATATTGTCCTCCCAGACGTTGAGCGTGCGCGGTGTGGAAGATCTTGCCGCCTCCTTTGCTGTCGCGCAGGTAAACGTTAAGCCGACGAATCGAATGCAACAAGAAAAAATTGAAATTTTAAAAAAATTCGAGATTCTTGCGATAATTCGAAAATAAGGTTAGGACGCTACTTGGACAAAACTTGAAGGTGCATACTGGAATGAACGACGAAATAGATATTTATCAAGATCTTAAGATGCGCCTGATCTCTAATGGATTCGAGCATGGAGCCAAGGTGCGGGCTGAAGAACTTCGTAAAGTGTATGGCTGTTCTGCGAGCGCCGTTCGTGAAGTCCTCTTTCGTTTGGCCGCTGTTGGTTTGGTGGACTTTCAGGAACAAAAAGGTTTCCGCGTGCCAATGCGTTCGCCGCAGAAGCTTATCGAATTGACGCACGTCCGTGTTCTGTTGGAGGCCGAAGGCACCGCAATGTCGATCCGTAATGGCGGGGTGGATTGGGAAGCAAGATTGACGGCCGCACATCACAAACTTAGCCATATCGAAAAACGCATTCACGCCACAGACGACCCGAGCGGCCTTATCGAGATATGGTTTGCCTCGGAAAAGGAATTTCACGAAACACTTATTTCTGCCTGTGGCTCGGAAACTTTAAAACAAATGCATAGCCGAGTTTACGCGCAATTCAGACAGCAGTTGATGGTGGCAGACCGGAACTTTGAATTCATTTCTCAGAACATAAGACACCATGCCGATATACTTGAAGCAGCATTGTCAGGGGATGAGCAGTTAACACGAGAGAAAATTCACGACCATCTGGAACGCCATCTAACTGGAAAGACGATGGGCGACTAAAGCCGAAAATCGTCTTCCAAATACACGCGAATGATTTCGTCGAAGCTTGATTCCGCCTTGAACCCCAAATCCAGAGCGCGATCTGTTTGAAAGTCTCGCGGCCAATTCTTGACTATTCGTTCGATTGTCTCGTCGGGTTCTTGCCTGATTAGGCCAACCGCTTCTTGGCCGGCCACTTTGCGCAGAGCTTCGATTTGTTCGGCGACGGTGCAACTTACGCCAGGCATGTTCAATGCGCGTCTGTCATTCAAAAGCTGCGTGTCCATTGTTGCTGCGTGGGTCAAAAAAGTCGCAGCGGCGCGGGGGCTGGCGTGCCAGTGGCGAACGGTGTCGGCAACTGGCAAGACAGCCTCATCCCCATTCAATGGCTCTCGGATTATACCTGAAAAGAAGGACGAAGCGGCAGCGTTGGCTTTGCCCGGGCGCACACACAAAGTGGGCAAGCGCAAGGAAATACCGTCGATATATCCTTTCCTGCTGAAATCCGTGATCATCAATTCAGCCGCCGCTTTCTGCGCTCCGTAACTTGTCAAAGGTGCCGAGAGGAATTCATCGCTTATCTTTTCGGGGAATGGTGACCCGAAAACTGCTATGGACGAGGCAAAAACCAGGCGAGGTGTGTACTCGCTTTCTGAAGCTTCGTGTTCATCCTTAAGTGCGTTCAGCAGTGCCCACGTTGCCATAAGGTTTACATCCCAACCCAACGCAAAGTCTGTTTCAGCTTGGCCTGAAACGATAGCTGCAAGATGAAAAATGACGTCTGGCCGCTGCATAGCAAAAGACTTAGCTATGCCTGTCGCAGTCAAGTTCCCCACAATTTGATTACCTGCCGCACTGTCGGGCGGGAACGAGAGATCGAACAGTGAGACTTGGGCATCGGCTCCAAAGGTTTCTTGGATCGACACGCGATGGGCCAGTTTCTGGCCCAGCATTCCTCCGCCGCCTATAATCAGGATCCGCGTCACAGCATTCCGTTCCGTTTTTTGAGTTCTAGATACAAAGCCGAATGATCCAGTTCGGCCCCATCCATTTCGTCTATCAGATATTCGAAACGGTCGCGCACAGATCGGGTGCTAGGTAGCTCAACGCCAAGGCTTCCCGCTTCCTCTAGCGTATTGTCCAAATCCTTTAGTTGAAACTTAGACAAACCCCCGGGTGTAAAATTTCCATCAGACATGCGTTCGCCATGTTGTTGCAAGATAATACTATCCGCAAAGCCCCCCTTTAGTGCGGTCCTCAACGCGGTGGGGTCCGCACCGCCTTGCTGAGCCAGTAGAGTCGCCTCGGCGACTGCCGATATTGTTACAGCGACAATTGTTTGATTGGCCAATTTGCACAATTGACCAGAACCACTTGGGCCAACATGCACAGGCCGGCCCATTGCTGTCAGAACCGGTCGCACGCGCTCCATAACGTCCTGACCGCCACCGACCATGATCGCAAGGGTGCCAGCTTCGGCACCTTTGGTGCCACCGGAAACCGGGGCGTCCAGATGCAGCACCCCCATCGAGGAAAGCTGCGCGGATTGCTCTCTTGCGTGTTCGGGTTTGGCGCTCGACATATCAATCCAGATCATCCCCGGTTTGAGTTGCTCGCGGAAAGCCTCGTCAGCAAGTAGCGCGCCGGTCGCGTATCCATCCGAGAGCATGGTTATTATTACGTCTGCACCCGAAACCGCCAGCGGGGCAGTTTCCACCAATGTCGCGCCTTCTGCTGCCAACGGGTTTGCCTTTTTCAAGCTGCGGTTCCATACAGTGAGCGGAAACTCGGCGCGCAAAATATTCCGCGCCATAGGAGCTCCCATCAGGCCGGTTCCCAACAGAGCCACTTTGAACTGCTTGCTCATCATCTACTGTCCTTCCGAAGGTGCGCCACGCATGGTTATGGCCAAACCAAAATCTCTGTCATACGCTAACGGCTCTGTGCCCACATGCCAGAAGTCGTTGCAAATCCGCCAAGGTTTCTTTGCTTCTCGGTTGATCTGTGGGACGACGTAACACTTGTCCAGTCGCCACTTTTGAGGTCGGAATATTTATATGTCAGAAAGACTTAAGGGAAAAAGCGTCCTGGTCACAGCCGCCGCACAGGGGATCGGACTTGCAAGCGCAATTGCAATGGCAAGAGAGGGTGCAAAAGTCTATGCGACGGATATTAGCCCCAAAAAACTAAATTTGATTCGCGGTCAGAATCTCGAAAATCTCGAAATTTTCGAGATGGATGTGACGAATAATGACAGCATTCATCATGGGGTCGCGCGAGCGAAGCCGGACGTTTTGTTCAACTGCGCAGGGTTCGTGCATCACGGAACTATTCTGGATGCAACCGATGAAGAGTGGGATTTCGCCATGGACCTTAATGTGCGCTCAATGGTGCGCACGACAAAGGCTGTATTGCCGGGAATGCTAGAGCGCGGAGGAGGCTCGATAATCAATATGTCTTCCGCACTGGGTTCCATAATCGGTGCGCCAAATCGTTTTGTATATGGAACGACAAAAGCCGCTGTTGTTGGGCTGACGAAATCGGTAGCCGTGGACTTCATAACAAAAGGAATCCGGTGCAATTGCATTTGTCCGGGAACAGTCGACAGTCCCAGTTGGCGTGACCGCGTAGATGCGTTGGGCGAGCAACTGGGCAGCAGAGAAGAGGCCCTTGCACAATTTGTGGCGCGACAGCCTATGGGGCGTGTAGCGAAAGCAGAAGAGATTGCTGCATTGGTCGTCTATCTGGCGAGCGATGAAAGTGCATTCACCACTGGACACACGCACATAATTGACGGGGGTTGGTCAGGCCAATGACAAAAGTATCAAAAAAAGATTTGCGATCTCGCAAGTGGTTCATGAATTCTGAGAACCTTGAGATGACGGCATTGTATCTGGAAAGATACCTGAATTACGGATTGACCCGTGAGGAACTGCAATCAGGCAAACCGATCATTGGCATTGCTCAGACCGGCAGTGATTTGAGCCCCTGTAATCGGCATCATATCGAATTGTCAAAACGTGTTCGCGATGGAATCATCGCCGCCGGGGGAACGTGCATCGAAATACCGGTCCACCCGATACAAGAGACAGGTAAACGGCCAACGGCGTCACTCGACCGCAACCTGGCTTATCTGTCCTTGGTTGAGAGTCTATTCGGGTATCCGATTGATGGCGTTGTTCTGAACATTGGTTGCGACAAGACCACGCCCGCGCTTCTTATGGCCGCTGCGACCGTCAACATCCCGGCGATTGCCCTGTCGGTCGGTCCCATGCTCAACGGCTGGTTGAAAGGTGAGCGCGCCGGATCGGGAACGGTTATTTGGAAAGCGCGCGAAGACCTTGCGGCTGACGAAATAGACACCGATGAGTTCATGGAGATCGCAGCCGCCGCAGCACCTTCGGTGGGTTATTGCAATACGATGGGAACAGCAACGACCATGAATTCGCTTGCTGAGGCCTTGGGTATGCAATTGCCCGGATCAGCAGCCATTCCAGCCCCGTATAGAGAGCGCGGTCAAATCAGTTATGAAACGGGTAAACGCATTGTGGACATGGTCTGGGAGGATCTACGCCCGAGCGATGTGATGACACGTCAGGCTTTTGAGAATGCGATTGTTATCAACTCTGCGATTGGCGGATCGACGAACGCGCCGATCCACCTGAATGCAATCGCCCGGCATCTTGGTGTTCCGTTGACCAACGATGACTGGCAGAAACTTGGCCACGACGTTCCACTGTTGGTTAACATGCAGCCTGCGGGTGAGTACCTGGGCGAAGATTACCTACAGGCCGGAGGTGTACCCGCCGTTGTCGGAGAGCTTCTTGACGCTGGATTGCTGCCGCATCCCGATGCGATAACGGTGAACGGCAAGACGATGGGCAATAATTGCTCGGCGCGCCGGTCTCAGAATAGCAAAGTAATCAAGACTGTTGATAGCCCGGTTAAACAACAGGCGGGGTTCATCAATCTCTCGGGTAACCTGTTCGAGAGTGCGATTATGAAGACATCTGTGATCTCACAGTCATTTCGACAGACCTACCTGTCGAACCCGGATGATCCTAATGCATTTGAGGGCAGGGCGGTTGTGTTTGATGGGCCTGAGGATTTTCACCATCGGATCGATGATCCCGAAGAATACATCGACGCAAACTGTATTCTGATTATGCGCGGAGCAGGACCAAAAGGTTACCCAGGTGCCGCAGAGGTCGTGAACATGCGTCCGCCCGCATATTTGTTGAAACAAGGCATCGAAGCCCTTCCTTGCATCGGTGATGGACGGCAATCCGGAACATCAGGAAGCCCGTCTATCCTGAATGCTTCACCCGAAGCTGCAGAGGGTGGTGGGTTGGCCTTAGTGCGAAATGGTGACCGACTGCGAATCGATCTTGGCAAAGGCACAGCAGATATGCTGGTTTCGCTCGAAGAACTGCATGAACGCGCCCGCGATCTGGAGGCAAAGGGTGGGTATTTAATGCCGCCCAACCAATCCCCGTGGCAGGAAATTTTCCGCGAAAAAGTAGATCGGTTGGATCGCGGTATGACGCTCAAGGGGGCAGAAAACTACCACGATATCGCGCGAGGATTCATGCCACGCGACAATCACTAAAAGGAACAGAAATGAAACTTGTTCGTTACGGAGTAGAGGGCTCGGAAAAGCCTGCGTTGGTCGACGCTGAGGGCCAATTGCGGGATCTGTCCGCTCATATCATTGATATTACGGGTGATATGTTGGATGACGGAACGCTTGATAACCTGCGCTCATTGGATCCGAACAACCTGCCAATTGTAGAGGGTGACCCTCGTATCGCACCGTGTGTCGGTGACATCGGTAAATTTCTTTGCATCGGTTTGAACTACTCGGACCATGCAGCAGAAACCGGCGCAGATATTCCCGAGCATCCGATACTTTTTTTCAAGGCTAACTCAGCGGTCATTGGGGCATATGACGAAGTTGTCATGCCGCGGGGATCTACACACACCGACTGGGAATGCGAACTGGGCGTCGTCATAGGCAAAACAGTCAAATACGTTTCCAAGGCCGACGCGCTCGAATACGTTGCCGGCTATTGCATCGTAAACGACGTGTCGGAAAGGCATTTTCAAACTCAACTGACCGGTCAATGGACCAAAGGCAAGTCTTGCGACACATTTGGCCCTACTGGCCCTTGGCTAGTGACCCGGGATGAGGTGCCGGATCCTCAAAGTCTTGGTATGTCACTGGATGTAAACGGTCAGCGCATGCAAACCGGGAATACTGCTACGATGATCTTTTCCGTTGCCGAGATCATTGAACATCTAAGCCAACTTTTCACACTGCATCCCGGCGACGTCATTTCAACTGGAACACCGCCCGGTGTTGGAATGGGGATCAAACCGGACCCAGTTTACCTGAAAAAAGGCGACGTCATGGAGCTTCGTATCGATGGGCTTGGCGTTCAGCGGCAAGAGGTCGGCCAAGATGACTGACTTATTGCAAATCGGAGGGATCACTGAACGGATGCGAGAACGCCTGGCCACAGTGTTCAATATTCATCAATTGGACGATTTCAGCGCGGATAGTATAACACATATCGTTACAAATGGGCATGATGGCGTTCCGCATGACCTGATGACATCACTCAGCAGTTTGAAGATGATCAGCGTCTATGGAGTCGGTTACGACGCCGTCGACGCAAATGCCGCGGCTGAGCGCGGGATTGTCGTGACGCACACACCGAATGTTTTGAACAAAGAAGTCGCAACCACCGCCGTTTTGCTGTTGCTGTCATGTTATCGAGAGCTCGTACGTGACGACGATTACGTTCGGTCCGGACGGTGGGAAGTTGAAGGTAATGCCCCTTTGACACGATCAGCGGACAATCAAAGAATAGGCATTCTTGGTCTTGGTCGCATTGGTCAGGCGATCGTTGATAAGTTGGAGCCGTGGGCCCCCGAAATCTCTTATAATACCCGCAATCAAAAGGATGTCCCGTACCGATATTTCGACAGTTTGGTTGAAATGGCAGAACATGTGGATGTCCTCATATGCATCACGCCCGGCGGCCCGTCGACCAATAGGCTGGTCAACGCTGAGGTGTTGCGCGCGTTGGGGGCAGGGGGCACTCTTATAAACGTTAGTCGAGGTTCGGTTGTCGACGAAACTGCCCTAATCAATGCATTGCAAAACGGTGAGCTCGGGTGGGCAGGGCTTGATGTTTTTGAAGACGAACCGCGCGTTCCAAAAGCATTGCGCGAGTTGTCCAATGTCGTTCTTCTCCCTCACGCTGGTAGCGCGACTATTGAGACACGTGCAGCTATGGGTGAACTAACTGTCGACAATCTCCTGCAACACCTTAAGGACGGATCGGTGATCACAGCTGTGCCGGAATGCAGAGATCTGTAGAAGGCCAATCTGAATAGTGTTTGAGTTTGCCGTTGCGGTTTTCTTTCTGCTGATTACGCCTGGCCCAGGTGTTTTGACAACTGCGGGTATTGGATCAGCATTTGGTTTTCGAGCTGGGCTCGCTTTTGTGGCCGGTTTGATGCTGGGCGGGTTCATCAACATGATGTTTGTTGTCTCTGGAGTCGCTGCAGTAGCTTTGGCTATACCGGTACTTAGAACTTTGCTGCTATTTGCCTCTGTTGGGTATTTGGGATTTCTTGCCTGGCGTATTGCAAGAGCTGGCTCAAAGGTCGGGTTTTCCCCCGCGGTCTCGCCACTTGGTTTTGCGAACGGGCTGACACTTCAGTTCATTAATCCCAAGGCTTACGTGGTTGGCACTGCATTGTTTTCAGGGTTTGCCTTTTTGCCCGATGCGCCCGTTTGGGAGGTCGTCATAAAAATCGTAATATTCAATATGGTTTGGGTGCCAGTGCACATGATCTGGCTGGGTGCTGGCGCAAAGCTAGGCAGCCTTGATTTAAGTGAGAGATCACATCAAAGGATCAACTTTGCGATGGCGGCTTCATTGATGGTTGTTGTGGTGACTGCTTTGGCGTCGGCGCTTTAAACAAAGCCTGCGTCAGTCGTACCTAGCAGACGGTTGAAAGACACAAATCAAAGTGACGCCGTTATTCCGCCATCAACGTAGAGAGTATGTCCATTAACGAAACTGGATGCAGGGGAGGCAAGGAATATGGCGGCGCCGACAAGTTCTTCCACATTGCCCCAGCGACCGGCCGGGGTGCGTTTCTCGAGCCATGCACTAAACTCAGGGTCAGCAACCAATGCGGCGTTCAAAGGTGTATCGAAATATCCAGGCGCAATGGCATTGCAGTTTAGGCCATACTTAGCCCAATCAGTCGCCATTCCCTTTGTAAGGTTGGTCACGGCACCTTTTGTCGCCGTGTAAGGCGCAATACCCGGTCTTGCCAATGCGGATTGAACCGACGCAATGTTAATGATCTTGCCTGACTTTCTTTCAATCATGTGCCGTGCCACAGCCTGACCGACATGAAAGACGGACGCTACATTTGTCTGTAGTAGGTGCTCGAAGGCATCAGCGGGGAAATCCTGTAGCTCCGTCCTGTATTGCATTCCGGCGTTGTTTATCAGGATGTCTATGGGGCCGACATTGTCTTCAAAGTTGTCCACGGCAGATCGGACACCTTCATGATCGGTTGCATCGAACGAAAGTTGACGTACCGAGGCGCCTGTTTCGCTCAACTCGGATGCCGCTGCCGCTAGTTTCGCGGTGTCGCGCCCGTTCAAAACGACTTGCGAACCGGCGGCAGCCAAGCCACGGGCCAACGCAAATCCAATGCCTTGGCTAGAGCCTGTTACTAGTGCGCGTTTTCCCTCTAGGTTGAACATTTCAAGCATCATGCAAAAACCCCTTGGTTGTCAGCACCGACTATCCGTATCTTTTGGCAATATGTATAGGGAGTCTGTGCAATGTCTTCGGCCAATGTTGCTGTTGTTATCCATGCCGCAAAAGATCTGAGGTTGGAAAACCGGGACGTACACGACGTGGGGCCAGACGAAGTCTTGATTGCCATGCGCGCGGGTGGGATTTGCGGCTCTGACCTGCATTATTATAACCACGGTGGTTTCGGTGCGATCAAGTTGCGTCAGCCGATGGTGCTAGGACATGAAGTCGCCGGAGAAATCGTGAAAGTCGGGTCAAGTGTGCAGGGGCTGCACTTAGGCCAACTGGTTGCAGTTTCTCCATCCCGCCCTTGCCAAGCCTGCATTTATTGTCTGAACGGGCAGCAAAACCACTGTCTTGATATGAAGTTCTATGGCAGCGCGATGCCGTTCCCGCATATCCAAGGCGCTTTTCAAAGCAAACTCGTGGCGAAAGCCAGTCAATGTGTTCCGGCAGATGGGTTGAGCCCTGCGCAGGCCGCTATGGCCGAACCTCTGGCTGTCTGTTTGCACGCGATTAAACAAGCCGGGAACCTCTTAGGCAAAACGGTACTTTTAACGGGATGCGGCCCGATTGGCTGCCTCACGATCTTGGCGGTACGCCGTTCTGGAGCGGCCAGAATAGTGGCGACGGATATCTCGGACCAGACCCTCGCTCTGGCGCGTGAATGCGGGGCAGACGATGTCATCAACACCTACGCCGATCCGCAAAAACTGGAGCAGTTTGAAAACGACAAGGGCCAGGTTGATGTCCAACTGGAGTGTTCTGGGGCTCAATCGGCTCTGGCTTCTGGCGTCGCATGCTTGCGACCGGGTGGAACATTGGTTCAGCTTGGTCTGGGTGGAGATATGACTGTGCCAATGCAGGCGTTGACTGCAAAAGAGATAGTGCTTCGCGGGTCTTTCCGTTTCCATTCCGAGTTCTCAGTCGCGGTCGAGATGATGCGAAGCGGACTAATAAACGTCGACCAGTTGGTGACGCATTCCTTCGAAGTTGGCGAGGCTGTTACTGCCTTTGAGGTCGCGTCTGATCGAAGCCAATCAATGAAAGTGCAGTTAACGTTTCCGGAAAATGACGATGGATAGGCGAATGCGTGATATTGCAAAGACTTATGAAAGAGACGGTTTCGTAGCTCCGCTGGATATCCTGACAGCTTCCGAGGTCCAAACGCTGCGCGATGATTTTGAGAAAGCAGAGCTCATTCTCAGAGACGACCCAGAGAAACTCAAGCTTCTATATTCTTATCCAGACAGGCTGATACCATCATTCGATGCACTTCTTCGCCATCCGAAGCTGATTGAGGCTGCTTCAACAGTGTTGGGGCCGGACCTCATGGTTTGGAGCGGTGCACTTTTCGTAAAAGAAGCGCGATCATCGAAGATAGTCTCGTGGCACCAAGACTTGACCTATTGGGGTTTGGATGATGCTGAAGAGGTAACCTGTTGGGTTGCGATTTCAGAAGCGTCTGAGCAAAGCGGGTGTATGAGGTTTGTTCCTGGCAGCCATAAAAGCCGGATCGTGCCTCACGTGGACACCTCCAGCGAAAACAATCTTTTGTCACGTGGGCAGGAAATCGCAGTCGATGTGAACGAAAAAGATGCAGTTGCTGCCGAATTGCGTGCAGGGCAGGCATCCATGCATCACGGGCATCTCTTTCACGCATCAGGGCCCAATAACACGGACGATAGACGCATTGGTGTGGCGTTGCGTTTCATAAAGCCCTCAATGAAACAGCAAAACGGATTGAAAACTTTGGTTGCGCTAGTCGCAGGGCGAGATGATTTTGGGCATTTTTTAGTTGCGTCCTCTCCTCAGGGCTTTTTGCATGAGAACGATTTCGTTTTGTGTCAAAGGGATGCAGATCGCAAGAAACAAATACTCTTCGCCGGAGTGTAATGACTCCCTTCTCGAGCTCAGACCCATTGCTATATCGACCGGGAAACCGCCCTGAATCGCGAAAACTAGTAGACAATTAAAAGTTAACATAGTCGCTAAGCTTTTCTTCCACTGGGCGAAAAGTTGCAGAGGAAGTCTACGGGGTCTTGTCAGATTAACTTTGCTTGAGCGGGGCAGGGCGGGTGCATAGCAGTTAGGAATGACCAAACCTGCCACCTTCAAGTACTTCAAAACCAGTCCTGAGATCATCCGCCTGGCGGTGATGCTGTATATTCGGTTTCCACTCTCGCTTCGGAATGTCGAAGATCTGCTGCATGAGCGAGGCATCGACGTGAGTCACGAAACTGTCCGATATTGGTGGAACAGGTTTGGCCCAATGTTTGCTGCCGAGATCAGACGAAAGCGTGTTCAGCAACTCCGAGCCTTTTCAAAATGGAAGTGGCACGTTGACGAGGTTTTCGTGAAGGTAAATGGCAAACGCCACTATCTCTGGCGGGCTGTTGATCACGAAGGCGAGGTGCTGGAAGCCGTTGTCACGAAGCGCCGAAACAAAGCTGCAGCACTGAAATTCCTCAAGAAATTGATGAAGCGATACGGTAAAGCGGGAACCGTTGTCACGGATCGCTTCGCATCGTACCGGGCCGCTCTCAGAGAGCTTGGCGCTACCGAAAAACAAAGGACGGGCAGGTGGCTCAACAACCGCGTCGAGAACTCGCACCTGCCTTTCCGACGAAGAGAGCGCGCGATGCAGCGTTTCAGGCGCATGCGAAGTTTACAGAAATTCGCCTCCGTCCATTCCTCCGTCTACAATCACTTCAACCAAGAAAGATCGCTAACCAGCCGAGACATCTTCAAGCTGACCCGCAGCGCTGCTCTCGCCGAGTGGCGTCAACTTTGTTCCGGATAGGTTCGCAGTTTCCGCGGCAAACTGAGACTGGTTCGAATTCGTCTGACAGCACCGCCACTTGCGCACATAGGTTGAAGCGTTGGTCAAACGCGCGCCTAATCGCAATCTGCACACCTTGTAATTAAACCACTCGGATTTCTGATTAACCGCAACATCCAATGCGGCCCGATTTCGCGTGATTATAACTCCGTTGGAAGTTGTGTGGCGATGTAAGGTGTCGGACCAACCGGTCATTCTTCGGTCTTTTCCAGACAGCACAGAGCGGTCGCCTGCATCGGTTATGCTCAGCTTGTCTATGAAAACACTGGACGAACCATTCTTGGTGACCAATGATAGCGCTTACAGTCCATCGGCAGAGATCAGGGTGACGATGTCATTTTTGCTTTGAAGCGCCCGCCGTTCAGAAGCGGGGCCTGATGGATCAAAGTCTGGTTGAATTGACCGCATAGGGCCAGTCAGACGCGGGAGGGACAGCGAACATGACTTGTTCGTTTTGTCTTCGAGGTGAGTTGGGCGATCCTTCGTCCCGGCGATGTCTGGGACAGTTGGGTAATGCAACACGCAAGACAAAGGGCCTGCAAAGGGTCCATGAAACGATATCGCATTTAGGGAGGAAACAAGAATGCGTAATCTGCTTAAGACGAAGTCTCTGATTGTGGCAGGGCTACTGGCTACGACCAGCCTGGCGCAAGCTGAAGAGGTCGAGGTTCTGCATTGGTGGACCTCGGGTGGTGAAGCTGCCGCGCTGAACGTACTTAAGGACGACCTGTCTGGGCAGGGTATCGGATGGACCGATATGCCGGTTGCCGGTGGCGGCGGTGAGCAGGCTATGACCGTTTTGCGCGCCCGTGTCACGGCCGGCAATGCACCGACTGCCGTTCAGGCCCTGGGCTTTGATATTCTGGATTGGGCCAATCAGGGTGCCTTGGCAGACCTGAACGAAGTCGCCGCGAAAGAAGGGTGGGACGATGTGGTCCCGGATGCGCTGAAAGCCTTCGCCAAGAGCGACGGCAAATGGGTTGCGGCCCCGGTGAACGTGCACTCGACCAACTGGGTCTGGGCGAACAAGGCGGTTCTGGATGCAAACGGTATCGCGCAACCCACCAACTGGGATGAGTTCGTTTCGGCGGTCGAGACCCTGAAAGCGGCCGGGGTCACTCCGATCGCGCATGGCGGTCAGGCGTGGCAGGATGCAACCGTGTTTGACGCCATTGCGATGTCCACTTTGGGGCCGGACGGCTATAAGGCCGCCTTTATCGATCTGGACGAGGATACGCTGGGCGGTGACGCCATGAAAGAAGCCTTCGACCGTATGGCCTTTGTCCGCGACAACGTGGATGAGAACTTCTCGGGACGTGACTGGAACCTGGCCACCGCCATGGTCATCAACGGAGAGGCTGGTTTCCAGATGATGGGTGACTGGGCCAAAGGTGAATTCCTAAACGCCGGTAAAGTTCCGGGGCAGGACTTTTTGTGTTTCCGTTTCCCAGGTACGCAAGATCAAGTCACCTTCAATGCCGACCAGTTCATGATGTTCGACCAAGGCGGTTCGGTTTCGGCCGAACAGGCCGCGTTGGCCAGCGCCATTCTGTCGCCGAGCTTCCAGATTGCGTTCAACAAGGTGAAGGGTTCCGTCCCGGCCCGGACCGACGTGGATGGCAGCGATCTGGACGCTTGTGGTCAGCAAGGCATGAAAGATCTGGCTGCCGCAGCGTCTTCTGGCAACCTGTTCGGTTCGATGGCGCACGGCCATGCAGCACCTGCATCGGTGAAAAACGCGATCTATGACGTGGTGACCGCGCATTTTAACGGCGAATATGACAGCGAAACCGCTGTGACCGAGCTGGTCGACGCTGTCTCGATCGCCAAGTGATCCACCTGTGATCCTTTCGATAGGGCGGCCTGAAAATCGCCCTGTCGTACCGTGGGTGACAAGCCCCCGGTTCCCCAATACGCCAAGCAGGAGGGCGCGCCATGGCTTCATCGGCCGACGCGGATTTCAAAACTCGTCTGCAGAACTGGATACCCAAGCTGGTCTTGTCGCCGTCGCTGGCGATGATGCTGGTCTTTGTCTACGGGTTCATTCTGTTCTCGGTCTACCTGTCCTTTACCGATAGCCGTATTCTGCCGACATATGGCTGGGTTGGTTGGGAAAACTACGACAAACTGTGGCGGCTAAGTCATTGGGAAATCTCGTTGAAGAACATGGGGATTTTCGCGGGGCTTTATATCGTGATCTGCACCTGTATAGGGCTTGGGCTGGCGATTTTCCTTGATCAGAAAATCCGCGGCGAAGGGTTGCTGCGCCCGATCTACCTGTACCCCATGGCGCTGAGTTTCATTGTCACCGGCACCGCGTGGAAGTGGTTTCTAGACCCCGGTATCGGGCTGGAAAACGTCATGCAAACATGGGGCTGGACCAGTTTCGAGTTTGACTGGATAAAGAACCGCGACTTTGCGATCTATACTGTTGTGCTCGCCGCTGTCTGGCAAACCAGTGGATTTGTTATGGCGATGTTTCTGGCCGGTCTTCGAGGCATCGACAATGAAATCCTGCGCGCGGCGCAGATGGACGGGGCCTCGAACTGGAACCTCTATCGCCGGATCATCATCCCGCAATTGCGCCCAGCATTCCTGTCGGCCTTCGTGATCCTCAGCCATCTTGCGATCAAGACCTTTGATCTTGTGATTGCCCTAACCGGTGGCGGGCCGGGCCGGGCGACCGAACTGCCCGCGACGTTTATGTATTCCTACACTTTCACGCGGAACCAGATGGGCATCGGCGCGGCTTCGGCCACGATCATGCTGATGACAATTGCGGCGATCATGATCCCCTATCTCTATGCCGAATTGCGGGAGAAACGCTGATGTCTCAAGCCTCGCAAGATACCGCAATTCGCACGGGCCGCGTCACCCGCACGCTGATCTATCTGGTGTTGCTGCTGTTTGGTCTGTTCTACCTGCTGCCGCTTTATGTGATGCTGGTGAACTCGGTCAAACCGCTGGAAGAGATCACTGGCGGCGGCATGATGAACCTGCCGCAGGTCTTCACGCTTGAGCCTTGGCTCAAGGCGTGGTCTTCGGCCCAGATCGGGGTCGATCCGACCGGGCTGAAGCCCTATTTCTGGAATTCGATCAAAATGGTGGTACCGGCGGTGATCGTCTCGACCATTTTGGGAGCGCTGAACGGTTATGTGCTGACCAAATGGCGGTTCAAGTACGACACCATCCTGTTCGGACTGATGCTGTTTGCCTGTTTCATCCCGTTTCAGATCGTACTGATACCCATGGCACGGATGCTGGGCCTGATGGGTCTGGCGGGCACCACATGGGGCCTTGCTCTGGTGCATGTGGTTTATGGTATCGGATTTACCACGCTGTATTTCCGCAACTATTACGCCGTTTTCCCGACCGAGCTGATCCGGGCGGCACAAATCGATGGCGCAGGGTTCTTTCAGATCTTCTGGCGCATCCTGCTGCCCAGTTCAGGACCGATCGCCGTGGTGTCGATCATCTGGCAGTTCACAAATATCTGGAATGACTTCCTGTTCGGGGCCTCATTCGCGGATGCCAACAGCCAACCCATGACCGTGGCGCTGAACAATCTGGTGCAGTCATCCACGGGGGTAAAGGAATACAACGTTCATTTCGCAGGGGCCATTTTGGCGGCCCTGCCAACTCTGCTCGTCTATATCGTGGCCGGTCGGTATTTCGTCCGCGGCCTGATGGCGGGTTCGGTGAAAGGATAAGACCTCATGGGTTTTCTAGACATAGACAACGCGACCAAATCCTATGGCGCGGTCGAGGTTTTGCACAAGGTCGATATCTCGGTGCAAGAGGGCGAGTTTCTGGTGCTGGTTGGCCCTTCGGGTTGCGGCAAGTCGACCCTGCTGAACATGATCGCGGGGTTGGAAGAAATCACCAGCGGTGAAATCCGCATTAAGGATCAGGTGATGAACGGCGTCCACCCGTCGAACCGCAACATCGCCATGGTGTTCCAAAGCTATGCTTTGTACCCAAACATGACCGTTGGGCAGAACATCACCTTTGGGCTTGAGATGCACGGCGTGCCCAAGCCCGAACGTGAAAAGGCCATGGCCGAGGTTGCCAAGCTGTTGCAGATTGAGCAGTTGCTGGACCGCAAGCCCGGCCAGTTGTCGGGCGGTCAGCGGCAGCGCGTTGCAATGGGGCGGGCCTTGGTGCGCAACCCTGATGTGTTTCTGTTTGACGAGCCGCTCTCGAACCTCGATGCCAAGCTACGCGTGGACATGCGGACGGAAATCAAGAAGCTGCACCAGAATCTTGGCACGACCATTGTCTACGTGACCCATGACCAGATCGAGGCAATGACGCTGTCCAGCCGCATCGCGGTGATGAACGGCGGCTACGTTCAACAATTGGGTACGCCGCAAGAGATCTACGACACACCCGCCAATATCTTTGTAGCAACCTTTATGGGGTCGCCCGCGATGAACGTGGTGCCGGCCAAAGTGGTGGTGCTGAACGGGCGACCCCATGCCGAGGTGGCCGTCCATGACGGGTCCATGACACAGCTACCGTTCAGTCAAGATAACCTGGCCGCGTGGGACGGGCGCGAAATCCTGCTGGGCATTCGCCCTGAAACGATCACTGATATGGATGGCGCGGATCGCAAGTCCTCGAACATTGCTCAGATGGGCAATCGGATTGTTGTGACCGAACCGGCGGGCTCGGACACGTTCGTATCGATGCAGTTGGGTGGGCGGGACGTAATCGCTCGCATGCGGTCGGACGCCGAGGTCGCGCCGGGGCAGGATTTCACTTTTGCAGTGAACATGGAAAAGGCTGTGGCGTTCGATCCCGAAAGTGAGATGCGGATCACGCCGTGATGCCCGAAGGGTATGATTTCATAGTGGTCGGCGGGGGCTCGGCCGGGTCGGTGATAGCGGCGCGTTTGTCCGAAGAAACCTCGGCCACGATCCTATTGCTTGAAGCTGGATCGTCGGATCGGCACCCGCTTTTTCATCTGCCTGCCGGGTTTGCCAAGATGACCAAGGGCATAGGCAGTTGGGGATGGACCACCGTGCCGCAGAGGCACATGCAGAACAAAGTGTTTCCTTACACCCAAGCCAAGGTGATCGGGGGCGGCTCCTCCATTAACGCGCAGATATACACCCGCGGCGCGGCGCAGGACTATGATGATTGGCGACAAATGGGCTGCGTCGGATGGAGTTACAACGACGTTTTGCCGTATTTCCGCAAGTCCGAAGACAATGACAGTTTCGAGGATGAGTTCCACGGCAAAGGCGGGCCGTTGGGGGTCTCCAGGCCTGTCGCGCCCTTGCCGATCTGCGATGCCTTCATCGAGGCCGCCGGGCAGGTCGGTATTCCCAAAACGTACGATGTTAATGGTGATCATCAGGATGGGGCAGGCTATTACCAACTGACCCAGAGGAATGCACGTAGGTCTTCGGCGGCGATGGCGTTTCTTGCTCCGAACCGCAACCGTCAAAACCTAACCATTCGTACTGGCGCGCAGGTTCATCGACTGGTGGTCGAAAATGGACGGGTGGCCGGGATAGAGATGATGGATGGCTCGGTCCTGACCGCGGCGCGCGAGGTGATCCTTTGCTGCGGGGCCATTGGGTCACCGCGTCTTCTGCAACTGTCCGGTATAGGCCCCGCCGATCATTTGGAGTCTTTGGGGCTTAAAGTCACATACGATCAGCCACAGGTTGGTGCGAACCTACAGGATCATCTGGATCTATACGCAATCTGCGAGGTCACCGGTCCGCATACGTATGATCGGTTTGCCAAGCTGCCCTTTTCGGCTCTGGCTGCGTTGAAATACGTGTTCACGCGAAATGGCCCTGTTGCGTCGAGCCTGTTCGAGACTGGCGGGTTTTGGTATGCAGATTCACAGGCTCGTTCACCCGACATACAGATGCATCTGGGCCTGGGGACGGGGATTGAGGCCGGGGTTCAGGCTATGCCGAACGGCGGCGTCACACTCAACGCATGTTTCTTGCGTCCACGATCACGCGGGACAGTGCGTTTGCAAAGTTCGGACCCTATGGCGATGCCCTTGATCGACCCGAACTATCTGGCGGAACCTTATGATCGAGAAATGTCGATCCGTGGGTTAAAGCTGGTGCAACGCATTCGCGCCCAAGACGCTTTGAAGCCCTTTATTCTAGCCGAGCGACTGCCAGGGCCGGATATTCGAACAGATCAGGATTATTTCGACTTTATTTGCGTGCACTCAAAAACATCGCACCATTGTGCCGGGACGTGCCGCATGGGGGTGGATGACGGTGCGGTTTTGGACCCACGTCTGCGCTTCAATGGGATCGATGGATTGCGGGTTGCGGATGCGTCAATCATGCCCACGGTGAACTCATCGAACACCAATGCCCCTTCAATCATGATCGGTGAAAAAGCTGCCGACATGATCAAACTGGATCACGGTATGTCCCTTTAACCGCTCGCGCAGCTGCGAACACGCGAACTTTTAGTGCATTTTGGAAATGGCTTTCCCGGGCTCGGCTTGGATTAGCCGAACCGGGCAACCGGAGTATTTGGAATGTCTGCCAGTTCAACGGCCTTGTCGATCAGGAACAAAGCTTCCATCTTTGACGAGGCGCGCAATGCGACCACTTCGCCAACATGATACGAGAAATCTCGACCCGAAACACTGCCATGCGAGCCTTTTACGAAGCGATTGGCAAGTTTGTGCTGCAACTCGGCAGCGGAAACACCCGGCTTGCTTTCATGTATCAGTAGGAAAACGCCATTGCCCCAATAGGTGGCAAAATTCCGACCTTCCTGCGAGACAGTCAGTAGTTCATTGCCAGCGGTCGCCATGGCTTCGCGGAATTCCACCGAAGTTGCGGTTCGGAAGATGTCTTCGACCTCAGCCACTTTGACGGCCATCATCTTGGACGCGCGTGAGTGCATTGTCGACAACTGTACGACATAGTTCTCAAACTCGGCCAAGCCGATACAACCGGGCAGGTCACCGAAATAGAGCGGATCGCTAAGGCGGAAATTGGTGTTAATCTCGGAATCGTTGACGGCATACACATCCGCTTCGATCACTTCGATGGCTGCGCGTCGTTCAGCTGCCAGCCTGTAGGCGTCGGAAAGCCGTTGTTTCAGATCGGCAAACTCGAACGGTTTCGTCACGTAGTCTGTGGCGCCGACCTCAAACGCTTCGTCGATGTACTGCTTTTGCACCATAGCAGTGATCATGATGATCGGCGTAAACTGATAGTCAGGAAGATTGCGCGCATGCTCGCAAAGTGTGATGCCGTTCATTTCGGGCATTTGGACGTCAAGCAAAAGACAATCGAAAATCTCGGTCGTTTCCGCAAGGATGTCGAGCGCCTCTTGACCGCTGCGAGCAGTCACTACGTCTTCGTACCCAAAAGCCCCCAGAACGCAAGTCAGAAGCTCCAGGATGCTGGGGTCGTCATCTACGGCAAGTATACGCATAAACAGTCACCAATCTTTGCCACCATACTGACCTTGAGGACTCAAAAAGTGCCGCACAAAGGCCGGAGGGGCGTTGAATATCGCTTACACGCAGGCTGTCCGAGAAAAACGGCAAAAGGATGACGTATGCTGGGCGCGGAAGTGACCGAATATTTTTTTTCGGGTTCAGTCATACTAGCCGCAGAAACTGACATGTTTGGCTCGTTAGGGCCGGTCGCGGCAATCACAGGTTGGGCGGCGAAGTGATGCAGAATGACAGTTTTACAACCACCAGCCCGCGAGAGGTTAAATTTTACGATGGTGTAAGCTCTAAAACTGGCGAATTAAGGAATACAATGATGATTCAAGACGTTGTCTAATCAGGTTGAAACCACGATGCAGTGCATTTTTCGCAAAACCGCATGCTAAATGTGCCAAAAACTCGCCCTGAATGCTCAATGTTTTGTATGGGATGTGAATTCGCCACACAATGACGCGATTACCGGAAAAAACATCATTTAGTTGTAGACGCAGCGATTCATATCTTGTCATAAGTGTGTCTAAAATAAGAGCAAAATATGGACCGACCACTCAGGTATGAACAGGCATACTCAGCGTCCAAGGTATTTCCGGACCTGGAGCCAGCCAATACGGCCCAACCCGTGCCCCAACCGTCGGCACGGCGTAAGCTATTTGCGTTCAAGCGCGACACGCCTGATCGCAAGCGCGAGCTAGGGAATGTCCGTGCGACCGCAATGAGCTTTCGCAACATGCACGAGCACGGCACATTGTTGGCAAAATATCTCGAGACTCGAAAAACGATCTTCATCGATCGCCTGCACTGGAATGTAGGTGAGGCGGATGGGATGGAGTTTGACCAATATGACACACCGGCCTGCCGCTGGGTCGTTCTGCATGAATTCGGCGAGGTTTTGGCAGGCGTTCGCCTTTTGCCGACGAACGCGCGGTGTGGGGCCTACACCTATATGCTGCGGGATGCACAGAAAGGGTTGTTGCGCGATCTTCCGACGGACATTCTGTTTTTCGAGGCACCGGCAAACCCCAAGATCTGGGAAGCCTCCCGGTTTTTTGTCACCGAGAGCGTACCGGCTTCTCGCAGGTTGGCCGTGCAGCAAGAGCTGTTTTTCAGGATGACCGCTACGGCAGAAGAAAACGGCGCGACCCGCATCCTGGGCATCGTTCCTTCAGTTTGGGCACGTTGGTCGCGCAGATTGGGTGTTGGGGCTGCTCCGGTCGGGGCAAAGTTCTCGATAGACGGTACAGTAAGCCAGTCGGTTTTGTTCAATATCCACAGCACGTCTTGACACTGATCCGAGCCCTCGATCGTAGGACCGGTAAAACAACTTGAGCGATTTGTCCGCGACTGGTAGATTATGTCAGGGTTTGATTTGACCCCAAGCTGGGTGATATGCTGCTAAATCGTTAAAATTAAACATAAAAACCTTTTAAGTCTCGGTGCTCGGCGACATTAGATCTGAGAGTTTTCGCCAAAATAACGCCAAGAAAAAACCCAATTTATCCAAGGTTTTTGCGATTTTTGCCGCTGTTTCGTCCTAGTCGTTTTCTATTCTGAGCCTGTTTAACAGGTTGAAAGCGGTTGACTAGTCATGAAGCATACGACTCCGACAAGTGATGAATTCCAGCGCAAATTGGACATGCGCGCGTTGAAGCGGACGCCTCTGAAAGTGCTGGCCGTTGACGACGAACCCGGAATTCTTGAGCTGTTGCAAACAGCTTTGGCCGAGTTTGAAAGCTGTCAGGTCTCTGTTGCCAGTTCCGCCAGCCAAGCGCTGCAGGTTATCAAAGAGGCGGAAACACCGTTCGATTGCCTTCTATTGGACATTCAGATGCCCGGTACCAACGGGATCGAATTGCTGCGGCAGATACGGAACACACCCGGAAACTCGGAAACGCCTGCCATAATGCTGACCGCCATGAGCGACCGAAAACATGTCGAAGACGCTTTTGCCGAAGGTGCGTTTGACTACGTTACAAAACCGTTTGATTTCTTCGAGTTGCGCAGTCGCATGAATGCGGCCCATCTGTTGATGCAGGAAAGGGTCCGCAGCCGGATTTCATCGGTTTCGGTCAAGAACCTGCAAAACGTTCTCGACTACAACCAGCAGTTCAGCTTTGAGGACCCTCTGTCTGTCGACGGTCTGAAACGGTGTCTGCGTTATGTCGAATTCGACAACTATATCGAACAACTGGGCCGCAGTCGTTTGTTTGACTCGTGGGTGACCGCCATCAGGTTGCAAGATGCAGCCTTTCGCTTTGATCTGAACGACTTCGGAGAGTTTCGTCGCATCATCGCAGATCTTGGAAAAAGCATTCAAGCGGGGACAGCCGAGGCCGAAGCTATTTTCTCATACCGTGGTAGCGGCATCTATTTGGTCGTGACGCACGGGCGGTATTGCGCAGCGAAACTGCCAAGTGAAGATCAACTTAATCAGAACTTCGCTCAGATTTTAGCGCAGCGGAACGTATCAGGCGATATTCGCACGGTCATGAGTACACCAATCTCAATGAGGGCGTTGTCTAAATCGGGTGCTCTTGCTGCGTTCGACAAGGCCGTCGCGAAGCTTGAACTGCGTGAAAAGGGCGCTCCGGCCGGGCAGCAGGCGACGCAAGAACAGACGCCACATTCGTCCAACAAGACCAAGCCACGAGGCAGCTTGTTCGAAACGGTGTTGCGAGAGATGTACGGTAGCCAGACTTACCTGAACCGGGGTTGAGCCAACAATGTCCTGCCTAAACAGGTGAGGCATTCAAAATAAGCGGGCCGCTTGTGCGCATCGTGAAAGTCAAAACCGGTTCTGGCAACGGTTCGTCTGACAGCGAAAACGCGACTTTGCGCAGCACTGAGGCCATGAGAACCATGATTTCCGTCTCGGCGTATTGAGCGCCAATACATATGCGCGGTCCGGCACCAAAAGGTATATATTGCCCTCGGGGTATGGTCCCGCCAAGAAAACGTTCAGGACGATATTGATCAGGTTCGTCCCACAGTTTCTCATTCCGATGTAACGAGTATACGGGGAAGAACAACGCGTCACCGTCTTCGATCTTAACACCGTTTATGTCCAGTTCAGCGCCTGCGTCCCTGGCGAAAAAGGCGGCTGATGGATACAGCCTAAGCGTTTCTTTGATGTGGGCCCTCAGCAGCGGCATGTTTTCCAAATCGGAATACTCCACAGGGCCATCCGGTCGAACCGACATGATCTCGTGTCGGACGCGGTTTTGCATTTCTGGGTGCAGCGCCAGCAGGTAGTACCCCCATGCAAGCGCATTGGCCGAAGTTTCGTGTCCCGCGACCACGAAGGTCAGAAGGTTGTCCACTGTCGTCTCAGCATCTTCAAAATCCGACTTTAAAGCCTCAATCATCAGATCCAAAAAGTCTTCAGGCTCATCGCGGCTTTCAGCACGACGCAGGTCGATCACCTGGCGGGCCAGATCGCGCATAGTAGTAACTGGCGCCTTGCTGCTGAGCCATTTCTTGCGCGGTAACCATTTCGGAAGGCCCATTAAGTCAAACAGGGAAAGGTCTGAAATATAATTAAAATATGCGATCAGCCCAACGCGGATCTGCTCGGCGCTGACTTCTTCATTGCCCGAAAAAATGACGCGAGAGATATTGGTCAGTGTTGAGGCAGGCGCAACCTGGGCCACATCGACTGGCCCGGGATGCTCGGCCAATGAATCCGCTACTTCGATCCCTGTTGCGGCAAAATGGCGTGCCAGAACCGGCAAGTTGCGTGCCGCAAATAAGGGCGAGTAGCGATGCCGCTGCTTCCGCCATTTCTCTCCCTCGGACAGGATGAGACCGTTCCCGACAGCTGATCCGATGATGTCCTTGGTGAATTTCGCTTTGGGGAAAGCGCGCCCCTGACCGACCAGCAACTCGGTGATCATTTCGGGTTCGCAGATATAGTGGATATTCAGCGGACCCCGGACGTAAGTTTCGCGCAGCGTTTCTGCGGGAATGACCTCAAGCATGTTGCGCCCTGCCGAGCGGGCGAATTGAAGCAATGTGACCGGCTCTTCGGCAAGCCGTGCCGAAACGGGTGTCACACCCTCGTGATTGGCTTCTATCTTTCCAATAGCGACCACAACCCCACCTCTTTGTTTGTCTCGCTAGCCTGTTCTTGCATTAAGGGGTAAGGGGGTCAAAAAGGCAATAAAATCGTTAATTTATAACGCACAGTGTTGTGTCTTTACCGGCATAGGCCAGCGAAGGTATTCGACAATAATTCGGCCGGATGAAGACTATTGCCAAACTGTGAACGAAATTCCGACCAACTACGTCCTCATTGTGTCGATAAATCTCCTCTAACTGATCAGCAAAAAAGACTTTACGATGACCGCCATCGAAGCACCCCAACTAGACGGGGCACCACAAGACAGCGACAGCAGGCTGCTACAGAATATCAAAGATTACACTGCCATGAGCTTTGCGCTGCTTTGGCAGCGGCAGGCAATTTTCCTTGCAACTACGATCCTGACAGCGTTTTTCTTCGATCCGCTGAACGCACTGTTTTTCTACGGGACAATATTGATCTGCGAGGCGCAAGACCTTTACCTGGCTAAGCGGGTAGCACGCCTCACGCCTAAGGAACGCCGGTCGATCGCGATGATGGTGGCGTGGATTTTGTTCAATACGATCCTCAGTTCTACCGCTATCTGCCTTTACGCGGTGTCTGTTGCGCTGAAACAACCAACAGGCGGTCACTTCACCCCGCTTTTTTTCTTGTTCGCCGCCGCCCTATTTGCGGCCATGAACAACCACCAATTCGTTTGGGCCATGATTGTGCGCCTCGCCATGTACGGCATCTCGTTCATGGTGATCGTGGTCAAAGACATCTGGATCGAACAGCCCGACCTTTCATCGGACTTGTGGCTGCATTTCTTTACCGTCGTTTTCGTGATGTACTTTCTGATCGATTGCTCGCTGGTGTTTCTCAAACTGTACCAGACCAACTTAGAGCAGCTGGAAAAGCTCAGGGAAGAGCATGAGCGGACCAAAGCGGCTTATATTGCGAAGACTCAGTTTATCTCGACGGTCAGCCATGAGTTGCGTACGCCATTGACGTCAATCAAGGGTTCTTTGGACCTAATCAAGTCAGGCGCCATGGGTGAGGTGCCAGACAAGATGCAAAACCTTGTAGAGCTGGCGAGTAAGAACAGTGAGCGTTTGGCCTCGTTGATAAACGATGTTTTGGACATCCAGAAAATGGAAGCCGGCGAGATGGTCATCAAAGAGACGCGGATCAACGTGAACTCGCTTGTGGATGAGGCAATCGCTTGCAACCTAGGATTTGCCAGCGCCCATAATGTCGAACTGGTCGAAGAACGTTCGTCCGAACAAGATTTGTTCATCAAAGGTGACGCCTCGCGGTTGATCCAGGTTCTGACCAACATGATCTCGAACGCGGCGAAGTTTTCGTTTGAACGTGGCGTCGTCACTGTAGGGTGCGAGGTCGTCGGATCGCGGGTGCGGGTATACGTGAAAGATCAAGGGATCGGCATCCCCGAGGGTAGTCGCGACAAAGTGTTTGATCGTTTTTCGCAGATTGATTCATCAGATGAACGGCACGCCGGAGGAACCGGCTTGGGGATGAGTATTTCGAAGGAGATTGTTGAGCATTTCGGCGGGACAATTGACTACGAAAGCACACTAGGTTTCGGCACCGTATTCTTTGTGGAATTCCCGTTGCTGGAGGTCAGCAAGAAAAAGGCACTGTCTGAACAGCGCCTTTCACTGGGAAAGAATGCGCTGGCCGGAGAGTAGGGACAGTATTCTAAACTCGCCCGGCCATATTCGGATATCACCAGTCCACACGCTCGTAGGCATCGCTTTGAATGCTGGTGATCTCAGCTTCGGGTGAGGTCTGGACAGGCTCTGACATGACATCGGTTTCGGCGCCATCGTCTGCAGGAGAAGAGTGTGCATCCCACGCCAATACCTCGTCGGTTTCGCTTTGCAGCAGGTTAGACAGATCTTGCCCCTGCTGCATCGTCGCGCCTTCTGTATCGTCAGCGTGCCCGACAACAAGATCAATCTGAGTTTCAGAGGAAATATTTGCGCCATTGAAACCTTTGTCTGAGACAGTGATCTCGGCTTTTATCGTGCCCTCAAACCCTGGCGGAGGCGAAATCTCAAGCATGTCTACGTTCCACCCCTGAAGCTCCACCGAGCCACCATCTGACAGGGCTGCGTCTTCGCCACTAAGTATCATGGTGTTTGGCGGCAAACCTTCCAGCGAAACGGATGCTGTCGGACTCGCGTGGCTAAGGTCTATCCCAAGTTCGAAACTGCCATCTTTCTCTATGGTCGTCCCGGCATCGGCTTGAACGAATTCCCGTCCGTTGGTGTCGGGACCTTCCCATTCCAGTTTCAGACCAGCTCGGCCACGGTTCTCGAAATACCGGACTTCGATGTCATACGTTCCGGTCTCGAGTTCGATCTCACCAGAACGGGTCCGAAACCCATGGCGACCGTCGTTGTCAACTACCTCGACGCCATTGATATATACAGCGACACCGTCGTCCCCTCCGGCAAAAAAGGTGTAGGACCCGCCTTCTTCGATCGAAATTTGTCCCTCAAACTGGGCGCCAAAAGTGTCTTTTGACCCATCTGCCCAGAATGAGCCTTTGGTGGTTTCGAAATTTATTTCTGATATCAGCTCTTGATGGCTGGGGTCTGCGGACCAGTCCACGTCGTCCAAGTTTTTCAGTTTATGGTCGACGTCAAAAAAGCGCGCAGTGAAACCGCCGAATACTTGGGCCGATGGAAGGGTTCGTTGTGCTGCATTAACGTCGAAAGCAAGCGTTTCCACCCCATCATAGCTGGTGTCGCCACCTGTTGGGGTGGAGTGGTGCAACGTTGCCTGCACTGGTCCCGTAAACTCTGCAGGAGGCGTGATCGTAAGAGCTTGCACATTCCAGCCGCTCAGTTCGACGGTGCCGTCAGGGCCTGCAATTACTGATCCGGACTCTGTTTCGATCTGTGTGCCCTCTGGCAAATCACTCAGCGCGAAGTGAGACTCTTCCGTAAAGCCGACGGTGCCGGCGCTGATTTCAAAGGTAATAGGCATTCCCGATACAGTCTGTGCATCCACTAGGTCCGGCGCCGTGACTGGCTGTCGCCCAACAAGACCGGGGCCTTCCCATTCCAGGGTTGGCCCTGCTGCACCGGGTGTGCCGGCATTTCGCACTTCAATTACATGCGTGCCGGGCGCAAGGTCGATTTCGCCTGTTTGCGCAGAGCCATTCGGAATGACAGTCACGCCGTCGACCACCAGTGTCGCTGAATTGTGGTCATCCAGATGGAATGTAAAGAGTCCGCCTTCTTCAACGTCAATATTGCCAGAAACTTCGATGCCGAATGCATCGTTTGACCAACTGTCCTGGTGAGGGACCTGTCCAAAGTCGGTGGTCGAAACAACTTCTGTACGGACAGGAGCAGCGTTCCAGTCGACGTCCCCCAGACCGTCTTGGGAGGTGGTTCCAAAAAATTTAACGCTGAAACCGCTGGATATCGAGACGTCGGGCATATCGGCGACGTTCACTTGATAGTTGACGGTTTGGCTCAGCCCTCCCTCGTCAATCACTGTCACATTGACACTAACAGAGGCGGCTTCCTCGAAATCCAACGAAACACCCGGTTTTAGGCGCAGAAGGTTGTCGACGACTTCAAACCGGTCATCCGATACTTCGAACCGGTGAGTGTCCCCCTGATCGGGGTCGTCAAAACTGATTTTCCCGACAATGGCTCCGGCGACATTTTCGCCAACCGTTTGCATGGCCGCCGTCAGGGTGATGTTGTCGATCAAGGCCCCGTAGCTGTCATTCTGACTCTCGGGTTCGCGGAGCTCCAACGTATCCTGTCCTGTCCCGACGACCTGTAGTTGAAACGTCTCCCAATCCGATGACTGGGGATCCAACTCGGCAACGAGGTTTCCGTTCCAATAGACTTCGACCGTATCGGTGCCGCCGGCAAGCCGCTCGCGAAGGTCCAGCCCCAGATCATAAAGCTGGCCGTCCACTGTTTGGATCACTTGCGAAATACTGTCTACGCCGTGACCGTGGTCCAATTCCATCAATTGGTCGCCATCCGAGGCTTTGGTGCCGCCGAACTGGTCCCAGATTTCGATGCCGTGTGAATCCGCCCAAGACCCCGACGGGTCATTGTTAAATCCACGCCACCTTCCTTGATCGAGGTCGAATTCTTCAAAGCTGCCGTTGGAAACCAGATTGTCTGTGTTGATGCTGAGGGTCAGGTTTTCAGGACCTTCATTCACGTTCTCAAGGGAGATGACGAAGTCTTTCGTAGTACTCAGGCCACCAGAATCTGTAGTTGTGATTTGCAGCTCGATCTGGTCAGTCTCCTCGTGGTCGAATTGTACGTCTGGTTTTAGCCGAAGCTCACCATCAACCACCTCAAACCGGTCGTCCGAGACGTGATAAGCATGGTCGTCTTTGATGTCGGGATCCAGCGTCGATAGATTTCCAATCACAGCCCCAGCGGCGTTTTCTGCGACCGAGTGGTTGTCCAGGGTCACATCTTGGGGTGCTTCGTTAATGTCTTGAACGTCGATTGTGAAACTCTCGGTCAGGCTTAGCCCGCCGGTGTCCGTCGCCGTCACGTTGACTTCGACCTGGGCGGCGTCTTCGTAGTCCAATGAAACGCCGGGCTTCAACTGCATATATCCGTCGACCACTTCGAATCTGTCATCGGAAACACTGATGTTGTAGTTATCATCCGCATCGGGGTCGGTAACCGTAAGAGCTCCAATAATTGCGCCTGCCGCGTTTTCCGCGACAGCAACGCCGTCTAACTTGATAGTGTCGGGCGCTTCGTTGACATCCAATACTTCGACGGTGAATCGTTCTGTGAGTGTCAGGCCGCCTAAATCCGTAACGGTGACGTCGACCTCGATCTGGGCTGCCTCTTCGTGATCCAAGGTCACTTCGGGTTTCAGTTGTAGCTGTCCGCCCACAACCTCGAACCGGTCGTCGGACACATGAATTGAATGTTTGTCTGATGTATCAGGATCTACGACCGTCAGTGTTCCCACCACAGTTCCGGCGGCGTTCTCACTGACTTCTAGGGCATCCAACAGGATTTCTTCGGGGGCGTTATTTTCATCCTCAGTGGAAGTGACGAAGTTATCAATCGGAGTGCCTGGATCTAAGGGGGAAGGCACGAAGGGAGTTGGTCCTGAATCATACTGGACCGTTTGTTGTGTTTCGTGCGTATTGCTTTGAATTTCGAACCGCGCGGTGTGATCCCCGGTATCAGGCCCAAGTTGCGCTTCGGCCTTTGGTCTCGTATCGGCCGTTGGCCCGGTCGCCAAAGTTTGATCCATGGTTTGTTCTGTTTCGGGTGCGGCATTGCTTTTGTAAGACGCCTGCTTTTGCTCGGAATGAACCCGCCCAGGCTGGTCGCCCGGTGCGCCATCTGGTCTGAGCCGCGTCTCAAGGGAACCTGCCCGGTCTTCACCCGTGTGCAGTGCGGCTCGGGTGGGATCATTCGAAACCTGAGGTGTCCCATGGGAAAACTGCGCCGCGAATTCCTCTTTTTCTTCCGTCTCTGACAGCTGCGATTGCGCGAAACTTGAAATTTCGTGGGGGGATTTGTTCATTGCGCTACCTCGATTCATCTGTCGGTCCGACCGATAGATATCATGAAGGGTGCTACAGAAATGCTTCATAAATATCTGCAATTTAAAGGAAATTATTCACGACGGCATCTGGGTTCTTTACCATTCCTAAAGCGGCGGTCGCGCAACCTTCTGGGACAGGAAAGGGTGATAGTGCATCATGGAACCGCAACCGCTTGCTGGAAATTTGTCCCGATCTGGATTTGGATTGCCAATCTGGGCTGCATCGTTTTCGTTGAATGTTTTGGCGCTTCTGATGCCCTTGTCCATTCTGATGATCTTCGATCGGATTATTCCGTTTCAATCCACCGATACGTTGCGGGTACTAACCGTCGTATTGATCATCAGCGCCGCGGCAGAACTTGTTTTGCGCCAGTGCAGAACAATTATGCTGACCAGCACCGCCGAAGGCGCGGCGATAGGCAACCGTCGGCGTTTTTTGAAACAGGTTCTAAATGCGAACACCCGGTCATTTTCGCAAAATCCTGACAGCACTTATTTTGAACGGTTTGCCGCCATTGATCAGTTGAGGGATTATCAATCAGGGCAAAGCCAGACGCTTTCTATTGATTTACCCTTTACTGTGTTGTTCGCGGTGTTGATCGGGTTGATCGGAGGCTGGCTGTTTCTTGTTCCTCTCGGCGCGTTTTGCATCGTGCTTGGTTTTGCCTTTGTGATGAAGCGCGCTCAGTGGGTGTTGTTCGAACGGCGCAAATCTCTGGACGCCCGAAGATACGCCTTTTTGTTAGAAACTCTGTCCAACGTGCAGACTGTAAAAGCTAACCGGATGGAACCGCAGATGGCGCGCCGGTTTGAAATGCTCGAAGAGCAAACCGTAAATATTAGTAACAAATTAATCCAATTTGCGGGGATTGCACAGAGTTTCGGAGCGATTTTTTCACAAATGATGGTCGCGGCAATGGGGCTTTGGGGGGCCTGCCTCGTCATCCAGAACCATATAGGCATTGCCGAGCTTGCAGCCTGTATGTTGTTGAACGGTCGTATCATCCAGCCTTTGACCAAGTTGATGACATTGTGGGTTCAATCCGAAAATGTCTCGGTTGCACGAGGGCGGTTAAATGACATGGAGGAGTTGGAAGTCAACGAAATACCTTCTTGCCAAGTACTTGAAATAATGGGGCAAATTTCGGTGCGCGAGATGGCCGTCGAGCGCACGGATAGTACAGGCGCGCTCATGGCTCCGGTAAGTTTTTTAGTACCGCCCTCTGGTTGCGTTTTGTTGGAAGCCGAACAGAGTTGGATGGTTGACTCCGTTTTTGATGCGATCTCTGGTCAACGGCTTCCCTCGAACGGAGAGGTCTTGATCGATGGCTTTTCCGGCGCCAAACGTGTCAATCAAGAAGGGCTGGGCGCGACGATCGTGCTTGAGGCGGACCCTGCAATGTTTTCAGGCACTTTACTTGAAAACCTGAGCGCATTTGGGGACGCGCAAGTCGTTGAGAGGGCGAAAAAGTTTGCTGCTGCGCTGGGATTGGAAAAACGCATTCACCGGCTCCCCGCAGGGTACAACACCGTCATGACTGCGCGAACAAGTTTCGAGAAAGACCCAGTCAACCGTCACTTGGTTTCTTTGACACGGGCATTGGCGTTGCAACCAAAAATTTTGCTCATGAATGAGCCGTCGGCGGCTCTGGACACACCAGAACGCCAGGCTTTGGCGGATTGTTTAAGAACCCTTGCGCCGCGGCCGACTATTGTTTTGTCCAGTCCGGACCCGCGCTTACGACAACTGGCAGATCAGGTCGTTCATCTAAAGGCAAAGCTGTCTGACGAGATCACGTCTTGGAGGGATGATGCAGAGCTGGATCGCCAGGCCGCGCTGCTTAAACAACGGGGGGCGGCATGACAAGTCTAAGCACGCAAAGCGCAAGGGGACTTCTACAACGACTTCTATTGGCGGAGGGGTGGAAAAATGGAAAGGATACTATTGCCGAAGCGTTCCCTCATTTGTCTTCCGAACTGCACCGCGACGACATAATAGAAGCGCTTGGCAACCTGAATATTCCCTTCTCGAGAGTCAGGTGCAGGGAAAGCGAGATAACTGATCAAGAATGTCCCGCGCTTGTCTTTCCCAAGTCCGGCGGGTGTTACATTGCCCTTGGGCGTTCCGCGCGGACGATCAGGGTCAGTGACAGTCAAAACCCCGACCTGCGTCACTATCTTCCAGGTTCAGGCCTTTGCACCGTAATCAAGTTGCAAATCGCGACACCAGGGATATCGGAAAAGAAATTTACATCTGTACGTTCGGCTTTCGCGGGTATGCGCGCGATGCTGCCTTGGTTGTTGGTTACGTCGCTGCTTACAAACGTTTTGGGCCTGCTGACTCCATTGTTAATCATGGCGATCTATGATCGTGTCATTCCGTCGGGATCCATTGATATGTTGGTTTCATTGGCAGTCGGTGTCGCCATAATCGGAATATCGGATTTCGCCTTCCGTCTTGCGCGATCTCGCGCGCTTGCTTACGTCGGATGGCACGGTGAGCGTCAGTTGATGATCGCCCTGTTTCAAAAACTGATGTCCCTTCCGCTGAGCCAGCTGCAAAAGTCAGATGTGACGCAGCAATTGGCTCGATTTCGCCAATTCGAATCTTTGAGAGAAGTTTTTACAGGTCAAGTGATGGCAACCGTTCTGGATTTGCCATTTGTGTTGATTTTTCTGACCCTTCTGTTCTTTCTCGCACCCGAAGCCGGATTGTTGTGTCTCGGCATGGTTGTCGTGTTCATTTTGGTCGGTTGTCTTACCATTCCGCGTCAGCGCAACTTGGACCGCGCCGCTGCCGAGGCCGCAGAAGTCGGCCAGTCGTTGGTTCATAATGCGATCGTGCATCAAAAAGTAATTGCAAACCTGGGCTTGCAGGAAAGATGGATGCGACGTTCGACGCCAATGATCGAACTCGCCGAAGCCGCAGCCCGTCGCGCGCGCCAATTTCAGGCGTTTACCCAGTCACTTGCGCAAACTTTGACCGCTTTGACGGTCGTCGGCTCAATCATCCTGAGCGCCCACGGGGCGGTAACTGCCGATCTGAGTTTTGGCGCTTTGATTGCGGCCATAGCCCTGGTTTCCAAGGTGCTGACTCCGGTGCAGACTTTGTATGCCAGCTTCCCTCAGATGTTAAATTCAGTTTCCAGCCGAGCGCAGGCGGACCGGGTCCTGGGATTGCAGGAAGAATTGGAACTGCGTTTGGCCCAATCGCATCGAAAAACACTTCGTGGAGCGATTTCACTGTCCTCGGTTACGTATCGGCCGGACCCGCTGAATGGCCCGATTTTGTCGCAGGCCAGTTTGAATTGCGAACCGGGTGAAATTGTTTTGCTCATGAGTAGTGATGCCACCAGCCGGACTGCGGTTTTGGATCTGATCGACGGGCTGCACACGCCATTGGCCGGTACGATCGAACATGATGGCATCGACATTCGTCAGATAGCGCGGGATGAGCTGCGTAAGTCAGTCACCTACGCCCCTTATGAGAAGTCTCTGTTTTACGGTACGGTCGCGCAGAATTTCCGTCTTGCATGTTCGTCGCTTTCGGATGCCGAAATCGTTGCCGCCCTGGATCATATGGACTTGTTGAATGACAATGGGTTGTTGGCAAAGGGGCTGGAAACGCGCCTGACGGACGTGACACTGGCGCAATTGTCAGATGAAACCGTCAAAGCGCTGACCTTAGCGCGCAGTATCGCGCGCCCGTCTACTGTCTATCTGTTCTCCGAGCCTACAAACGGTCTTTCGGACATGCGCCGTGACGGGTTCAAAAGATGGGTTTGGGAGCAAAGAGGGCGAAAAACGATACTCATTTCCAGCGCGGACCGCTCGTTCCTCAACATTGCAGACCGTTTCGTTTTTCTGAACGGCGATAGGGTCGTTGTAAATGCAACAGGGGATGCCGGGTTAAAGAAAATCCAAGCTGCTCTGAAAACTGCTGAGGGTCGATCATGACACGTAAGGAATACACCAATACCAAGCCGGGACCGATGGCCAGGGCGGTGGAAAGAAGGCGCAAGAAACCTCCTCGTTTTGCGGCTTTTTTGACTTTGGTCTTTTTTTGATGATCTGTGGCCTCGTGACGGTAGCCGGGCGAACAATGACGCCACAGATCACGCGCGCCCCGGGTACGATCATGCCAATTGGGGACTACCCGCAGATCGAAACTCTACATGGTGGAATCGTAAAGGAGGTCCACGTCCGAAACGGTCAAAGAGTTGAGGCAGGCGATGTACTGGTAGAGTTGGAGCATCCGGATCTGACGCAGGAAAGGGATCTGGCTGCAGAACAGATCGAGGCAATCCAGCGAGATCTGGCAAATGCGATGACCGTACTTGCGATGCTCAACAGGGCTGTTCCTCCAAGCGTGTCCGAGATCAAAGCGCTCGAAGCTCAGGGGCTTGTGACGGCGTCATCCAGATTGCAACTGTTCTTTGAACGTCAGAGAATCCAACAAACATCATTGGAGCAGCAAAAGGAAACGCTGGATATTTTGCGGCAGGCGGCGGACCTTGCCAATAGGCGTGTGGTCAAGAAAGAGGAGCTTCTGGCGAAGTATGCTCAGCTTCAGGCTCAAGGTCTCAAGTCGCTTAGCGATTATCTCGAAGAGGAGGACGAAGTCGACGCGGTACGCTCAGCCGCATCTGCAGCTTCGGTGCGTCTTGCCGAGGCGCAAAGCGCGCTCATCTTGGCAAGTTCGACATTGCAAGAAGAGACACTGTCTTTGCGTGATGATGTTCTCACCCGGATTTCCGAATTGGAGCAGGAACGAGATCGTCTGCGTGTGTCTCAACAGATCGTAGCGGGTAAACTCGCCGGGCTCCGCATCGTTGCGCCAGCGCGTGGAGTTATTCAATCGGTCGCATTTCCCAACCCAGGAGAAGTGATCGCGCCCGGAGAAACCATCTTTGAGATCCTACCAACCAGACAGGCGCTGATAGTCGAGGCACGTATTCCGAATGCCGAGGTCGGGCATGTCAACGCCGACGATCCGGTGTCGATCAGCGTGGACACATTCGACGTGCGCCGTTTTGGCAAAGTCGAGGGGCAATTGAACTCGATTTACCCCTTGCCATTGACGGATGAAAAAACGGGCGAAACCTATTTCCGCGCATCTTTGGCGTTGGCGCAGGCGTCGGTCGGAACTGGGTCTTTCGCTCGACCACTGCAGGCCGGGATGACCGTGGTTGCCGAAATGAAAACCGGAGAACAGACGTTGCTGGCCTATCTTCTTAAGCCGGTCCAGACGACATTGGATCGCGCATTCAAGGAAAGATAGCCGGCTGACGTCGAAATGGGGCCGTAAGACTGCCGCGATCCATCTCTGCGGCGGGAGAGGCGCAGCGGTCTTGCACTGCGGTCACAAAACCCATCATGTTCGAATTTAGGGAATATGAGGCGGGAGCTCCTGAATGGCTGATACCATGCTGCAAGAAACGCGGGTTTTGGTCGTCGTCGCGCCCAGTTTCAACATCGCGACAACAATGGGTTTTATCGATCCGCTGAGGGCTGCGAATTACCTCGACGGCGCGGGTCATTTCAAATGGGAATTTGCGTCCGAAGCCGGAGGATCCTGCACGTCCAGCAACGGGGCCTCAATCTGGACACGCGCCTTGAGCGAGGTCGCTGCGTCCGAAGTGGACATCGTTGTCGTATCGGCCAGCTGGGCCCCGGAAAAGCATGCGACGGATCGCACCGAAAAGGCGCTTAGGAATTGGGCGCGACGAGGCGCGAGTATGATCGCGCTGGATACTGGAGCATTCATTCTTGCCCAGGCAGGGTTGCTACGGGGGCGTAAGGCGACAGTGCATTACGAACATATCGACGCGTTCCAAGAGCTTTTCCCCGACGTGGAAGTTGTCGAGAACTTGTTTGTTTTGGACGGCAACCGGATCACATGCTGTGGTGGCGGGGCTTCGGTCGATCTGGGGTTGCAAGTGTTACAGGGTCTGCATGGAAGCGCGCTTGCCAATGCGGCGGCCCGGTACGTGTTCCACGACACACTACGCGGCCCGGCCAACAGGCAGCAACCTGACGGCGCCGAGCCGCTGGGGGCAACGGTTCCAGCGAAACTGCGTCTAGCAATTCAGGCTATGGAGGCCAATTTGGAAGACCCATTGCCTGTGCCCGAAATATGCAAAGTCGTCGGTGTCTCGCATCGGCAACTCGATCGCTTGTTCGCGGTTCATGTCGGAAAGACACCAGCCTTGTATTACCGGGATATCCGTCTTGATCGGGCGCGGGGCCTTGTGACGCAGACGCGCCTTCCCTTGGCCGAGATTGCCATTGCATCAGGCTTTGCCAGCCAGGTGCATTTCAGCAGGTCATACAAAGACAGGTTTGGCTTGCCACCCAGCGTGGATAGGGTCGAAGGCAGGGTGCCATTTGAATTTCGTGCTTGGCCAATGCACAGAAATCCCAAGGACCGAGATGGCTAAAAAAATAAAAAATATGGCAAAAAAAGTTAAGGAAAAAGTGTTTTTTCCACGGATCATGAGCCTGATGACCCAATTGGCGGGCCAATTTACGGCCCGATTTCGCGGAGAGAACGATGAGCGAGCTACCCTCAAAAGCGCAATTTGATACGATTTGTGAAGGCTTTAGCCCCGATCCGTTCAACTCAAGCTCGCTCAAAGCTGACGCCTATGTGGATCCTCGTTGGTACCAGGCAGATGTGGCAGCGATTCTTGCGAAGACATGGCAATGGGTGTGTCATGTCGAAAAGCTGCGTCGACCGGGATCTTATTTGACGACTGAGATTGCAGGCCGACCGATTGCGGTGGTTCGGGATCGTCAGGGGGTATTGCGTGCGTTTTATAACGTCTGCAAACACCGGGCGCATCACTTGTTAACCGGCGAAGGCGAAACGACGCGCATCATGTGCCCATATCATGCATGGGTCTATAAACTGGACGGTCAGCTTGTTCGGGCGCCCGAGACCGAAAGCCTGACAGGTTTCGATACTGCGGATATCTGCCTGGACCAAGTTGGAGTGGAAGAGTTCGCCGGTTTTATCTTTGTGAACCTCGACCCCGGGGCGCGCCCGTTATCCGAGGTCTCTGGCGATCTGCAGACTGAAATCCGCCATTGGGCGCCCGATATCGATAATCTGACTTTTGGTCATCGACTGACCTATGACATCAAGTCGAACTGGAAGAATGTCGTCGACAACTTTCTTGAGTGTTATCATTGTCCGACTGCACACAAAGATTTCTGTGACCTGGTCGACATGGACACCTACAAGGTCACGACCTACGGGATCTATTCCAGCCATATGGCAGAGGCGGGCAAGGGCGCAAACTCGGCCTATGACGTGTCCAACGCGACCGTTCGTACGCATGCGGTCTGGTGGTTGTGGCCCACGACCTGCCTGATGCGCTATCCGGGAAGATCGTCGATGATTGTCTTGAACGTTATCCCGGTAGGCCCTGATCGCACGCTGGAAACCTATGACTTCTTTTTGGAAACTCCTGAGCCTGACGATATGGAGCTTGAAGCGATCCGCTATCTTGACGAAGTACTGCAGCGCGAAGACATAGATATTGTTGAAAGTGTGCAGCGCGGCATGAATACCCCGGCTTTCTCGCAGGGGCGGATCGTTCACGACCCTAGCGGATCGGGCAAGTCCGAGCATGCGGTTCACCATTTTCATGGTCTTGTGCTGGACGCTTATAAAAAGGTTGCGCCGTGAGGCGGCCCAATATCGTCGTCATCATGGCCGATCAGCTTGCACCGCATTTTTGCGGCGCTTATGGCCATCCGACGGTGAAGACACCTCATATTGATGCGTTGGCGGCTCGGGGGATGCGGTTCGATGCGGCGTATTGCAATTCTCCGCTGTGCGCGCCGTCGCGGTTCGCATTTATGTCGGGACAACTGATCAGCCGGATTGCAGCCTATGACAATGCCAGCGAGTTCAAAGCTTCGGTCCCCACCTTTGCGCATTACCTAAAGGCGCTGGGATATCGGACTTGCCTGTCCGGTAAAATGCACTTTGTCGGCCCCGACCAGAAACACGGGTTCGAGGATCGGGTGACGACCGATATCTATCCGGCTGATTTCGCCTGGACCCCGGATTGGGAGGCTCCGGATGAACGGATCGACAAATGGTACCACAACATGCAAACCGTCAAAGAAAGCGGCGTGGCCATCGCAACCTTCCAGACAGACTATGATGACGAGGTCGAATTTGCAGCTCGTCGATGGCTGATTGATCGGGGCAGGGATCGGGCCGCGGGGGATGCCGCGCCGTTTTGCATGGTCGCAAGTTTCATCCACCCGCACGATCCCTATGTGGCAAAACCCGAATGGTGGAACTTGTACTCGGACCTGGACGTTCCGATGCCGGATTACACGCTTACACCAGAGGAGCAGGATCCGTACTCACGCCGCGTGATGGACGGGATCGAAGCAAGCTATGTGCCGTTGAGTGATGAGGAAGTTCGTCGTGCACGCCGCGCGTATCTGGCAAATGTGAGCTATTTCGACAGTAAAGTCGGTGCCATCATCAAGGCGCTGGAAGATATCGGAGAACGCGGCAACACAATCGTCATCGTCACCGCAGACCACGGTGACATGCTGGGCGAGCGCGGGCTTTGGTACAAGATGAACTTCTTTGAACACTCGGCACGGGTGCCGCTGATCATGGCTGGGCCAGAGATCGCTTGCGGGGCGGCCGCGAGTGCGTGCTCGCTGGTGGATCTGTTGCCGACCTTCATTGATATTGCCGGTGGAACAGATGCCATTCTGGGCGAACCGATTGATGGCCGATCGTTGATGCCTCTGGCGCAGGGGCAGGTCGACACGGTGGATGAGGCCATCGGCGAGTACTGCGCCGAGATGACGCCCTATCCTGTATTCATGATCCGTCGGGGGGCGCTCAAGTACATTCATTGTGACCCCGATCCGCCGCAGTTGTATGATTTGGAACAGGATCCCGGTGAACGGACGAACGTCGCGAATGACCCTGCCTACATCAAACAAGCCAGGGCTTTTGCGGCCGGGATCGCCCATCGCTGGGACAGCGAGGCGTTGCGTAAGGATGTGATCGCGACCCAGAAATCGCGACGTACCCTACACGCCGCAATGGAGGCCGGTGCCGGCGAAGCGTGGGACTATATGCCTCGGCGCGACGCGACGCAGGAATACGTCCGTAATCATATGGATTGGACTGCGGCCGCCGCAAGATATCGGTACCCGCCCCGAAAGGAGAACAGTGAATGATGCTGAAAGGCAAAACCGCTTTGGTCACCGGTGGACGCGGGGGAATCGGACGCGCCATCGTTTCGCGTTTCCTGCGCGAAGGGGCCCGCGTTTACGCTGCGGATCTTTCACCCGAGGGGTCGCTGGCGGAACATAATGAAGATGGCAGCATCTTCGTAAAACTCGACGTCACGCAAGAGGCTGACGCGGTCGCGGCGATGCACAAGGTCGGGGCAGAATCTGGACAGTTGGACATTCTGGTCAACGCGGCAGGGATTGAGATTGAAAAGACGATCGAGGAAACGACACTGGAAGAATGGAACCTGTCGTTTGCGGTCAATGTCACCGGGACATTTTTGACATCGAAACACGCGCTGCCGCTGATGCGTAAGGCAGCACAGGGAACCACGGCGTCTATCATCAACTTCGGCAGCTATGACGGCTTTATCGCCGACCCCGGTCTGGCTGCTTATTGTGCGACCAAAGGCGCGGTTCATGCGTTGACTAGGGCCATGGCCTGCGATCACGGCCCTGAAGGCATTCGCGTGAACGCGATTTGCCCGGGCTATGTCGACACTCCGATGTTGCAAAGCTTTTTCTCGGGTGACGGTTCAGGCGGAGGTGGCAAGTCGATCGAGCAGTTGCAGCAGGCGGTTCGCGACGTCCACCCGATGCGGACCTACGGCACACCTGATGATATCGCAAACCTCGTGAATTGGCTGGCCTCGGACGAGGCGCGTTACGCCAGCGGACAGCTTTGGGTCTTGGACGGGGGCTTGAGCGCTCAGGTCCAGCAGATGAAGTTATGACGGACCCTGATCTTAGGGACGAACCGGGCATGCCGTCGACAAGCGGGGTTGCGGCAGGGATAGACGCCGCCTTGCAAAACAGGTCAGGAGAATAGTGATGCGTTTGGCTGGTAAGAGGGCGCTGGTGACAGGCGGTCGGCAGGGTATCGGGCGCGGGATCGTCGAGGCGTTTGTACGCGAAGGCGCAGCTGTCACCACGTGTGGTCGCGGTTCTCGTCCGACAGATCTGGGCAAGGACGTGATTTGGTACACGCTGGACGTAACCGATGCTGCTGCGGTTGCGGAACTGGCCTTCACAACCGACGGTACGGATATTCTGGTCAATAACGCCGGTGTGCAGGTGGAAAAGACTGTCGCGGACAGTACGGACGCGGATTGGGAGGCGGTCATAGGGACAAATTGCCGGGGCGTGTTCAATCTCTGCCGCGCTTACATCCCCCGCATGCCCGAGGGCGGTTCGATTATCAATATTGGTTCTATTTCTGGCCATGTCGCTGATCCGTCTATGGCGCTGTACAATGCGTCCAAGGCATTTGTGCATGGGTTGACACGGTCCATTGCTGTGGATCACGGCCCGCGCATTCGCTGTAACGCGATTTGCCCGGGATGGATCGAGACAGGAATGCTCGACGCCGGTTTCGACTTGGCTAGCGACCCGGATGCCGCGCGAAAAGATGCGCTGGCCCGGCACGCGATGCGCCGTTTTGGCAAACCCGAAGATATCGCATCCATGGCCCTTTGGCTGGCCTCGGACGAGGCCGGGTTCGCAACAGGGCAATTGTTCACAGTGGACGGCGGCATGACCGCTGCCTCCCCACTCAATCCGGGGCTGTTTTGATGGGTGTTAAACATACGGCTTGTCTTGGCGGTGGCGTCATCGGTGCCAGTTGGGCGGCGCTTTTTCTGGCCTCTGGCCGCTCGGTCGCGATGTATGATCCCGCCCCGGATGTCGAAAGCAAGGTACGCGCCTATATCGAAGAGGCGTGGCCGACGCTGGCCGCGCTTGGCTTGACCGAAACCGGCGGGCCTGACGCGATCACCTTTTGCACAGACCCGGCAGCAGCCGTTGAAGGCGCAGATTTTATTCAGGAAAACGTCCCCGAAAGGCTAGAGGTCAAACACGCGACCTTTGCCAGTATTGAACCTTCGCTTTCAGCGCATGCAATCGTTGCCAGCTCTGCGTCCGGTTTGACGTTAAGCCAGATGCAATCTGGCTGGAGAGATCCCTCTCGGTTTGTTTTGGGGCATCCGTTCAATCCTCCGCACTTGATCCCCTTGGTCGAGGTACTGGGAAATGACAGGACGACATCGGGAGTGGTCGAAACCGCCCAGCGGTTTTACGAGAGTTTGGGTAAGACCACCATTCGCCTGAACAAGGAAGTCCCGGGTCACGTCGCCAATCGCCTGCAGGCGGCTTTGTGGCGCGAGGCTATCCATCTTGTGATATCGGGCGTCGCGTCGGTCGAGGATGTGGACAAAGCTGTTTGGGCCGGGCCGGGCCTGCGATGGGCGGCGATGGGGCCGACAATGCTGTTCAACCTTGGCGCAGGCGATGGTGGGTTGGACGCGTTTTGCGATCATTTTTCCCAGACCTTCAACGGGTGGTGGGATGATCTGGGTCAGGTCTATTTGACAGATGATGTAAGGCACCAGCTGACCGCAGGGATCAAAGCGCAAACACAGGGAATGCCGCCTGCGGCCCTGTCGCGAGAACGCGATGCACTGATCGTGGCACTGCAAAAGTCGGTTTCGGATGTGCGCCGAAATCAGGCTTAACGGCAGGCACGCCCACCGGCTTTTTGCCTACGTAAGAACAGATTTCCCAGATTTGCGCGCCCTCCGGAACATCGCCCAATCCGGTGTAGTATTGAAATATTTGAAATTCTGGTGTGTTCCGCCTAGCATTGATGACATGTGGCCCTCGGGTGTTTGCTTTACCCGTGTCAGGTCTTCGTAGTGTGAATGAGTTTTCTAGTTTGCGGTGACTGAAATGAATCTATTTTCCAGCCGTCGGCGGGTCCTTGCGATGCTTCTTTCTGCGGTTGCGGTGGTGCCAGTCGCGCGGATCGGCTTGATGAAACTTAAAGACAATCCTCTTCCACAGGTGCCAGAGCCGCGACTGACTCTGGTCGACGGATGGCTGCTGGATGAAAGTGACCCCGGCGCAGGAGAAGCGTCGTGATCCTTGATGCGCGTTCCGAAATTCCAAACCTCGACGGGACGTATGATTGCTGTGTCATAGGTTCGGGGCCGGCGGGTTTGTCGCTGGCATTAAAAATGGCCGAGGCGGGCAAACGGGTGCTTGTACTAGAGGCCGGTGACAGGGACATCGAGTCAGAGTCGCAAGACCTTTACGAAGGTCAGGATCTGGGCGTTGAGTACGGATCTCTTTCTGCCACGCGCATGCGGGCCTTGGGTGGGTCGACGTCTGCATGGTATGGCCGTTGCCCTATGCTTGATCCCTTTGACTTTTTGCCTCGTGAAGATGTGCCACTGAGTGGTTGGCCTATCGGCTTTGATGACCTGCAGCCTTATCAGGCGGGCGCAGAACGTATGTTGGGCACGGGTAAATTCGGCCCTCGACTTCGCAAACCAGCAGACGAAACCGGACAAATCGACATCGTCGAGCAAAGGTTCAGTTCGGATCGCGAGTTTTATGACGTGCGTGATGACGAAGCAGCCCGCCTTGGAACCAAATACTTGTCGGATCTGGAGACTTCGGAGAACATTGATCTGGTCCTGAATGCCAACGTCGTGGGCTTCACAGTTGATGGCGACAGCGGCAACGTCACTCAAGCACATGTTCGAAACTATGCTGAAGGTGAAGGAAAAGTTCAGGCAGACACCTTCGTGCTGGCGATGGGTGGCGTTGAAAACAGCCGTATGTTGCTGCATTTGAATGCGCAGGAAAACAACCGGTTTGGCAATCAGAATGACATGGTCGGTCGCTGTTTCATGGAGCACCCGATTGTCGTGTTTGGTGCCTACTTTATCACCAAGCGCCTATACTCTCATTCAGCGTCATGGGAGTTCGAACGCCTTCTGCGTCGCTCGGTTCCGGAACTGATGTTAAGTCCCAGCCAAGAGACAATGATGGCAAATGGCTGGTTGAATTCCAGCGTCAGGCTGGAGCGTCTGAAACAGCGTCCGATTGCCAAAGCGCTGGTAGGGGATTCTGAATTCATCAAGGGGCTGACCTACGATCAGGACTATTTTTTTACGGGTGATTGTTTCGTGACGGGCGAACAACGGCCCAATATGGACAGCCGTATCGTTTTGACCGAACAACGTGATCGCTTTGGGCTGAATGTTGTTGGGCTTGATCTGCAATTCACTGACAAAGACATCGAAACTATGCGCGGTTCGGCAGGTGAGGCGGCTAAGTTCCTGATCCGCAATGGACTGGGGCGGATGCGGATGGTGCCTGAGCTTTGGGACTTAGCGCCAGTTGAAGAGATCGGGCTGGGCTATTCAAACCATCACATGGGCGGGGCGCGGATGTCTGCGACGGCTGAAACCGGGGTAGTGGACTCTGATTGCAAAGTGCATGGAGCCACTAATCTCTACGTCGCGGGTTCTGGTGTATTTCCGACATGTGGACAGGCGAACCCCACTTTCACCATTGTGCAATTATCGCTGCGTCTGGCCGACCATTTGATCGCACGGAGTTAACGGGCACTGTTTTCAGCGGTGCAACGGCCATTTTCGGGTTGCTCAGATCGGTTGTGCGTTGTCTCTGTATGACAACAAATGGGGGCGGGAAATCCAATGGCAAATCAAGCGTCCGGTCGGGCGGTCTTTTTGACAGGCAGCCTCATGCGGCATGTGACACGCATGTCCTTGACCACAAGTATTGGCTTGATGGCCATTTTCGCGGTCGATTTTGTGGATATGGTTTTCATCGCGATGCTCGGGAATGATGCTTTGGCTGCGGCGGTGGGATATGCGGGAACGCTGTTGTTCTTCACCAATTCCGTCAACGTGGGCCTGTCCATCGCGGCCGGGGCGCTTGTCGCTCGCGAACTTGGTGGCGGGGGGGGCGATCGTGCCCGCCATTACGCCACCAGCGTCGCCATGCTGGGGGTCGTGTTCGGGATTCTGGTATCCGGAATTGTCCTGTTCAATCTCAGCTTTTTCCTCTCACTGCTGGGGGCAGAGGGCGAGGTCCTACGGCTGGCTGCACGCTATGTTTCGATAATTCTGCCAACGATGTGGGTCATGGCTTTGGCAATGGCGGGTATGGCTGTTCTGCGTGCCCATGGAGATGCGCGTCGTTCCATGATGGCGACGATTTATGGCGGAGTAGCAAATGCCGTGCTGGATCCGATTCTGATCTTTGCTGTCGGGTTGGGACTGGACGGTGCGGCTATTGCGTCGGTGATCGCCCGTCTCTGTATGTTGGTTTTTGCGCTTGGGCCGGCGATCAGGGTACACCGCGCTTTTGCGCGGCCTTCGATGCGGCAAGTCGCCCAGGATTTCCAGGCGGTGCGTGGTATCGCCGTTCCTGCGGTGCTGACCAATATCGCAACACCGGTGGGCAACGCCATTGTCATACGCGAAGTCGCTCAATTCGGAACAGATGCCGTGGCGGGCATGGCAATCATCGCGCGGCTGATGCCGGTTGCGTTTTCAGTCGTGTTTGCGTTGTCGGGGGCCATTGGTCCAATCGTCGGTCAGAATTTTGGGGCCGGGCAGTACGATCGCGTCAAGGAAACTTTTCTGGCAGGGGTGAAATTTACCGGCGTCTACGTCCTGTTGATGGCCGCAGTTTTGTTCGTGCTGCGCGCGCCCATCGCCGATCTGTTTCAAGCGCAAGAAGAGACGCGGTCTTTGATCTACTTGTTTTGTGGGCCGTTGGCGCTGGCGTCGTTTTTCAACGGCGTGATCTTTGTCTCCAATGCCAGCTTTAACAATCTGGGGCACCCTATTTATTCCACTTGGGTGAATTGGGGACGGCATACACTGGGGACGTGGCCGTTTGCAGTCGCGGGCGCATATGTTGCCGGAGCACCGGGAGTGTTGTTGGGCCAAGCCTTTGGTGGGGTCATATTCGCTTTGGTCTGTTGGGTGCTTGTGCGCCGCGTTGTGTCCGGCCTGAAAGCGCCACAGCGTGTTGATCCTTTTGCAGGGCAGAACCGCCTGCAGGCCCTGTTTGGCCGCCGGGGGTGGTAGCCCCCCCGGATCAGTTGCCAGCGTTGCGGGCCTCAAGACGCTCCAGATTGACGACCGTGGACAGCATAAGCCGGTCGTGGCTCCAGTCTTCGGTCTGCTGGACAGAAGCAGCGCCCAAGCCCAGAACGGCAGCGAATGTCAGCGTTAGGACAAGGAAAACGACCGGTGCCGTGGATTGCACCGACGGGGCCTCGGTCAGGGCCAATACACGTTGGCGCAGGACTCGCTTGGCTTTTCCACCGGTCACAAGCGCGACGTTCAGAACACGCGGGCTGCCGCGGCTGATCGTTTTGGCGCAGTAGTCCAGCAGGCAGTTCGTATAGTCGCGCGCGTCGATACCCCTGCGGGAGACCACCGACTGGTCACAAGCCAGTTCGCGCAAGCGGTCGAATTGATATTTCAGCGCAATATAGGCTGGATTCCAGAACAGCAGGGGGCGAAGCAGTTCAAAACCCAATTCCCATTCCACATCGCCGGCGCGCACGTGCTGCAGCTCATGCGCAAGGGCAAATCGCAGCTCGCGCGGGGTGTCCAGCAGGTGGCTGGGCAAAACGACATGACGGCGGAACAGGCCGCGAACCGCAAAGGGCACGGTAATCCGGTCCGACAGACGAATGTCTACTTTGGCCGAGCGACGCCAAAGAAAGCTGTTTTGAATAGTTTGGCGGATCGCTATCCCATCGCGGACGGCCCGCAATAGATAGACAACCGCCATAACCGCCAAAAGGGACAGAGCAGCAGACACCAATGGATAAGCGCCCGAGAGCAATATTTCGACCCAGCGTTCACGCGTGTTCAGAAGCGCTTCAAACTGGGTTGCAGGCATTGCGATTTCTCCGCGCAAGTAGGCCGCTACGGCGATGTCGCCTATTGCGACTGTCCCGTTAGACGACGTTTGCGCCGCAAGCGCGCCTATACCCACAGCCAACACTGGGCTGATCAAAACGCACAGGCACAACGCTTTGAGCGCCCTCAACTGCGCAACAAATCCATATTGCATCGGAGTTTTGGTCAGAGCCACCCGGGCGGCCATCCAAATCAGGGCAGCAAGACCCAGCACGATGTTTAATTCCAGATATACGTCGAGAACCGGTTTAACCGCTGTCATTTTGCAGTCTCCTCTCTACCAGTGCCCGAATATCCTCCAGATCGGCTTCGCTCAGGCCCGCATCGTCAACCAGACGCGCCACCAGCGAGGCAGGCGTGTCATCGAACAATGTACGCGAGAGGTTCTGCAACGACCGTGCCTGATACTTGTCCTTCTCCAGCAGCGGCGTATAGATCAGCGTCTTGCCGTCCTTGCGGCTTTCGACAAAGCCTTTCTCGTCGAGAATCCGCAGGATGGTTGCGCCAGAGGTATAGGCCAGATTGCGTTCTGGTGGCAGACGATCAAGCACGTCACGGACCGAGCCCTGACCAAGTGCCCAGAGCTCATTCATGAACTCCAGCTCTACCTCGGTCAGAAGGTTTGTTGTCTTTTTCTTTCGCATCGGTCTTTCGTGTCGCATTTTTTAGTATGCCTGACAGACAAGCATCCTTTCGCTGTTTCGCAAAGCTCAAACTTTCCAGAAGACGAAAATCCCCCAGCCGATCGACAGGAATAGCGGGGTCCAGACGGGCTGACCGACGATCCCAAGCCAAGCGAGGAAGATATAGGCCGATCCCAGCAGGGTGATGAACAGCCGGTCGCCTAGGGTGGTCGTCAGGCCCAGCACGCCGCGCCGTTCGATCCCGTCGCGGAACTTGAACCCTTCGAGCACGCCAATCAGGGCGATGGCCGAAAAGATGCCGACGAACAGCGCCAGCGTTGCGGGCGTCCAGGCCATCCAGAAATCGGGCCACAAGGGATCGGTCCAGGAAAACCCTTTTTCCTCTTGCTGGCCGACACTGCCCCAGCCCGCCTGTTGGGCCGCCGCCATCGACGGCAGGAAGGGGAGGGTGAGAAGTAGTTTACGCATATCGAACCTCACACACGGCCCATCGCGAACCCACGCGCGATGTAGTTGCGGACAAACCAGATGACGATGGCACCGGGTATGATGGTGAGCGTACCGGCCGCAGCCAGAAGGCCCAATTCGTACCCTGCGCTGGAGGCGGTACGGGTCATCACGGCGGCGATGGGTTTCGCCTCGACCGCTGTGAGCGTTTTAGCCAGCAGCATTTCCACCCACGAGAACATGAAGCAGAAGAACGCCGCGACACCCACGCCCGCTTTGATGTTGGGCAGGAAGATCGTCACGAAGAAGCGCGGGAAGGAATAGCCGTCGACATAAGCGGTTTCGTCCAGTTCCTTGGGGATGCCGCGCATGAAGCCTTCCAGAATCCAGACCGCCAACGGGACGTTGAACAGCGTATGCGCCAGCGCCACGGCCAGATGGGTGTCAAACAGCCCGATCGAGGAATAGAGCTGAAAGAACGGCAGCGCGAACACGGCGGCCGGGGCCATCCGGTTGGTCAGCAGCCAAAAGAATAGCTGCTTGTCGCCCAGAAACCGATAACGCGAGAACGCATAGGCCGCAGGCAGGGCCACACAGACCGACAGCACCGTGTTCAGCGTCACATAGACGATCGAGTTGATATAGCCCCAATACCACGTCGGATCGGTGAAGATGGTAATGTAATTCTCCAGCGTAAAAGTCTGGGGAAAAAGGGAAAAGCCCGACAGGATCTCGTTCGTGGTCTTGAAGGACATCGCGACCAGCCAATAGATCGGCAGCATCAGGAACGCGACATAGAGAATCGGGATGATGGAGCGCTTTTTCATTCTGCGTCATCCTTTGTCATCAGAGTGTAGAAGACCCACGACACAAGCAGCGTGATGGCGAAATAGATCAGGCTCATTGCCGCCGCAGGGCCAAGGTCGAACTGTCCCAGCGCGATCTTCACAAGGTCGATCGACAGCAAGGTGGTTGAGTTGCCGGGGCCACCGCCGGTCAGAACGAAGGGCTCGGTATAGATGTTGAAACTGTCCATGAACCGCAGCAGAACGGCGATGGTCAGGACGGTTTTCATCTTCGGCAGCTGGATGTAGCGGAACACCGACCACGGGCTGGCTCCGTCGATCTTGGCCGCTTGATAATAGGCATCTGGGATCGACACGAGGCCGGCATAGCACAGCAGGACGACCAGCGAGGTCCAGTGCCAGACATCCATGACAATGACCGTGATCCAGGCCGACAGCGGCTGCTGCGTCATGTCATAGTTGATGCCCAGAACGTCATTCAGGAAATACCCCATCAGGCCGATTTTCGGCAGGGTGAAGATGTTCCACATCGAGCCCACCACGTTCCATGGGATCAGCATCGGCAGGGCCATCAGCACCAGACAGACTGGCACCCAGAACCCTTTGCGGGGCATCGAAAGGGCCACGATAATGCCCAGAGGCACCTCGATCAGCAGGATCAGGAAGGTAAAGAGGAACTGCCGACCGAGGGCCGCTTGGAACCGATCTGAGCGCAGGATTTGTTCGAACCAGCCCAGTCCTTCCCAGAAGAACTGGTTGTTGCCAAAGGTTTCCTGCACCGAGTAGTTGACCACCGTCATCATCGGCACCAGCGCGTTGAACGCGACCAGCGCCAGCACCGGCAGGACAAAGAACCACGCTTTTTGGTTTTCCGTTCTCATCAGCTGCGCTCCTCGGTTGCGATCCAGCCGTCACGGTAGACGCGGGATTGTTCAGGTTTGAATTGTAGGAAGACCTGTGATCCGGGCTCGGGCACACTGTGTTCGGTCACGGCTTTCAGGGCGGTATTTCCGACCATGGCGCTGACCACGTAATGGCGACCAATATCCGAGACCTTGGTCACATGCGCCGGGATGCCCGTATCTCCAAAGCCCACATATTCGGGGCGGATACCCAGATCGGTGCGGCCTCCGTCGCCGTGGATGGGGCCTTCCAGCATCACCTCATGGCCCTCGAACACTGCGCGGTCGCCTTTGGCTTCGCAGGGTAGGACGTTCATGCCGGGGGAGCCGATAAAGTGACCCACAAACGTATGCTGCGGGCGCTCGAAGAGTTCAACCGGCGTGCCGATCTGCACCACTTCGCCTTCTTGCATGACAACGACTTCGTCGGCGAAAGTAAGGGCCTCGGTCTGGTCATGGGTCACATAGATCATCGTGGCTTTGACCCGCTGGTGCAGCTCTTTCAGCTTGGACCGCAGTTTCCATTTCAGATGCGGGTCAATCACGGTCAGCGGCTCGTCAAACATCACCGCGTTCACATCGTCGCGGACCAGCCCGCGCCCCATCGAGATCTTCTGTTTGTTGTCCGGGCTGAGGCCGCTGGCGCGGGTGCTCAGCATATCCGTGACATCCAGCATTTCGGCGATCTCATCGACGCGGCGCTTGATCGTTGCCGGGTCAACGCCTCGGTTTTTCAACGGAAAGGCCAGGTTTTCGCCCACGGTCATCGTGTCGTAGATCACCGGGAACTGGAACACCTGCGCGATGTTGCGCTGGTCGGGGGGCAGGGCGGTCACATCCTGACCGTCGAACAGAATCTGCCCCTCGGACGGGGTCAGCAGGCCCGAGATGATGTTGAGCAAGGTGGACTTGCCGCAGCCCGACGGCCCCAGTAGTGCATAGGCTCCACCATCACGCCATGTGACGTCGATTTCCTTCAGCGCATAATCTTCGGGGCCTTTCGGCGAGGGCATATAGCTGTGTCGCAGGTTCGAAAGTTTGATCTGTGCCATGTCAGGCCACCCTTTTGCCGTCTTGGCCGAAATACCGGCAATGCGCCGGGTTCATGTAGAAACTGTGATCTTCGCCAACTTGGTAGGGATGCACCCCCGCCGCCAGCGAAACCCAATCATCCGATCCATGGCGGAAATGCGCGCTGGAATCTGATCCCGACAGCTCGGTCACAATGACCCGGCCCGTCAGTTCAACATCCGCATCCGATGTGCGGAACGGCGTCACCCGGTGCGGGCGCACGGCGACCATGTAGTCTCCATCGGCCATGTCCGAGACGGCCCAGCCTCCGCCACCTGCCAGTTGCGCTTGAGCGCCGGACACGGTGATGTGGGCCACGTTGATCGGCGGGTCCGAGAACACACGCGCGGCGGCGATGTTTTCAGGATTGCGATAGATATCTGCTGTGGGGCCGAACTGCGTCACGCGGCCATCCTCCATCAGGGCGGTGTAGCCACCCAGCAGCAGCGCCTCTTCGGGTTCCGAGGTGGCATAGACCACCACGGCGCCGCGCCCTGCGAACAGATCGGGCAGTTGTTCGCGCAGTTCCTCGCGCAGTTTGTAGTCGAGGTTTGCCAGCGGCTCGTCCAGAAACACCGCGCGGCTTTCCTTGGCAATCGCGCGGGCGAGAGCTGTACGCTGTTGCTGACCACCCGACAGCTCATGCGGGCGGCGGTGCAGCATGGGGCGCAACTGCAGCAGGTCGGCGGCCTCTTCCACGCGGCCTTCGATCTCAGATTGCGCCATGCCCGCCACGCGCAGGGGCGAGGCGATATTGTCAAAAACAGTCATATGCGGGTAGTTCACAAAGAACTGGTGTACCAGGCTGATCTGTCGCTTTTGCGTGTTCAGCCGGGTCACGTCCTGCCCATCCATCAGCACTTTGCCCGAGGCCATCGGATCCAGCCCGGCCATCATCTTGATCAGAGAGGTCTTGCCCGATCCCGTAGCGCCCAGCAGCACATTGAAATGGCCTGTCTGCAGCTTCAGGTTGGTAGGCTTGATATGAATAACGTTGCCAACCCGCTTGGTGGCGTCTTGAAGTTCGATCATGTCCGTGGGTTCCGGTCCTTCAGTGCGGCGCACTGGTCGTGGGGTGGGGATGCCGCGCACGGCACCCCCGGTTGCATTGGCTTAGTTGGCCTGCCAGCGCGCAACCAGCTCGTCATAGTTGACGGTCTGGCCCTGCGGCTTTTCGTTGTCCAACTTGGCCTTGGGCGAACCGGCTTTTTCCAGCCAGAAGGCAGGATCCTGGGGATCGTTCAGGCGGGGGCCACAGCCGCCATAGACGTTGGCTGCCTCATCCGCGGCCTGCATCCGGGCCATGGTGATGTCCATTTCCTCGGCCAGACGATCCATCGCCTCTTGCGGGGTGAAGGCGCCCGAGTTCACGTCACCGATCTGCTGCCACCAGATCTGGGCCAGCTTCGGATAGTCCGGAACATTGATGCCGGTCGGCGACCATGCCACACGATCGGGCGAGCGGTAGAACTCGACCAGACCACCCAGCTTGGGTGCGCGTTCGGTGAAGGACTCGTGGTTGACCGAGCTGTCGCGGATGAAGGTCAGACCCACGTGGGACTTCTTCACATCGACAGTCTTGGACGTCACGAACTGAGCGTAAAGCCACGCGGCCTGGGCACGATCCGAGGGGGTCGACTTGAGGAACGTCCAGGAGCCCACGTCCTGATAACCAACCTTCTGACCTTCTTCCCAGTAGGGGCCATGCGGGCTGGGCGCCATCCGCCACAGCGGCGTGCCTTCGTCATCCACGGTGTTGTTGCCTTCGGACTTCGGCTTGACCATGTCGGCGGTAAAGGCGGTGTACCAGAAGATCTGCTGGGCCACGTTGCCTTGGCTGAGCGCCGGCAGCGACTGGTAGAAGTCATAAGACGCCGAACCCGGAGGCGCATAGTTCCGCAGCCATTCGTCCCATTTGCGGATCGCATAGACCGCAGCCGGACCGTTTGCAGCACCACCGCGCGACACAGACGCGCCAACGGGGTTACAGGTGCCCGCTTCCATGCGGATGCCCCATTCGTCGACCGGAACACCGTTCGGCTCGCCCACGTCACCGGCACCGGCCATCGACAGCCAAGCGTCGGTCATACGCCAGCCCAGGTCCGGCGCGCGCTTGCCGTAATCCATGTGGCCATAGATTGCGACACCGTCGATTTCTTTCACGTCATTAGTGAAGAACTCGGCGATGTCCTCATAGGCTGACCAGTTGACAGGAACACCAAGGTCATAGCCATACTTCTCTTTAAATTCGGCCTTGTTGGCCTCATCATCGAACCAGTCCTTGCGGAACCAATAGAGGTTCGCGAACTGCTGGTCGGGCAACTGATACAGGTTTCCGTCCGGGCCAGTGGTGAACTGAATGCCCATGAAGTCATCCAGATCCAGCGTCGGCGATGTGGTCGCCGCCCAGTCACCTGCCATCTGTTCGGTCAGGTTATAGGCCAGTTGCAGGCGCGAGTGTGTACCGATCAGGTCACTGTCGTTGACATAGCCGTCATACAGGTTCCGGCCCGTCTGCATCTGCGTCTGAACAGCTTGAACCACTTCGCCTTCGCCCAGGATCTGGTGGTTGACCTTGATGCCGGTGATTTCCTCGAATGCCTTGGTCAGAACCTCGGATTCATACGAGTGCGTGGGGATGCCTTCGGACAGAACGTTGATTTCCATCCCGGCATAGGGTTGTGCAGCTTCGATGAACCACTTCATCTCGCCCATCTGTTCGTCTTTCGACAGGGTCGATGGCTGGAATTCGTCGTCGATCCAACGTGTTGCTGCGGCTTCGTCGGCCCAAGCAGAGCCGTGGCCCGCAATGACGGCCGCCGCCGCCACTGCGCAAAGTAGATGTCTCCGCATCTGTCTCCTCCCAAAGATTATGTGATCCGGTGCGGACCGGATAGCGCTCAGCATCAGCGATTTTTTGCATATGTGTCAAACTAAATTTTTAGTAAATGAGATTGGTCACCTTACAGCCTTAAAAACATGCGCTTTTTGATGATGAGGGCCTTTGACGGACGGATTCGCGCGTCTTGTCGGGTAACTCATTCGTTGATCGGCATCTATCCTTGCCAAGTTGTTGATTCTTAGTAAGCTGCTTCCACGTACAAGCCCCGAAGCGGTGCGCGCCCGGGCGACAAATTTTATTTTTATGACTGAGGATGTTTCATGTCCCAAAGTCTTTTGAAGTACACACGCGTTCTGGAAATTGTCGGCGACACGATCAAGGTTCGGGTGCCGCTGGACGGGTCGGCTGACGCCGCTGTGCGGTTCAACGATCTGGCGGTGATCGAAACCATCGACGGACACAAAACGCTGGCGCAGGCGATTTTCATCGACCGGGATGTGGTGACGCTGCAGGTGTTCTCGGGCACCAAGGGTATCTCGACCGAGGCGACAGCCACTTTTCTGGGTCATCCGATGCAGACGCCGTACTCGGCGAATATTCTGGGCCGTGTTTTTGACGGGGCAGGGGTGGCAATCGACGGTGGGCCGGACCTTTCGTCCGAGCCGCGGATCGAGATTGGCGGGCCGACGGTGAACCCTTCGGAACGTGCAGTGCCCAACAAGATGATCCGCACCGATGTCCCGATGATCGACGTGTTCAACACGTTGGTGGAAAGCCAGAAAATCCCGATCTTTTCGGTCTCGGGCGAGCCGTTCAATGCCTTTCTCAGCCGGATCGGCATTCAGGCGGATGCTGATATCGTTGTCTTTGGTGGGCTAGGGCTGATCTTTGACGACTATCACACGTTCCGGACGTCGTTCGAGGATGCGGGCGTGTTCTCGCGCACGGTGATGTTCGTCAATCAAGCGATGGACCCGCTGGTGGAACGGCTACTGGTGCCGGATATGGCGCTGGCGGTGGCCGAGAAATTCGCGGTCGAGGAAGGCAAGCGGGTGCTGGTTCTGCTGACCGACATGACCGCCTATGCCGATGCGATGAAAGAGGTGGGCATCAGCCAGGAACGCGTGCCTTCGCAGCGGGGATATATGGGTGATCTCTATTCCCAGCTGGCGCGGCGGTATGAGAAGGCGTGCGATTACGCCAAGGGCGGTTCGGTCACGGTGCTGACCGTGACGACAATGCCGGGCAATGATGTGACCCACCCGGTGCCGGACAACACGGGCTATATCACCGAGGGGCAGTTTTACCTGCATTCGGGGGTGATTGACCCGTTCGGCAGTCTCTCGCGCCTCAAGCAGAACGTGATCGGAAAAACCACGCGTGAAGATCACGGGCAGATCATGAACACGATGATCCGGTTTTACTCCGAAAGCCGCGATGCAGCGCAGAAACAGGCGATGGCCTTTGATCTGTCGGATTACGATCATCAGTTGCTGAAATTCGGCGCGCTGTTCCGGGCGCGGTTCATGGATATCAACGTTTCGATCCCGCTTGAGGAGGCGCTGGATCTGGGGTGGCAGACGCTGGCCGAGTGTTTCCAACCCGAGCAGTTGCTGATGAAGCAGGCCTTGGTCGACAAGTATTTCCCAAAGGATACCGATGGCGCGGTTGCAGCTGAATAAATCGTCGCTGGCCCGCCAGCAGACCCAGCTGAAAAGCTACGAGCGGTTCCTGCCGTCGCTGGACCTCAAACGCCAGCAGTTGATGGCGGAACGTGCCAAAGCACGCGAAGATGTCCAACGCCTTCAGCGAGAGGTGCATGATCTGGCGCAGCAGGTCGGGGAAAAGCTGCCGATGCTGGCACAGCAGGGGGTCGACCTGGACGGGTTGGTCGAGTTGAAGGATTACCAGTTGAAAGAGGTCAACGTGGTCGGCGTCAAGATGCCCGATCTGGACCGGATCGAAGTTGCCGTGCGACCCTATTCGCTGTTGGCCAAACCCCATTGGGTCGATGCTACCTCCAGCCTGTTGCACGACATGATCGAGGCGCGGCTGCGTGTGAAGGTCGCCGAGGAACGGGTGCGCATCTTCGATAAGGCCGTGGCCACGATCACGCAGCGGGTGAACCTGTTCGAGAAGGTTCTGATCCCGCGCGCCAAGGCCAATATCAAGAAGATCCGCATCTATCTGAGCGATGAACAGATGCAATCGGTTGTGCGCTCGAAGATCTCCAAACGCAAACATGCGCAGGAGGCACTGACATGAGCGTTGCACGGCTGAAGAAACTGTCCCTCGTCGGACCGGCCGCGCATAAGGGCGACACGTTAGAGGCGTTGCAGGAGCTAGGTTGTATGCATGTACTGCCGCTGGCGCCTCCACCCGCCGAGCCGGAAAAGGTCAGCGAACGTGGCGCGCATGACGCCTATAAGGCGCTGCGCTTTTTGACCGACGTGGCCGACCCGCGCCGCCAGATACAGCGCGATCCGGCCTTCGACATGGACCAGTTCGTGCGCGACGTGCTTGACCTGATGCAGCGCACCCGAGAAGCAACAGATCGGCGGGATTTTCTGGCGCATCGGATTGCGCAGGTGCGTCCGTGGGGTGATCTGGATTTTCCACCCAATGATGTGCTGGCGGGCAATCGGCTGTGGTTCTACCAACTGCCGGTGAAACACCGCGAGGCGTTGTCCGAGGTCAAACTGCCCTGGGCCATTCTGGAACAGGATCACCGCTATATCTATGCCGTGCTGATCGCGCCCGAGGATCCGGGTGATGATATTCTGCCGGTGCCGCGCACTCATACCGGGTCGCTGCCGATCCATGAGCTTGAGGCGCAGCTGGAAGAGGCCGAGATTGCGATCGAGGCGCTGGAGGCCGAACGCATCGCCCAAACCCGCTACCTGACGCTGATGCGCCGCAACCTGTCGGCGGCGGAAAGCGCGGCGGAACTGGCCCACGCCACGCAGAAGGTCCGCGACGAGGGCACGATGTTCGCCCTGCAGGGCTGGGTGCCCGAAGATCGTGTGGATGCGGTGCTGGAGATGGCGCAAGTGCGAGACTCCGCTGTTCTGATCGAGGAACCGGGGCCGGATGATGCCCCTCCGACGTTACTGGAGCAGCCCGAAAACCGCAGCGCGGCTGTCGATCTGGCGCTGTTTTACCAGATACCGGGCTACAAGGATTGGGATCCAAGCATCATTGTTGCGGCCTCATTTGCGATCTTCTTTGCAATGATCGTGGCGGATGCGGGTTATGGCGCGGTGATCCTGCTGGGTCTGCTGGCCTTCTGGAAAAAGATGGACAAGACCCCGGCGCAGCGGTCGTGGCGGCTCTATGGTGTGATCATCGCGGGTGCGACGGTGATTTATGGGGTCATGGTCGGCAGCTATTTTGGTGCGTCCCCTGCGGAGGGGTCGATCTGGGCGCGGCTCAAGATATTGGATCTGAACAACTTCAACGCGATGATGATGATCTCGATCGTGGTGGGGGTGTTCCATCTGGTGCTGGCCAACGCACTGGCCGCGCGCGCGGCGTGGGGACGGCGCAGGGCGATTGCCAATCTGGGCTGGATCGGGGTGCTGATCGGCGGGTTTGTTCTGTGGTTGGCCTACATGAACGGCGGCGCGACCCTGCCCGGAACCTTCCTGATGGTTGCCGGTTTTCTGACCATTCTGCTGTTCACCAGCGAGCGACAGATCACCACACCTACCGACTGGCTGTGGCGTCTGATCGAAGGGCTGCAGGGGCTGGCGGGTGCGATGGGAGCCTTTGGCGATGTGCTCAGCTATATGCGCCTGTTCGCGCTTGGTCTGGCCTCGGCCTCGCTGGCGATCACGTTCAACGATCTGGCGGTTTCGGTGATGCAGGCGCTGAAAGGGCCGGGCATCCTGTTCGGCCTGCTGATCCTGATCGCCGGGCATCTCCTCAATTTCGCCCTCGCGATGATGAGTGGCGTCGTCCACGGGTTACGTCTGAATTACATCGAATTCTTTAAATGGGGTCTGCCGGATGAAGGCATCGTCTTTCGCCCGTTCGCCCGCAAGGAGGTTCAGGAATGAATGAGCTTGTATTGACGTTGGGTTGGCTGGGAATCTACGCGCCCATGGCTTTGGGTGCGGCGTCCAGCGCCATTGGTTGTGCCATTGCGGGGCAGGCCAGTATCGGCGCGATGACCGAGACCGAGGGCGGCTATGGCCGGTTCATCGGCGTTTCGGCTTTTCCGTCGACCATGGTGATTTATGGCATTGTGATCATGTTTACGCTGAACCGCGATGTGACACCGGAAAACGCGGGCGGGCTGTTCGGCATCGGCATCCTGTCGGGGATTGCGCTGATGTATTGCGGCATCTGGCAGGGCCGGGCCTGTGCGGCGGCGATCAATGCCACCAAGGAGAAACCGGAAATCTTCGGCCTGTCGCTGGCTCCGGCGGCGATCATCGAAGGCTTTGGCGTCTTCGCCTTTGTCTTTGCGTTGGTCATTAGCGCGGGGATCAGCTGATGGCACAGGACGGGATGATCTCGCACGGGGTCGATGCGCTGATCGACAAGCTGCGCAGCGATGGTGTGGCGGCGGGGCAGGCGGATGCGGAAAAGCTGCGCAACGATGCCAAGGCCGAGGCGGCCAAGATACTCGCCGATGCCAAGCGCGAAGCGGATGAGTATCAGAAAAAGGCCCGTACCGAATCCGACAATTACCGCGCCGCCGGGGAAGAGGCGCTGAACACCGCCATGCGTGATGCGGTGTTGACCATGAAGGCGGGTCTGACCGATCGGTTCCGCGAAGATGTCGAACGCCTTGTCACCAAGGAAATGGCCGACCCCGAGATGCTGAAACAGATGATCCTCGAAGTCGTCGGGCGCGCGACGGAGGGGGCCAAGCTGGACGGTAAGGTGCAGGTGATCCTGCCTGCTAAAGTGGCCACGCAAGAGGATATCAAACAAAACGCTGACGATATCCAGTCGGGCACGCTGACGAAATATGTGCTGGGCCTGACCGCCGACATGCTGCGCGAACAGGTGGAATTGCACGCTGCAGACAGCACGCAGGACGGTATCCGGGTGCGCGCCGAGGATCAGGGCGTGGTGCTGGACCTGACTGACAAGGCCGTGGCCTCGTTGTTGATGGAGCATCTGCAGCCCCGGTTCCGTGCCGTGCTGGAAGGGGTGATCCGCTAACATGTCGGACCCCGACGCCTATATCGCGCTAATCAGCAGCCTTCCCGGCTCAGAGCGGTTGTTTATCGCCAAACAGCCCCCAATCTCGCGCTTACGGCTAAACCGGCGGCTGCGCGCGTTGACGCCTGAGGATGCGCAGGTGCTGCGGGTGTTGGAGCACGCCCTGAACTGGGGCGATTACGATATGGACGTGACAGACGTGCAGGCCATCGAGCGGTGCAAGGCCGCGCTGGGCGATATCCCGCAGCCGACGCTGCAGAAGCTGTTTCTGGAGCGGATGGATTTGCGCACCGCCGTAGCCGCATTGCGCCTTCGCAAACAGGGTGGCAGCTCGCCCGCCGGAACCTTCGGCATGGGCCGCTGGGCCCGCCACATCCCGGCAAACTGGAGTGATCCGACCTTTAAGCTTGAGAGCTCGATGCCGTGGCTCAAGGAAGCGCAGCAACTGCTGGAGGCCGAGGACCCGCTGGGTCTGGAGAGGCTTCTGCTTTCGGTTAGCCATAAGCAGCTGAAACGCCACGCCGCGCGCCATCTGTTCGATTTCGAGGCCGTAGCGATTTACGTTCTGATCTGGAATATTTTCGACCGCTGGGCGCAAAGCAATGCGCAGGATGCGGCAACGCGATTTGAAAAACTGGCACAACAGGCAATGGCCGACGTCGCCGATATCGACTTTGAGGGAGCCTACGCATGACCGCCCCAACCCCCGTCACCCAAACCGCCACTGCCCGCGTCGTCTCGGTGCAAGAGGGGCTGGTGCAAATTCAGGCCAACGCAGATGCCTCGGGCGCGCCGGGGCAATTGGTCAAGAACGAGGTGGTCTTCATCCTGCCCACGCGCCCCGGCCCCGGTGGCCGTCAGGAGCGTTTGAAAGCCGAAGTGCTGCGCGTGCGCGGTGACACGGCGGATGTGCAAGTCTATGAAAGCACCGACGGCGTGGCCGTGGGCGATCCGGTAGAGCAATCGGGCCAGTTGTTGTCGGTTGAACTGGGGCCAGGTCTGCTGGGTCAGGTGTTTGACGGGTTGCAGTCGCCCCTGCCCAAGGTCGCCGCTGAGTTTGGTACTTTCCTGCCACGGGGCGCGGATGTGGCCCCGCTGGATACGCTGGCGAAATGGTCGTTCACACCTTCGGTAAAGGTGGGCGACACGGTGACGGCGGGCGACAGCATCGGCACGGTGCCCGAGGGGCGGTTCGAGCATAAGATCATGCTGCCCTTCAACTGGGTGGGCGACTACAAGGTCGTCTGGGTTCAGAAAGGGGCTGCCACCATTCACGACATCGTGGCCCGGCTTGAGGATGAACAGGGCGGCGAACACACGCTGACCCTGTCGCAAAAATGGCCCGTCCGACGCGCGCTGCCAGAAAGCATCCTGAAACGCGCCTTATCGGAACGTCTTTACCCGACCGAGCCGGTACTGACCTCGCAACGCCTGATCGACACGTTTTTTCCCATCGCGCGCGGTGGGACGGCCTGTATTCCCGGCCCGTTTGGCGCGGGCAAAACGGTGCTGCAGAACCTGATCGCGCGGAACTCCAAGGTCGATATCGTGATCGTTGTAGCCTGTGGCGAGCGCGCGGGCGAGGTGGTGGAAACTATTGCAGAATTCCCCAAAATGACTGACCCGACCTCGGGCGGCAGCCTGATGGACCGGACGATCATCATCTGCAACACCTCGTCCATGCCGGTTGCAGCGCGCGAGGCGTCGATCTTCACCGGCATCACGCTGGGCGAATATTACCGCCAGATGGGCTATGACGTGCTGCTGATTGCCGACAGCACCAGCCGATGGGCGCAGGCCATGCGCGAGACCTCGGGCAAGCTTGAGGAAATTCCGGGTGAAGAGGGCTTCCCCGCCTATCTAGAAAGCTCGATCAAGGGATTATACGAGCGCGCGGGTGCGATGAAGACCAATGATGGCGCGTTGGGCAGCCTGACGCTGATTGGCACCGTGTCCCCCGCCGGGGGCAATTTTGACGAGCCAGTCACGCAGTCGACCTTGTCCACGGTCAAGTGTTTCCTCGGCCTGTCATCCGAGCGTGCCTACAAGCGATTCTACCCGGCGGTAGACCCTATGCTCAGCTGGTCGCGCTATCTGGATCAGCTATCGGACTGGTATGACAAGAACGCCGAAGCCGGTTGGACCGGCAAGGTCCGCGATCTGCTGGCGCTTATCGAAAAGGGCGAACAGGTCGACCAGATGATGCAGGTGACGGGCGAAGAGGGCGTCACGATCGAAGACTTCGTCACCCAGCAAAAGGGGCTGTTCGTGGATATGGTCTATCTGCAGCAGGACGCATTCGATCAGGTGGACGCGACCGTCCCGCTGGAGCGGCAGAAGATGACATTCAAGCTTGTCTATGGCGTGACCCAATCCACCGCCGATTTCAAAGATAAGGCCGAGGTGCGGCAGGTCTTCACGCAGCTGACAGGGTTGATGAAAAACTTCCACTATGCAGCGGAAAACACGCCAGAATTCAAATCCACGTGGGGGCAGATCGAAGACCTGTGCCGCGAGAAATTCGGAGTGTAAGGAAATGGTAGCCCGTAGGGGAATCGAACCCCTCTTTCCAGGTTGAAAACCTGGCGTCCTAACCGATAGACGAACGGGCCATTTAGGCAAAACAAGCACAAGTGGTAGCCCGTAGGGGAATCGAACCCCTCTTTCCAGGTTGAAAACCTGGCGTCCTAACCGATAGACGAACGGGCCACGCTGGCTTGTGGAGGGCCTTTTACGGTTTACCTACCACCCCCGCAAGCCGAAAAATGCAGGGAGGGACAAGTTTTTTGCTGGGGCCGGGGACGGGCTCAATTTGCATCGGCGGCATCTTCCAGCCGAAGCTGCACGGATTGCCGTCCGCCCCATGTATTGACCTCGAGTCGGCCGGCGAAATGGAACCGCGCGCCGCCGTGATTGGACAGCTTTTCGCCCATTGGTCCATCGAACGCACCGAAGGCTATGGCGTCCAGACCACCGCCCACGCCATCGGACAGGGACAGTTTCAAATGAGATTCGCCCACGCGTTTGGCAAAACGCACCTGTAGATCGGGCAGGGCATAGCGTGGGGCAGGGGCGCTGGCCCCGAACGGTCCTGCTTTTTCGATCTGTTCGATCAGGTCCACTGTGGCCGCACCCGGCATCAATGTGCCGTCGAGTTTCAGATCCGCCGGGCCGCCTTCGCCCGCGCCTTGTTTGGCCAGCAGTTCTGAAAGCCGGGCCATGGCCGGTTCCAGCTGATCGCGCATCACTGTCAGCCCGGCGGCCATCTTGTGCCCGCCACCTTTGACCAGCAGCCCCTCAGCCGCCAGCCGTTGAATCGAGGCACCCAGATCAACACCGCTCACAGATCGGCCCGAGCCTTTGCCCTCATCTCCATCAAAACCGATGACGATGGCGGGGCGGTTCGCAGCCTCCTTCAAACGCGAGGCAACGATGCCCACGACGCCGGGATGCCAGCCCTCACCGGCGGCCCAGACCAAAGGCGCGTCCAGCCCGCGCTCCTCGGCCTGTTCGATGGCGGCCGCGCGCACGGCGTTTTCGATATCGCGGCGCTCGGTGTTCAACTCATCCAGCCGTTGCGACAGGGCCTCGGCCTCGTGCATGGAATCGGTGCTGAGCAATCGCGCGCCCAGATCGGCCTGACCGATCCGCCCCCCGGCATTCACTCGGGGGCCCAGCAGGAACCCCAAATGATAGCTGTTCGGGGCCGAATCCATCCGCGCCACGTCGGACAGGGCCACCAGACCGGGCCGCTGCCGCTGGGCCATCACCTTCAACCCCTGACGTACCAGTGCGCGGTTCGCCCCGATCAGAGGGGCGACATCTGCCACGGTCGCCAGCGCCACCAAATCCAGCAGAGAGATCAGGTCCGGTCCCTTGACCCCGGCCTCACGCAGTTGCCGCCCGGCCTCGACCAGCATCAAGAACACCACGCCAGCCGCACACAGATAGCCCAGATCGCCGCTTTCATCCTGCCGGTTCGGGTTCACCACGGCCACGCATTCGGGCAGGGTCTCACCCCCCAAATGGTGATCCAAAACGATCACATCCGCATCCTTGGCTGCCGCGATCGGTTCATGGCTCAGCGTGCCGCAATCGACACAGATAATCAGATCGTGCTGCGCCGCCAACTCCTGCATTGCGGGCACATTGGGGCCATAGCCCTCGTCAATTCGGTCGGGCACGTACAGCGTCGCCTGCAACCCCATCTGACGCAACCAGACCAACAGCAACGCAGCTGAGCTTCCGCCGTCCACATCATAGTCCGCAAAAACAGCAATCCTCTGTTTGGCGCGCACCGCCGTCAGAAACCGGGTTGCTGCGACCTCCATATCCTTCATGTCTCGCGGATCGGGCAGCAGCTCTTTAAGCTTGGGGTCCAGGAAACCGGGGGCCTCCATCGCGGGAACGCCACGGCGCGCCAGTACCTGACAGACCGCGCGCGGCAGGCCTGCCTGTTGCACCAGCATCTCGGTCGCGCGTTCCACATCCGCCGAGGGGCCGACCCACCGCCGCCCGGACAAAGACTGTTCAACCCCAAGAAAGCTCATGACCCGCCCCTGATATGCCAAGGCCGGATACCTTTCGGACCCGGCCCTTCTTCTCGTTCAAAATACGACCGCCGGAGGCCGCGGCGCAAGCCGCTAGTTGTCGTGAGACCACAGCGGGGTGCGGTAGGACATGCGCCGAACCGATCCGGTCTTAGACCGCATCAGCAGGGTGGTGGTTTCCAGCCAACCCGGCTCGCGCTTGATGCGCGGCAACAGCGACCCACCGGTCACGCCGGTTGCGGCGAAGATCACGTCGGCTGTCACCATCTCATCGCGTTCGTAGATACGGTCCAGATCGGTGATGCCCGCCTTGGCCGCGCGGCCGCGTTCGTCATCGTTGCGGAACAGCAGGCGGCCAAAGATCTGACCACCCATACATTTCAACGCGGCCGCCGCCAGCACACCTTCAGGTGCGCCGCCTTGGCCCATATACATGTCGATTCCGGTCTCTTCACTTTCGGCGCAATGCATCACACCGGCCACATCCCCATCGGTAATCAGGCGGATCGAGGCGCCGGTCTCGCGTACTTCGGCGATCATCGCCTCGTGCCGGGGGCGTTCCAGAATGCAAACTGTAATGTCGGCAGGCGCGCAGCCCTTGGCCTTGGCCAGAGCCTCGACCCGTTCGCGCGGGCTCATGTCCAGATTGACGACGCCTTCGGGATAGCCCGGACCAACGGCCAGCTTGTCCATGTAAACGTCGGGCGCATGCAGCATCGAGCCGCGCGGACCCATGGCGATCACGGTCAGGGCGTTGGGCATGTCCTTGGCGGTCAGGGTGGTGCCTTCCAGCGGGTCCAGCGCAATGTCCACGCCGGGGCCATTCCCGGTACCGACCTCTTCGCCGATATAAAGCATCGGCGCTTCGTCCCGCTCGCCTTCACCGATGACCACGACGCCTGCGATATCCAACAGGTTCAACTGTTCGCGCATAGCATTGACCGCCGCCTGATCGGCCGCCTTCTCGTCACCGCGTCCAACCAGCGAGGCAGAGGCCAGAGCAGCCTGTTCCGCAACCCGCGCCAGGCCCAGCGACAGCAGTCGGTCGTTGAAATCAATCTTGGCAGCACTCATTTTCACTATCCTCAGGTCAGTATAGGCGTTTTCTTGGGCATAGCCTGCGGCCTAGGCAGGCCGCAAGGGTCAAACCTCTTCTATGCGCAGCGCGACCGGTTCGCCCGAGACCACATCGGTGTCGCGGAACCCGTCCAATGCCACGTCTAAAGTGGCCCGTGTTGTTTTATGCGTGACGATCAGGACCGGGGCTGTGCTGTCCGAGTGGCCATATTGGCGCATTCGGTCGATCGACACACCGGCATCGCCCAGAATGGCAGCCACTTTCGCCAGCGCGCCGGGTTTATCGAACAGCGCAAGACGCAGGTAATAAGGGGCAGGCAGGCCGGTGATCGCCGGTGCCGCATCCTGCAACGAGGTCGCGGGCTGGCCAAAGGTCGGGATTTGCAACCCGCGCGCCAGATCGCAGACATCGCCCATCACGGCACTAGCCGTGGGGCCTTCGCCCGCGCCGGGGCCGCGCAGAACGACTTGATCAACTGCGTCGCCCTCGATCACCACCATGTTGGTCCCGCCTTCCAATTGTCCCAAGGCCGAGCCACTGGGCACAAGGCAGGGCTGCATCCGCTGGACCAGCCCACGCGCGGTTTTCTGGGCGACGCCAAGCAGCTTGATGCGATAGCCCATGTCGTCGGCCTGGTGGATGTCATCGAGGCTGATTTGCTGAATGCCCTCAATCTCGATTCCGTCGAAGTTGGGTTTGGTGCCGAAGGCAATTGACGATAGCAGCGCCAGTTTATGTGCCGCGTCAATGCCGCCGACATCCAGATTGGGATCGGCTTCGAGATACCCCAACTCAGCGCATTCTTCGAACAGGGCGTTATAGCCCAGTTTCTGCGATTGCATCCGGGTCAGGATATAGTTGCAGGTGCCGTTCATCACGCCCATAACGCGGGTGATTTCATTGCCTGCAAGCCCTTCAGTCAGGGACTTGATCACCGGGATACCGCCTGCAACGGCGGCCTCGAACCGGATCACGCGGCCTGCGGCCTCGGCCTTTTCAGCCAGCTCTTGCCCGTGGATCGCCAGCAGGGCCTTGTTTGCGGTTACGACATCTTTGCCACTGGCCAGCGCCGCCTCGACCGAGGCTTTGGCGGGACCGTTTTCACCGCCCATAAGCTCGACATAGACGTCGATATCGTCCCGTTGTGCCAAGGCTACAGGGTCGGTTTCCCAAGCATAGCCCGACAGGTTCACGCCGCGATCCTTGGACGCGTCGCGCGCTGACACGGCGATGATTTCGATTGGGCGACCAGTGCGCGCTTGCAGCAAATCCGCATGTTGCCGGACGATCTTGACGACACCCACGCCGACCGTTCCCAAGCCCGCAATTCCAAGCCGCAGCGCCTGTGTCATCCCGTGGGTTCCTTTCGCTCGAATTTATCGCCTTTTGGGCCTTGCCCATTCCCGGGTGCCTTACCGGGTTCGGCGCACGGGCGCAATGCGTTGCAGGCCGGCCTGAACCGGGAAATGCAGACGGTTAGTTAATTTCTTCGCTTTGTAGCTTGTCCGCCTTTTTCTGCAGCGCTTCTCGTCGGGCAGACAGGTCTTCTTCGACCTCAGCGGCCTCGCTCACTGGGTCGATCGGGGGGCCAAGATTCTCTTGCAGAGGGATCAGTTTTGGATACCGTGTGGATTTCAGGCTTTCAGGCTCGCTGCCTTCAAGTTCAGGAAAGTCCACGCAGTTGGCGCAAAGACTCAAAACAATCAGCAATGGCAGGGGTTTCATGCCGAACCCTTTCGATGGCGGTTCTGCCTGTGATGCACCTTTTGAATAGTGCATTCAAGCGGGGTTCTATCTGAACGGACGTTCAGATACATTTGCAATATGGCACGGACACAAGGTTCTCATTCCGATATCACTGGCCCCCGTATTCGCAAGGCGGCCCTATCGTTGTTCGCGCGCCACGGCTACGCGGCGGTTTCCATGCGCCAGATCGCTGCCGAGGTCGGGGTGCAGGCTGGCGCGCTTTACAACTACACGCCGGACAAGCAGAGCTTGCTGTATCGCCTGATGAACGATCACATGCAGGAGCTGCTTTCTACATACGCCAAATTGACACCTGCGGACTCGCCAGTCGAAGCCTTGCGGCAGTTCGTGGGCTTTCACATTCGATTTCACATGGAGCGCCCGGACGAAGTTTTTATCGCCTATATGGAACTGCGCAACCTAAGCTCCGAAAATTTCACGGAAATTGAAGCGCTGCGGCGCAAATATGAAGACTCGTTAGAGGCCATTTTGAAATCCGGACAACAGCAAGGGCTGTTTACTGTTGCCGATACCAAAATCGCCACACTTGCGGTTATCGCCATGTTGAATGGCGTGATGACTTGGTATCGCGCAGGGGGGCGTTTGTCGCTGGACGCTGTCGAGCAGATCTACTGGGACATGGTTCAGAGATCAGTGACAACTTGATCAATGCGTTGGGCGGATAAAAGTGCCGTTCCGCAATTCTCGAAACGCCTGTTCCAGTTCAGCGCGGGTGTTCATCACAATAGGGCCGTGCCACGCGACGGGTTCATCAATCGGCGCGCCCGAGATCAACAGGAACCTGACGCCACCGGGACCGGCCTGAACCGTGACCTCATCGCCCGTTCCGAACCGAACCAGAGTTCGATCCCCCGACATGTCACGAATGTTGACCTCTTGCCCTGCAACCTCTTTCTCTAGCAGTACCCCCGTCGGTTGCGAGGCGTCTGCGAAGGCGGCCTGGCCCTGAAAAACATAGGCAAAGGCACGGCGATACGTGTCAATGCGGAATGTCTTTTTCACGCCGGCCGGGATCGAGATATCCAGATATTGCGGATCTGCAGCGATGCCGTCGACTGGGCCGGTCTTGCCCCAGAACTCGCCGACGATGACTCGGACAGTTGTGCCGTCGTCATCGGTTATTTCCGGAATGTCCCTGCCTTGAACATCCTGATATCGCGGTGCTGTCATCTTTTGACTGGACGGCAGGTTACCCCAAAGCTGGAACCCGTGCATTTGACCGGTCGCGTTTCCTTTTGGCATCTCTTGATGCAAGATGCCGGACCCGGCCGTCATCCATTGAACGTCTCCGGCACCCAACGTGCCAGTATTGCCTAGCGAATCTGCATGTTCGACCGTGCCGGACAGCACATAAGTTATCGTCTCGATGCCTCGATGAGGGTGCCAAGGGAACCCCGCCATATAGTCTTGCGGGCGTTCGTTTCGGAAATCGTCAAACAGCAGGAACGGGTCCAGCTCGGACGGATCCTGAAATCCGAATGCACGATGCAGCTTGACCCCTGCGCCTTCCATTGTCGGGACAGCATTCCGGGTTTCCAAAGTGGGTCTAAGGGACATGAGGGCCTCCTGCTTGCTTGGGCCATACTTAGCCGTTGGATGACATGCGTCAATTTGCGGAAAGGCACCGCCTATGTGCAAAAAATTGCAGGTCGCGCCCCTCTGTCTTTCAGCGGGGAAAGGCGCTAAACCCTGACCACATCGAACGGGGAGAGAAGATGCAGGAAGAAGTACTGGCTCGGGTCAAGGCTTCGACACCACGGCGGTGGCTGGGTGTCGGAATGTTGACGGTTGTAGGAGCGATGGTTCTGTATGTGGCCATGGCAACGCCGCCCGAGCCTGCGTGGCTTGTGTTTTTGCTGGTCGTTGGCGCTGCAGCATTCTGGCTGGCGCATCGAATGTGGTATGCCACGAGCGACAGCATCGAATTGACCGATACAGTGGTTCGAACCGGGGCAGGGCGTGTGATCGCCCGGGTTCAGGATATCGAAGCCGTAGATCGCGGAGTGTTTGCGTTCAAACCGTCAAACGGTTTCTTGATCCGCACGCGGACCAAGGATGCAAATGCCTGGGCCCCGGGGCTATGGTGGCGCCTCGGTCATCGGGTGGGCATCGGCGGCATGACAGCCGCCGCTGAGACCAAGTTTATGTCGGAAATGCTGTCGGTTAAGCTTGCGAACAGGACTGAGGACCAAGGTTCTGAGCAATCTCATTCGTAAATCGTGGGCGAGTAAACACGAAATTGCGGAAAGTGTGATCTTCGGAAACCCACGATCCGACCACCCAGTTCGACCCGAAAATAGGCTGATACCTATTGGAGGTCTCGACAATGATCAGCGTGTCCTGATCGGGCATCGGGGGCAGGTTATCCCGCATGTTACCGATGTTGTCGTTAGTCCAGGCCTCACAATAGCCGCGGATGGCTGACCATCTCACGTAGTGCCGATCATCTTCGGCATCGTAGACAATCAGCGAAATACGCAGTTGAATATCGTTGCGGCTGTTGACCATTCGATCCAAAAGCTCATGCATGGAGTCGACGTAGGTGTCGGTCACAGTCCCGGTTTCACGCGAGATGAGGTCGCCGACCGTGTAAGCAGCCTTTAGGTTAGCCGCGCTTTGCCGGAAACCATCGAAGAAGGCAAAGGCGCCCGTGATTGTCCAAACCAGCATTGGGAAAATCAGGATTGCTTCGACAGTTAGTATACCGCTTTCATCCCGTTTGACCGAGCGAAAGAGATTTCTGAGTCTATGGATAATAGTCATAGTCTTACGAAGGCTCCTGAACGAAGGCTGTGGTCGCCGTTAGTGCGATCTGTCCGGTGTCATCTACCAGCGCCCGCCCCATGGCCGAAGTCGGAAACAGAGGATCAACCCTGGCGCACGCGCGCAGAATCATAAGCTCATTCGACAGACCGTTTTGGAAGGTACGAACAGGGCGTACTTCTTCAGTGTTGTCGGTGCAGTCTACGGTTTCGGGCAGATTGACACCGGCGAACGCGCTCTGCTGGATCATTTCCAGTCGCAAATTTCGCGAGCAGTTACGGACTAGCAGCGTATTCTCACAGATCGAGTCCTTGATTGTATCGTGGTCCGGGTTTGTTCCGGTTCCCAGTCGAATCTCGCGAACTGTTATGTCCACCGCGCGTTCCAGCATTGATTGCTGGACCGTAACCACCGCGTATTCCATTGCGCTGAGGATAAAGAACATGAAAACCGGGAAAATGAGGACAAATTCCACAACGACGTTGCCGTCCTCAGATGCCTTGAGTTTTCCTAGATATGTTCGAAGATTTTGGATCATTGGGTCAGCCTCAGCTTCTTGATCGACGATGCGATTGACGCAAATGCGTCTTGCAACGAGATGCCTTCGGGGTCATCGAACTCGTCCACTTCGTAGACGTGGCTGTCCGAACTTGCACAGTTCTTGATGGTCGTCAGGCCCGCATTGGGTGCTTCGAACGCAATTCCATAGATGATCACACCATTATTCTTTGCAGCGCCGCAAATGCTGGTTGTGCGTGAATTCTTGGTTGTTGGTCCGACACTTATTCGAGGGTTCTGGAACCAGTTGAACACGTGATTGCTCTGCCAGAAGTAGTTGTTGGTCGCGTTCCAGTACAACGAGGCCTGATTGAACAGCTGAGGGAACGTCATGCGCGTCGCTGTTCCCGGCTCATTGTTAAAAGAGTTCTCGTTCGGAGGGTTGCCATAAGGATAGTCGGCGGTAATGAATCCTCCGCCGAACTGCGCGCCGTTTTCGATGCTTTGTTGCATCCACGCGTAGCGGTCCGGATTGCGCCGGAACCGAACGCTATATTCCCCTGTTGACCCATCGTCGCGGACGTATTCCGGGTTGAACCAAATGTCAGAAAAGCCTGAGCGGTATTGGTCTTTCAGCATGTATTGAGTGGTGTTCTGTCCGTCGGTCATGACGATAGCGACCTTTAGCACCTCTGAGTCATAGGCTTCGGGTCGATCTTTAAACTTATCCGGAACAATGTTCTCTCTGGCCAGTTCTCCGACAACGTTCTGGAATTTGGGATCCAGCATGCCGACACCCCATTTCATACCCACGTCGATCGAAGTGTTGCCGTTGGCCGTAAGCGCATCGATGCGGTTGTGCAGGACATCGATATCGTCGGTCACAGCGGTAATGTCACTGCCTGCGCGGACAGGACAAACAGGGAAGCGGGGGAACTGCTCTGCGTTGTTGGTGTATTGGAAGGGGTCGAACGGAGCGGTTCGGTCATAGGAAATCGTGGGATCCAATGCCGAACTACCAAACTGGGCCGAAGTAAAGTTGATACAGTGAGAAAAATCATGCTCGGACGATACATTGCTGAAATGCTTCAGTATGTCGTCACCCGCGCTGACCTGAGTTGCGTAAGGAATGATGGACATCGAAATTTGGCTTTCGCCGGGCTTGTCCAGCATCAGGGTCACGAACTCTTTGGCGGCAGAGCGCAAGACCTCGATTTTCGTTCTTCCCGCTTCCGCAGACGCGCGGTTCATCGATCCGGACATGTCGAGTACGAGCGAGATTTCGACTGATCCAATCGATTCCTCCGCTGTACTTGCCGCTTGTGCAGTCAAGGTCTTGTGACCCGAAAAGCGCATGAAATTGGTGTTCACGATCGTTTCTGCAGTTGCAGACACGGTCCGGGATCCAAATCCTTCCTGCACGTTGACCGATTTCAGTTTGTCACTGAGGCCGGCTTTGTCCAAGTATGACTCGACCACCTGTCGCGGCGGGAGCGTTTGGTCAAGGTCGGCGGCGGCAAGAACAGCGCGGTCCAAGGTCGACTGCAACGTCGCACGGTCGCGTTCAAAATTCATGACGTCGACCCCAATACCTGTGGTCGCAAAAATCACCAGCACGCCAAGCAGTACGAAAATGGTGAACGACCCGTCTTCTTCGCGCTGGAAGGCCTCGGGCGTTGGTAGTTTTTTAAAGCGTTTAGTAATGCCGCTTTTGAAACCGCGGTTAATCATATTGCCGTCCTCACTGAACAGTCATCCACTACTGCTAAGGAAAAGTTAACGTTGAGAAATTAACGCTCAAACGTGGCGGGAATTGGGCGAAACCGCCTTGGATCAGGCACATTTCTTGTCAAACCGGGAATAATATGATCGGCGCTCGGGTTCTGTTGTCTTCTTGTCGACAATGCACGCGCGCGTGATCGCATTCAGCGACTCAGTTTTTCGAAATTTATTTTTGCTAAAATATTGATCGTTTATCCAATGGGTGCGACAAAACGACAGAACGCAAGTCGTTCGTTGGCACGGAGGTATAGATGACGGCCACAAAAGAACCCAGCTTTCGCGAAAGTGTTGACCTGATGTTCAACAGGGCGGCGTCCCTGATGGATCTGCCTCCGGGGCTGGAAGAGAAGATCAGGGTTTGCAACGCCACTTACACGGTGCGGTTCGGTGTTCGCCTGCGCGGTGATATTCATACGTTCACCGGCTACCGGTCTGTTCATTCCGAACACATGGAGCCCGTTAAAGGTGGCATCCGCTACGCTTTGGCCGTCAATCAGGATGAAGTTGAGGCGCTGGCAGCGCTGATGACCTACAAATGTGCGCTGGTTGAAACACCTTTTGGCGGCTCGAAAGGCGGGCTGTGTATCGACCCGCGACAGTATGAGGATCATGAGCTGGAGCAAATCACGCGCCGGTTTGCCTACGAACTGGCCAAGCGGGATCTGATCAACCCGTCCCAGAACGTCCCAGCCCCCGACATGGGGACCGGCGAGCGTGAGATGGCGTGGATGGCCGACCAATATGCCCGGATGAACACAACGGACATCAATGCGCGGGCCTGTGTTACCGGCAAGCCGTTGAACGCGGGTGGTATCGCCGGGCGGGTCGAGGCAACCGGTCGTGGTGTTCAATACGCGCTGCGAGAATTCTTTCGTCATCCTGAGGACATTCAGAAAGCTGGGCTTACTGGAAAGTTGGACGGCAAACGCGTGATCGTCCAGGGCTTGGGCAATGTGGGCTATCATGCCGCAAAATTCCTCAGCGAAGAGGATGGCGCGATTGTCACCGGCATCATCGAATGGGATGGCGCGCTGTATAATCCGGAAGGGATCGACGTTGAGTCCGTTCGGCAGTGGATCGTCAAACATGGTGGCGTCAAGGATTACCCGGACGCGACCCATTCCGCCGAGGGGGCGGTGGTGTTGGAAGAGGACTGCGATATCCTCATCCCGGCGGCGCTGGAAGGCGTGATCAATCTGTCAAATGCCGAACGCATAAAGGCCCCGCTGATCATCGAGGCTGCGAACGGTCCTGTGACGGCGGGTGCGGATGAAATATTGCGCAAAAAGGGTACGGTGATCATTCCTGACATGTATGCCAATGCCGGCGGTGTGACGGTGTCGTATTTCGAGTGGGTCAAAAACCTGAGCCATATCCGCTTTGGCCGGATGCAGCGCCGTCAGGAAGAAGCCCGGCATGAGTTGATCGTCAGCGAGTTGGAGCGTCTGGATCGGTATCTGGGCGATGCGTGGTCGATGTCACCGGATTTCAAAGCCAAGTACTTGAAAGGTGCGGATGAGCTTGAGCTGGTGCGCTCGGGCCTCGATGACACGATGCGGATTGCGTATCAGTCCATGCGTGAGGTTTGGCATAGCCGCGATGATGTCGAAGACCTGCGCACAGCCGCTTATATCGTGGCGATCGACCGGGTCTCGAAAAGCTATCGGGCCAAAGGACTTTGAGGAAAATGCAGGGACGGAAATTGGTCGCCCCTGCGCAACACGAAGGCGCGAGGTTCAAAACGGCAATGGCCGGTTGGCTTTGCGGCGGATAAGCTGCTGCGACAGAAACGAATCCCGGAGACCCTCATGTTGCGTATCGCCATAGCGGCCATTGTTCTGGCTACTCCTCTGGCCGCTCAAGAAACCAAGGAACAGAGCTGCAAATTCCAGTCAGACGTCGTGGCTGCCGTCCAGCAGGCAAGGCTGGACCGGGTAAAGGAACGGGACGTGGCACAGGCGGTGGCAGAGTCAGGGCCGACATGGCCCGAGAACTACAACGCGGCGATTCCCCTGATCACTCCGTGGGTCTATGAACAAAAGATGCGCGATGTGAGGAAAAAAGACCTCGGCGCTGCTTGGCTGGAGCTGTGCCTGCAGCAGTAATCCACATCCATTGCATTTCGCTGTGGATAAGCGCAGGCCATCCCCTTGGCCTGCGTTTTCATTTCTGGCAGGTTTGTCCCCATGTCTTTGCCCTCCGGATTTCTTGACGAATTGCGCACGCGCCTCAGCCTGTCTCAGGTCGTCGGCCGCAAGGTCATGTGGGACCCGCGCAAGTCCAATCAGGGCAAAGGTGACATGTGGGCACCGTGCCCATTTCACCATGAAAAGACCGCCTCGTTCCATGTGGATGACCAAAAGGGGTTCTATTATTGCTTCGGCTGCCACGCCAAAGGCGACGCGATCAGTTTCGTGAAAGAGACCGAGAATGTCTCGTTTATCGAAGCGGTCGAGATTCTGGCGCGCGAAGCAGGGATGCCGATGCCGCAGCGCGATCCCAAGGCGCAGGAAAAGCAGGACCGTCGCGCGCAACTGGTCGAGGTGATGGAGCAGGCGGTGCAGTTTTTCCGCCTGCAACTCAAAACTGGGGCAGGGAGTGCCGCACGCGATTACCTGACCCGTCGAGGATTGGACGCGCAGGCGCTGGACCGGTGGGAGATCGGATTTGCCCCCGATGGGTGGCAGGCCCTGTGGGATCATTTAACTGGTAAGAATGTGGCGGAAGATCTGATCCTTGGGGCGGGTCTAGCCAAGCCGTCGAACAAGGGTAAAAAGCCCTATGACACGTTCCGCAACCGGATCATGTACCCGATCCGTGACCCGCGCGGTCGCTGCATTGCGTTTGGCGGCCGGGCGATGGACCCGAATGACAATGCGAAATACCTGAACTCACCCGAGACCGAGTTGTTCGATAAGGGCCGCAGCCTCTATAACCACGGCCCCGCGCGGCAAGCGGCAGGGAAGGGGCAACCGCTGATCGTGGCCGAAGGCTATATGGACGTAATCGCACTGGCCGAGGCAGGGTTTGGCGCTTCGGTGGCGCCCTTGGGTACCGCGATTACCGAGCACCAGTTGCAACTGCTTTGGCGGATTTCCAATGAGCCGATCATCGCGTTGGACGGCGACACGGCGGGCTTGCGCGCCGCGATGCGCGCGGTTGACTTGGCCTTGCCACTGCTTGAGGCCGGGAAATCCTTACGGTTTGCGTTGATGCCCGAGGGCAAAGACCCCGATGACCTGTTACGCGCCGAGGGGCCGGGGGCCGTGCAAACGGTGTTGGAAGGCGCGATCCCCATGGTCAAACTGCTGTGGCAGCGCGAGACCGACGGCAAAGTCTTCGACAGTCCCGAGCGCAAAGCGGCGCTGGACAAGGCGCTGCGCGACAAGATCAAGCTGATCCGTGACCCTTCGATCCGCTCGCATTATGGGCAAGAGATTAAGGATCTGCGCTGGCAACTGTTCCGCCCGCAGCGTCAGCCTCAGAACCGATCGTGGCAGCCGCGCGGTAAATGGCAACCTAAGCCGACGGCGACACCAGGCGCGCGAGCGTCATTCTTGGCGTCGTCCGAAGGTGCGGAAATCCAACTGCGCGAGGCAGCGATTTTGGCAATTGCGGCGTTGAACCCGCAAGTGGTTGTGCAGTTCGAAATTCAGTTGGAAGAGATGGAGTGCCGTGACCCTGACCACGCCGCCCTGCGTCACGCCATTCTGCGCCATGCGATTGACGACCCCGAGAACCTGAAAGACCACATAGCCGAAACTTTGGGGCCCGAAGCCCTTGAAAACCTGCTGGCCCTTCGCCATGTCGCAGTGATCCCTTGCGTGCATAAACCGGGCGATGTCGAAAAGGCCGAAATGACGCTGGCCGAGGAACTCGCAAAGATCAAAGCTCTCAGGGGGTTGGACGCAGAGATTGCCGAAGCGGAGGAGGAGCTGTCGGATCTGGCAGATGAGGCGTTGACATATCGGCTGGCTCAGGCGGCCGAAGAGCGTAACCGCACAAGCCGTAGCCAGAATGAAGACAGGGCGATTTTCGACGTGGCCGACAATGGCGCGCGAATCAATCGTGACGAGAAAGACGCGTTTGAGGCAATCATGTCCGGGATCAATTTTGAGCGGAAACGCCGGTAAACTGGTGTTTTCGTAAGGCACTGGAAAAGAAAAACGGGTAAACGGGTAGCCGAATCACTTCTACGCGCTAATGATTCGGTTCAATCGAATCACCCATCCCTGCAGGAGCATTGAATGGCCGCCAAAGACACGACCGAAGATCGCAAATCCGACGAGCAGGAACAGGAAATCTCGCTGGACATGAGCCAGGCCCAGGTCAAGAAGATGATCGCTGAGGCCCGCGAGAAAGGGTACATCACCTACGACCAGCTTAATCAGGTTCTGCCGCCGGATCAGGTCAGCTCGGAACAGATCGAAGACGTGATGTCGATGCTGTCCGAGATGGGCATCAACATCATCGAAGATGAAGAAGCCGAAGAAGAAGAAAACAAAGGCTCGACCGAACTGACCACGACAGAAAGCAACCGCGAGGTTGCGCTGGCCGGTGCGGGGACCGAAAAGCTGGATCGCACCGACGACCCTGTGCGCATGTACCTGCGCGAGATGGGCAGCGTCGAACTGCTGAGCCGCGAGGGCGAGATTGCCATCGCCAAGCGGATCGAGGCTGGTCGGAACACCATGATTGCCGGGCTGTGCGAAAGCCCGCTGACGTTCCAGGCGATCACCATCTGGCATGACGAATTGCTGTCCGAAGACATTCTGCTGCGCGACGTCATTGATCTGGAGGCCACCTTTGGAAACCAGATGGACGAAGACGGCGATGTCGAGGAACCGGTAGTCGATACCTCCAACGTGCAGGCCGCCAAGCCTGAGAAAGAGGACAAAGGCCCCGAGCTGGATGCTGACGGCAACCCGTTGAACAACGACGACGATGATGACGACGATGATCAGGCCAATATGTCTCTCGCCGCGATGGAAGCCGCGCTGAAGGATCAGGTTCTGACCACCCTGGAACGCATCTCGACCGACTTCTCGATGCTGTCGGAAATGCAGGACAGCCGGATTTCGGCCACACTGAACGAAGACGGCACCTTCAGCGAGCAGGATGAAGCAACCTATCAGAAGCTGCGCGCCGAGATTGTTGAACTGGTGAATGGACTGCACCTGCATAACAACCGGATCGAAGCGCTGATCGACCAGCTTTACGGTATCAACCGCCGCGTGATGTCGCTGGACAGCTCAATGGTGAAGCTGGCGGATCAGGCACGCATCAACCGTCGGGAATTCATTGACGCCTATCGCGGGCGCGAGCTGGACCCGAACTGGTTGTCGGATATGGCTGAAAAGCCGGGCCGGGGCTGGCAGATGTTCATCGAACGCTCGACCGCAAAGGTCGAGGAACTGCGCAATGATATGGCTCAGGTCGGTCAGTATGTCGGCTTGGACATCCCCGAATTCCGCCGCATCGTGCAGCAGGTTCAGAAGGGCGAGAAAGAGGCGCGGCAGGCCAAGAAGGAAATGGTCGAAGCCAACCTGCGTCTGGTGATCTCGATCGCCAAAAAATACACGAACCGTGGCCTGCAATTCCTTGATCTTATTCAGGAAGGCAACATCGGCCTGATGAAAGCGGTGGACAAATTTGAATACCGCCGCGGCTACAAATTCTCGACCTATGCGACATGGTGGATTCGTCAGGCGATCACGCGAAGCATCGCGGATCAGGCGCGCACGATCCGTATTCCGGTCCATATGATCGAAACGATCAACAAGCTGGTGCGGACCGGCCGCCAGATGCTGCACGAAATCGGCCGCGAGCCGACACCGGAAGAACTGGCCGAAAAGCTGCAAATGCCGCTGGAGAAGGTTCGCAAGGTGATGAAAATCGCCAAAGAACCGATCTCTTTGGAAACGCCAATTGGCGACGAGGAAGACAGCCAGCTGGGCGATTTCATCGAGGACAAGAATGCCGTGCTGCCGCTGGACAGCGCCATTCAAGAAAACCTCAAGGAAACGACCACACGGGTTCTGGCCTCGCTCACCCCGCGCGAGGAACGGGTTCTGCGGATGCGGTTTGGCATCGGCATGAACACCGACCACACGTTGGAGGAGGTTGGCCAGCAGTTCAGCGTGACCCGCGAACGTATTCGCCAGATTGAGGCGAAGGCGCTAAGGAAGCTGAAACACCCAAGCCGGTCGCGCAAGTTGCGGTCATTCTTGGATCAATAGACAAATAGGCGCCTCATCTGAGGCGCTTATTTTTTGCGCGGGTGGTGAAAGTGGCCGGTCCAAAATTCAAATTGGCAGAAAGTCACAAGTGTCATCTGGCTTGGTCGCCTATTTCCGTTTTGTCCACTCATGGGACGGGCCGGGGAGAGGCGACGGTGCCGATGACCCCCGGTCTCAGGCCCCGGAAGTAAAATCCAGTCTGCTGCGGAATGTGCTGGGTGCCTGACCTGTCCAGCGTTTGAATGCTGTCGAGAACGCTGGTTGATCAGCGTATCCAAGTGAAAATGCGATCTCTGACAAGGGCATGCCGTTGGTGATAAATGTTTGCGCCAGATCACAACGAAGGTCATCGACAATCTCGCGATAACTGGTTCCTTCGTCTTTAAGACGACGTGCAAAGGTGCGCGCGCTGAGGCCAAGGTTGGCGGCAGCGTCATCCGCCTGAATGATCGCTCCGGGCAGAGAGCGGGTGATCAAGCCTTCAACCCGAGCACGTAGTTTTTGCTTGGGCTGTCGGTGTTCTGCGATGACTCGGTCTCCGTATTCCAACAAATGCGCGCGCAGCTTGGGGTCATAAGTTGGGACAGGTAGATCAAGCGATGATAGTGCCAGCACGATTTCAATTCGTTCCGCCCCAAAGATGACTGGAAAACCCGCAAGCTTTTGGTACGCGGTCCGATTGCCTCCTGTTTCATGTTGAAAACGTATTTCCATTGGGAAGAAATCAATCTGAGTCAGGTTTCGCATCCGTGCCAGACCTGCAAATACTAAAAACTCTGTGCGTCTGTGGTATCGAGCAAAGCTGGCATCTTTCCATTCAGCCTCGATCGACGCGAAATTCCCTGCGACGCGCAAACTGAACATCAGAGCCGGATCAATGATCCCGTGAAAACGCGAGGTATTTTCTAGAACTTGTTTCAAATCTCGCGAGTATTTGCTGATGTATGCGGTAAGGCTTGAGGAAGATCGGTATTCTAGCCCGGCCGCTGCGGCAAAAGTCGGGTCCTCAAGAATATCGCAGGCATATCTGGCAAAGAGGGCTTCTGTGTGGGCGCTACAAGTGCCCGCAGAAACCGTGATGTCATCGCGCTGTATGTTACATTTTTCCAATACTCGATCTGTGACAGCAGGATTCTGTGTCTTGTGATCAAGCATGCGCGTCAAAAGCTGAATACGTGAGATATCGACGTCCATGCTGTATCTTATCGCGATATCTGTTTGTTTGCACCCTTGCTGAGAGGTGTGGGACGCATCCGCCGTGACATAAATCCGTAAAACGTTGGCAAAAAGTCACATGCGCTTTGGGCGGCAAACCCGTATTTCTGTCACGTTGCCGGGTCAGCGCCTTTTTGGGGATGGGGCCAGAGCCCAGACGATAATTCGAGCAGGCATACTGTGGCTCCCCGGCACGCCCATTCCTGCTGTTGCCTGTGTCGCATTGTGGCGTCGTGTTTGCGGTGTCACTTTGGGGGAAATTACGGCAAAGGCGATTTTAAGATGCACGACATTGCATTGGACGAATTGGTTAAGAGCCAAGATTTTATTGTGTTTGATGGCGAATGCGTGCTGTGCACGGGCTTTTTTCGTTTCATGCTGAAACGGGATAGGGCGCAAAGGTTCAAGTTTGTAACTGCGCAATCCGAGTTGGGGCGAAATCTCTATTCAGATCTTAAATTACCGACACAGGATTTTGAAACGAACCTCGTCGTGTTGAACGGTCAAGTTTATCAACGGTTGGATGCATTTGCTGCAGCCATGCAGGCTCTGCCGGGGATGTGGCCCGTCGTGTCCCTGTGCAAATATCTGCCTGGGGTGGTTAAGGACCCGATGTATCACGTTTTGGCGCGCAACAGATATGCCGTGTTTGGTCGGGCTGATACCTGCTTGGTTCCGGACAAAGATCTAATGTCGCGCTTTCTTCCCAAAGGGTACTAGATGCAACCTGATCCGTTTTGGCAGGCGTTGCCGGCGCAGTCAGTTTTGCCCGACGCCTTGCGGCACCTGCACGGCAGTCAGGGAAGCTATTCGGGTTTCTGTGATATTGAGCGTGGCCGCGGCCTGTTAGTGCGTATGGCTTTGCGGCTTGGAAGCTTCCCCACTGGTGGCTGCAATGTTCCTGTCTCTTTATCGGTAACAAAACGGGACAGGGCATGGATATGGGTCAGGAATTTCAACGGCCAAACGACCAGGTCGCGGATCGGCTACAGGTCAGGCTACGTACTCGAGCGGATGGGCCTATTGACCTTGTGGCTGAAACCCGTGCTTTTCGATGGGCAGTTGTCCATTCGTCTTCACCGGTTACGCTTGTGGGGAATCCCGTGCCCAAAGCTCATATTACCCAGGTCTAATACGTTTGAGTGGCAGGATGACGAAGGGCGCTTTCGGTTTGATGTGTCCGCTCGGATGCCTGTTTTGGGGTTGCTGATCCGATATCACGGATGGCTAACGGCTGATCACGCAAAACAGGACGTGGGCTGAATTGATCGTGAACCCGCTTTGCCGTTGGACGGGTTATACTATTTCCAGTCTTACCTCGTAACAGGAAAGAGTATGATTATGAAACAGGTTATGACTTACGCTGCGCTTGCCGCAGTTGTTCTGACTACACCGCTTTCGGCCGCTGGCTTTGCGCGATTTGGGTTTCAGACGGTCTCGGTCAATGCCAACGTCTACGAAGTGATCCCGCGTGGGCGCAACGATGTTGATGGGTATTGGTGTGCCGCTGCCGATTATGCCCGCAGGACTTTGGGCGCAGGTTGGAAACAGCCGATCTACGTAGTGCGCGGTTATGGACCCAGCGAAGCAACTGGACGCCGGACCGCTGTGCAGTTTTCCGTCAGTCCTCCGCCTGGTGTTGATTTGAACGTCAAGTCAATCAACGTCGGCTTTGTTGCTGGTCAAAGCAGATCGGTTCAGAGTGCGAACGCACTGTGCTATCGTCGGCAAATCTTTGACGACTAAGCGAGAATGAGCACCTGTTGCAGACCGAGTTTATTATTTCGACACGCGGACCGGGGTTATATGAATTCACCCCGGATGTAGGTAACTGGCTAAACTCGGTCGAACGCGACGGGCTGCTGACGTTGTTTGTGCGCCATACGTCCTGTTCTCTGGTGATACAAGAGAACGCAGATCCCGAGGTGCAAACTGACCTGAGTGCTTTCTTTGAGAGGCTGGTTCCGCCCTCGGATCATCCATCGATGTCCTATTTACGGCACACTTATGAAGGCCCAGATGACATGCCAGCACACATAAAGGCTGCCTTACTGCCGGTATCATTGACGATCCCAGTGGCAAGTGGCCGTCCGGCTCTGGGCACATGGCAAGGGATCTATTTGTTTGAACATCGTTCAGCGCCCCACCACCGAAAGGTCGCTGCGCATTTCGCGTGACCCCTTTATCTTGCGGTGAAAAATTCCGACTACCCAAATCCTAGCGGCTGCCCTATAGTTGTGGATAAGTAAGCCACAGCGCTTACAATTAGAGGCGGAATTAGGGACGAGGAGACGGCGGATGCGCTGCCCGTTTTGTGGAAATACTGACACTCAGGTGAAAGATTCACGCCCCGCAGAGGATCACGTCGCGATCCGCAGGCGCCGGTTCTGTCCTGCGTGTGGCGGACGTTTCACGACCTATGAACGGGTGCAGCTGCGCGATCTGGTTGTGATCAAAACCAATGGCAAACGGGAAGACTTTGACCGCGACAAACTGGAACGGTCTATCCGTATCTCAATGCAGAAACGCCCAATCGACCCTGAACGTATTGATCAGATGATCTCGGGGATTGTGCGCCGCCTGGAAAGCATGGGTGAGACCGATATCCCGTCGAACAAAATTGGCGAGATCGTCATGGAAGCGTTGGCGCGCATTGACACGGTTGCTTATGTGCGCTTTGCAAGCGTGTACAAGAATTTCCAGGCGGCCGATGATTTCGAGGAGTTTGTCCACGAACTGCGCCCGCCGCATCCTTCGTCTGACGAGTGAACGACACAGATAAACGATACATGGCGTTGGCCCTGTCTTTGGGGCAACGCGGTCAAGGCACGTGTTGGCCAAACCCCTCGGTGGGATGTGTTATCGTGCGCGATGGTCGGATTATTGGGCGAGGTTGGACCCAACCCGGCGGACGACCGCATGCGGAAACCGTTGCGTTGGCACAGGCTGGTGAAACGGCCAAAGGCGCGACGGCCTATGTCTCGCTGGAGCCTTGCGCACATCATGGGAAAACCCCTCCTTGCACGGATGCGCTGATCTCAGCGGGGATTGCGCGCGTGGTTTCACCGGTCGAGGACAGTGATCCGCGTGTTGCAGGGCAGGGCTTCGCCAAATTACGCGAAGCCGGAATCGAAGTCACGACAGGTGTTTTGGCCGCGCACGCCGAACGTGACCACGCAGGGTTTTTCTTGCGGATGGAGCAGGGGCGACCATTCATAACCCTTAAATTGGCGAACAGTTTCGATGGCCGGATCGCGACGGCCAGTGGTCATAGCCAGTGGATCACCGGTCCGCAGGCGCGGCGAGAAGTCCACGCGATGCGCGCGCGTCACGACGCGGTTATGGTTGGCGCAGGTACTGCGCGGGCCGATGACCCTGCACTGACCGTCCGTGATCTTGGTGTGGCGCAGCAACCTGTCCGTATCGTTGTCTCGCGCCATCTTGATATCCCATTGATGAGCCAACTCGCCCGATCCGCTAAGCAAGTCCCGGTTTGGCTGTGCCACGGCCATGCCCCCGATGCCGAGCGGGCCCGGGCATGGGAGGGGCTAGGGGCCACATTGATCCCTTGCGCATTGCAAGATCACCAGATTGATGCTGCGGATATGTTGCAACAACTGGGGCAGGCGGGGCTGACACGTGTTTTCTGCGAAGGCGGCTCGGCGTTGGCGGCATCTTTGTTGGCGCAGGATCTGGTTGACGAACTGGTCGGATTTAACGCGGGTCTGACCATCGGTGCAGAAGGTTTGCCAGGGATCGGAGCATTGGGGCTGGAGACGCTGGACGCAGCCCCCCGGTTTGAATTGATGGAAATACGCGCTGTTGGCCCCGACGTCATGCATCGCTGGCGGCGGTTACTGCGCTAGCGTCGCCATAGATGAGCATGTGTCGCAAAGGCGCCCTGCAGCTTAGATAGCAATCGTAACATCGGCGGCCCTTTGATTCCTTCACGATCGGTCAGGCGCTGCAGCGCAACCTCGACCGGGCAGGGGGTGCCTGTGATCGGGTCCAGATACCGCGGGTAGTCGATCAACGCGGCATGGACCAAACCCAACACCGTGGGATGTGCGCCACGCCGGGCGGGGACGGTGCCGAGGTCCTGCGTCAACCCCCAACCCGCATAGAAGGGGGCACCGACAGTGGTCACAGGCAGGTTGCGGATCAGCGCCTCAAACCCCAGTAAAGACGTCATTGTCCAGACTTCATTGACCTGCGGCAATAGCTGGGCCGGATCCGTATCGCGTATGGTGACATCAGCGAGGCCGTCTGCATCTATCGCGCCGTCACGTAAACTGGCCTCGACATCCGGGTGGGGCTTATAGATCAAAACAGCGTCCGGGTTCTTGTCCCGTACCAACTGTAACAGTTCAAGGTTGGTACGAATTGTTCCGGTCCCTAACAGGATCGAGGCGTCGTCCTCTACCTGTCCGGGTACTAGAATGCGATGCCCCTTGGGCAAGTCCGGTACTTGGCCGCCGATATTGTATTTGCTGATCTGCCCCGAGGTGACTTTCTCAACTAGCCTGTCTGCGCGCAGCTCCTGATCCGGGCGCAGAGTTTCCCGTTGGGCGATAAGCTGTTCAAGCAGACTAGCTCGCGTCGGGTCGTAATATATACCCAGATCATCGGCGACCAGCGAGACGGGCGGAACCAAGGCAGCGCCCAAACCACGGGACCGCAGGAAACCATCCTCGATCCTAACAACACTCTCTTGCCCTTCGGCTCGGCTGGCCCAAACCATATGTGGTTTTTCGGAAGACGGAGGAGGGCTTTTGGTAAAGCGAATTTTGGTCTCGCGCCCGAACATCCTTTGAAGATGACCACGTTTCCACAAACGCATCCCCGAGGCCGTCCAGCCCGCGTGATCCTGACGCCATGCGCGGGTCTGCGCCTCTAACGTATCCAGAACCATTTCCAATTCGCAAAGCTGATCCCTGTAGGGGTCATACCAAGTAGGATAAAGGATCATGGCGGCCGCAAAAAGCTGGGCTGGCGTCAGGCTGCGCTGACGGCGGGGCAGGTATTCTTCGTCCTGCGTTAGGCCCCAGCCCGCATAGAAGGGTTGACCAAAGACGCGGGGCTTGTGGCCTGCCAAAATGGCCTCGAACCCGAATTGCGAAGACAGGGTGTAGACGCCCACTGCACCTTCAAGCAAGTCCCACGGGCTGATCGGGTTTTCAAACAAAGCGACACGACCTGATTGGTCCAGGTCAGAGAAATACCCACTGCGATGGCCACTAATGGTTTCGGGGTGGGTTTTGATCAACACGCGCGCGCCTGGGTGCTCTTCTTGCGCCATGACCAACATTTCGCGGAACCGGGCCGCGTCGCCTTTGCTGGCAGTAACCGATGCATCGTCTTGGGCCTGATCGACAACCAACACATACCCCGGCGCCGGCAGAGACTTAGTGACTTCAAACCCCGAATACTTGCTGAGATGCAGTTCCTTCATTCGCGCAATCGCACCGCGCGCCCGGTTCAGCAGGGCCGTATCATCCAAAGGGTGCGTCGCCAGCAAAGTCTCAAGATCGGATGGGCGCGTAGGATCGAAGTGTAGACCGGACCGGTCCAGCAATAGGCCTAGCGGCGGTTCGCCATCCCGACCAGGATGCAAAGATCGCAGAAAAGCATCTTCGACACGCAAGACAGGGGATTTGTGTTTTTCTGCGATATTCAAGCCGCGGTGGGCGGTTGGACTGTTGCCCCATATGGCAACGGTGTCTCCGTCTTTGGGTAGACCCAGCCGAATGTCGTAGCCCGCAAGCTTAAGAATGCGACGAATACGGCGATTGGTCAGGAAACCGCCATTGTAGACACGCAGGCGGGTACGCTGTTCCTCGGCCATCGCCGCAGCCGACATCACCCGCCTGTCAGGGTCGTGACGTTGGCCAGCGGTGTAAGCCCGCCCGCGATCAGCGATATCGACTTGCTCCATTGCGCATAGGGCGCTTCGGTGACGTAGATCGTGTCGTCGTCGCGGATGACGAAATCACGGGCTACGAACAGGCCGTTTGGTGCAGTAAGGTTAAGCAGGTAAATCACCCGCTGTTCGCCCTGTAAGTCCGAGCGTCCCATGACCGAACGGGCAATGTCCTGTCGTTCGTTTCGCAGCACGAAGATGCCGGTAGGGTCCGAGGACAGGGACTGTAGCCCTCCGACTTGGGCCAAAGCTTCGAGTGCAGTCAAATCTTGACTGTCGAACGCAACACGTGACTGTCCGGTAGCCCCTAGGGCGACGTAAGACCGACTGTCGGCCTCGACCAATATGCGGTCACCGGCGCGTAGTGCGATATCCAGCTTTGGATTGGTGAACAGGTCATTGTACCAGACCGTTCCCCGTTGATTGCCCCGAATAACGGTAACAAGCGCGATGTCAGACCCGACTGAAACGCCTCCGGCTTGGGACAGCATGCCAGCCAGAGTGCGGGTCGGGCTTTCGATAGGGTATATACCTGGCGAGCCAATCTCGCCGTTCAGCGTAACGGTTGAACCGTTTCCGGCTGTCCGCCGGACCTCGACCTGTGGATCTGGTGTTTGGTCTTGCAGTTTGCTTGTGATCAGTTGGCGCAGCTGTTCGGGGGTATTCCCAGAGGCCCTGACACGACCGGCATAAGGAACAAAGATAAACCCTTCACTGTCCACTTGAATTTGATCCAGCGTCGTCGCGCCGCCGATATCTGAAGAAAGCAGCCCGTCATCGACGTTCTCCCAGACCGACAGGCTCAGAGAGTCACCGGGGCGCACTGTATCGGCGGCCAGGTTTGGCGCGCTGAGGAAAGACTGCGAAAACCCGAATTGGGGAACAGCGGACGTGACCTCGGTAATACGATCATCCACTTCGACTATGAACGCATTGCCACCATTCTGAACTGAGCCAGCCAAAATTTCATTCTTGCTTGGCCCAGATTTGGGAAGCTGACACCCGGCCAAAAAGCCAAAAACGGCAACAAGGAAAAATCCCCGTGCCCATTGGAGCGGAAAGCACTGCACTGCCGAATATCCTCAGTCTTCTTTTGTTTGTCTCAAGTTAGCTTGTCATTGAGTTGACTTCCAGCATCAAGCTGTTTGTTTCCTTCAACGATCTTCAACTGTGGCGTCTGCGCCGCGTTACCCGACAGCAGTGTCTCATAGGGGTCGCATTGGGCAAGCAACATATCTGTTACACGCCGCAGCAACTGCCGCCGACCACGTCTGGAGTAAAACCCTCCGGGCACCTGACAGGTTTTAAGCAGGAACTGGCGATAAGCCTGATACGCGGCCGTGTCAGGAGGGGTGGGGTTGCCAAAAAACTGGGCAAATGTCTGTCCCGAGATGAACTCGGGCTTGTTGTAGACGGACCGCCCTAAACTGCGCAGCGGAATTCCGCGCCACAAAACTTGCTGTCCGGCGGTCGAGTTGATGGTGACAGCGGAATTCGCCTCGTTCAACAGCCGCGCAAGCTTTCCACCCGGCACATAGTGGACACGGTCGCCGACACCATGGGCGTTGGCGATTTGACGGGTTCTGCGGTTCAGGGGTTCTCGGTGGTTTTCAAGCGGATGTTCTTTGATGACAAGCTGGTGGTGACGCGGTGCCCCATCAGCAAAGCCCTTGATGGCCTGTTCCAGAAATTCTGACATGTTGGAATAGTCGGAATGCGATTGAACCGAGCTGTCATGCCCCAATTGCAGCAGCACAAGATGATATGGCATACCGCTTCTGCGAGCGCGAAACGTCGCCCAGCGTCGTTGCAAGCGGTGAAAGGGCATCAGCATAAGCCGTTTGAAATACAGCGTAAATTCCTTGGAAACTGGCAGCTCTCTGTGCCGCTGGAAGTTGCGATACCTCTGATTGAGGAACAACAAAAACCAATGATATAGCGCACCATAAAAGATGTGCTGCCGCATGTCGCCCCAATGCGAAGGCGGCGGGGGATCCTGAGTGTCCGAGCGTTCGAGGGCTTGTTCCATCTGCGGGATCGTAAGCGACATCAGGCGAGAGTTCCCGTTCGATCCCATGCGTTCATAAGTGACCCACCACGGACGCAGATAACCTTCTTCGAACACATGCACGGTTATGTTCCGTTCGCTGGCAATCTTGATTGCTTGGGCATGTATTGGGCGTGCGTCGCCGTATAAGACGAGGTCGGTCACACCAAGCGTCTCAGTCAGCCCGCGGAAACTTTCAGGCCATTGCTCAGGACGGTCGGTAAAGGGAATATAGCTTGCACGGTCGAACCAGAACGCGCGGTCACCGGCATTGAAGCCCACACGCCGAACCTCGGCACCTGTTTTGCGCAGCACGCGTGCGAGTGCATTGAAAAACGGTCCGTGCGGTCCCTGTAGAAACAGGAAAACACGGCGCTCAGAGCCTTTTGTGAGTGGTGGCATTGGTGCTGCTCTTGCTCGTTGGTGCGAAATTTATGCCTTTTTGTGCTGCGTCCGGCAAGGCGGGCCTTGCCCGGAACCGCCGATACGCTTACCTCGGCAAGTAGACTGGATGGAATATTAGGAACCGAAGGGTAAAGGAAATGTTCACAGGTATCGTCACCGATGTTGGCACCATTGCCGAACTTGACCAACAGGGCGACCTGCGGGCGCGGATCAAGACCGCCTATAAGACATCCGGCATCGATATAGGTGCCTCAATCGCAAGCGATGGGGTGTGCCTGACCGTCATCGCCTTGGGGGACGACTGGTATGATGTTCAGATCAGTGCCGAGACGGTATCCAAGACGAACCTGTCCAACTGGTCGGTCGGCAAACATGTCAATCTGGAACGCGCCCTTAAAGTCGGGGATGAGTTGGGCGGTCATATCGTGTCTGGGCACGTGGACGGAGTCGCCGAGGTCGTTGCTATCGAGGATGAAGGTGACAGTACCCGTGTGACCTTGCGCGCGCCCAAGGACCTTGCGCGCTTTATCGCACCCAAGGGTTCGGTTGCGCTGAACGGGACGTCTCTGACCGTCAACGATGTGGACGGCAGTGACTTTGGTATCAACTTCATTCCTCATACCAAAGAGGTGACGACATGGGGCGATGTTGCGATTGGAGACAAAGTCAACCTCGAGATCGACACCCTGGCCCGCTACGTTGCCCGCCTGGCCGAAATGTCCTGAGTTAAACGCCGCGTTCTGACCGGTTCGGGACGTTTGCAGACTGGCCTTTGCGCGCGGGGTGGTCTATCCACCCGTGCAAACATGCTCTGCGAAAGGCTGCCCAATGAGCTTTGAAACCCCCGGACCCGTCGAAGCGCAACTGCGCGACGCGATCAGCACGATTGAAGAGATCATCGAAGAGGCGCGCAAAGGCCGGATGTATATTCTGGTCGACCACGAAGACCGTGAGAATGAAGGCGATCTGGTCATCGCCGCCGAGTTTGCGGATGCCGAGGCGATCAACTTCATGGCCACCCATGGGCGCGGCCTGATCTGCCTGCCGATGACCGCGGAACGGGTGGATGCGCTGGGCCTGCCGATGATGGCGGTGAACAATTCCTCGCGTCATGAAACCGCGTTCACCGTGTCGATCGAGGCACGCGAAGGTGTGTCGACCGGGATTTCCGCCGCTGACCGCGCCCTGACTGTTGCGACGGCCATCAATGAACAAAACACGATGGCGGCCATTGCCACCCCGGGCCATGTCTTCCCCTTACGTGCTAAGCGGGGCGGGGTGCTGGTGCGCGCGGGCCATACCGAAGCTGCGGTTGATATCTCGCGCTTGGCCGGGCTGAACCCTTCAGGCGTGATCTGCGAGATCATGAAGCCCGACGGCACAATGGCGCGTCTGCCCGATCTGGTGGAATTCGCCCAAACCCATGACATGAAAATCGGTACGATCAGCGACCTGATCACCTATCGATCCCGCAATGACAATCTGGTGGTCGAGACGTCTCGTGAAACCGTCAATTCGGAATATGGTGGCGAATGGGAGATGCGGCTGTTCACTGACCAGCTTCATGGCATCGAACATGTGGTCATGATCAAAGGCGACATCACCACGCCCGAACCCGTTCTGACCCGCACCCATGCTTTGCACGAAGCGCCGGATATCTTGGGCCTCGGGCCTAAATCTTCGCGCGAACTGCCGCGTGCGATGGAGAAGATCGCCGAAGAGGGGCGCGGCGTCGTCTGTCTGTTCCGCCAACCGCGCAACTCGCTTTATGCGGTCGAGGATGAAGGCCCTCGGACCATCAAACAAACAGGACTGGGGTCTCAGATCCTGTCCAAATTGGGAATTCACGAGCTGGTGCTGCTGACCGACTCGCCCGAAACCGTATATCTGGGGCTCGACGCGTTTGGCCTGTCCATCGTCGGCACCCGTTCCATCCTCAAGGAAGACTGATCGTGGCTGAACAAGACAAACACGGCGTCCTGCCGACTCCGACATTCGACAAGCCGGTGAAACTGCTGCTGGTGGTGGCACCGTTCTATCGTGCCATTGCCGACAATATGGTTGCCGGTGCCAAGGACGAGATCGAGGCTGCGGGCGGCACTTGTGATGTGGTCGAGGTTCCCGGCGCGTTGGAGATACCCACCGCCATCGCCATGGCTGACCGGCAGTGCAACTATGATGGCTATGTCGCGCTGGGCTGCGTTATTCGCGGCGAGACCACGCATTATGAAACGGTGTGCAACGATTCCAGTCGCGCCATTCAGTTGATGGGCCTGCAGGGCCTGCTGATTGGTAACGGCATCCTGACCGTCGAGAACGACGAACAGGCCGAGGTGCGCGCCAACCCAGAAAAGATGAATAAAGGGGGTGGGGCAGCCGCTGCGGCCTTGCATCTGATCGCGCTCAGCCGTAAGTGGGGCTCTTCCAAAAAGGGCGTGGGCTTCAAGCCACCGTCCGAGTCCATCCTAGTGGCGGGCGACAGCAACGGACCCACGACAGCATGACCCAGACAGACGCGCCTAAACCGGCAAACCAGAAACGCCTGATGAAATCCGCCGCTCGGCTTTACGCCGTTCAGGCGCTGTTCCAGATGGAGCAGTCAGGCCAGACGACCGAAGCAGTCGTGAACGAGTTTCTGGATCACCGGTTCGGTGCCGTCTATGAGGGCGAAGAAATGCTGGACGGCGATATCCGCCTGTTCCGCAAACTGGTCGAAGATGCCGTGAACTATCAGGCCCCGATCGATCAGATGACAGACCGCGCTTTGGTGGCCAAATGGCCCATCGGGCGCATCGACCCGACCTTGCGCGCTGCGTTCCGCGCCGCAGGCGCCGAACTAACCCAAAGCGACACGCCGCCCAAGGTGGTCATCACCGAATTCGTCGACGTGGCCCGCGCCTTCTTCCCAGAAGGAAAAGAGCCGAAATTCGTCAACGCTGTGCTGGACCACATGGCGCGCGAGGCCCAGCCCGAGGCGTTCTGACGCCTTTACTAGGTGCTCTGGCAGACTAAGCTTCTTGCAGAACAAGGAGTGCCGCAATGCCCAAGCTCATCCGTCTTTATATCACTCAGGTTATCTGGGGCTTCGTAATCTCAGCCGTGTTTGTCGGCGTGCTGTTGGCGGTGAACGTGGCCAATCTGCGCGGGCTGATCTGGGGTTCGGACGTTGGGCTGGTGGCGTTGGTCATGATCTGGTTCATGAACGGGATTGTCTTTGCAGGCGTCCAGTTTGCTTACAAGATCATGAGCATGGCCGAAAAGCCGGGTGGCCCACGGCGCGGCTCGCCGGTCGTAAATCTGTTCAAACCGGTTCCGGTCAAGCAGGATTCCAGCGCAGGGCGCTGAAATTAAAGGAAAATTGCGGCGGGACCACCAGTCAACCGTGCGGTGTGATTCCCGAGGACCTGTATGTACAGGTGGGCGCCAGGTAATCAGGCCAGGACCTGAACAGAGCCAGCCCCCTCGGAATTGCTTAAGGCCACCAGAATGCTACCAGTCACAAGAAGGGCAGAACCCGCCAAGCGCTTAGTTAGGGCGTCTTACGGGCTGGCACAAGGGGTTAAGCGTCAACAGTCTCGTGCAGGGCCTTGCGCATCTTGCCGAAATGCTCGTCCCACCCGTTATCCAGGGCCAGGATCAGGCCGAAAGCCTCTGCGCCTTGTGGCAGGCCTTCGTGCTCCAAAGACAATCGCGTGCCGCCGTCTATGGGTTCTAACGTCCATTTGACTACGCTGACAGCGTCCGCCATCGGTTTCACCGTGAAGGTATATTCAAGATATTGTGGCTTGCGCGCCTCACGCACCTCTCCCCAGATCAACAGATCGCCGCTTGTGGTCCCGAACATCTCAAGCCTTTGTCCTGCGGCCAGTGGGCGTTCGGGCTTGTGAAACCATTCGGCAAGATGTTCCGGTTCGGTCAGATAGGCCCAGACAGTGTCCGGTTCGGCGCGCAGGAAGATGGTCTTTTGCAAAACTGCTTTGGTCATGTCTCTTTCCTTTCAATGGCTTCTTTCAAGTTACGCAGGCGCTCGTCCCAGAACTGATCAAAGAAGCTCAACCAATCCAGCACAGGGGTCATTCCCTGGGGTTCAAGACGGTTGATGCGTTCTCTCCCCCGAGCTTCGACCTGGATGAAGCCCCCGTCCGACAACACGGTCAGGTGTTTCTTGACGGCCGCTCGGGTCATGTCGAAGCAATCTGTCAGTTGCGCGATTGTCATATCCTGCGATGCAAGCATCTGAACGATGTCCCGGCGCGTGGGGTCCGCAAGCGCGCGAAACGCGTTTTGGATTTGGTCAGGCATCCGTTTCCTCATATTCGATACCATTTGGTTTCATATTTATTCAATACCATATGGTATCACGTCAACCGTAATCTCTCCCTTGCAATTTGTTCATGAATTGTTCACATTTTTCCAATGACATTGGATCTACAACCCGGCCAGAAGCTAGCACGCGGCGTGGCGCGTCATCTTAGCGCGCACGGTTTTGTTTCTGTTGAGGAATTCGTGCCGGCGCGCGGGTTGCGTGTGGACGTTATGGGGTTGGGCCCCAAGGGTGAATTGTGGGTAGTGGAATGCAAATCCAGCCGAGCCGATTACCAATCGGATTCCAAGTGGCAGGGCTATTTGGAGTGGTGTGATCGGTTTTTCTGGGCCGTGGATACAGATTTTCCGACCGAGCTGTTGCCGCCTGAGACGGGGCTAATTATCGCCGATGCCTACGATGCTGAAATAATTCGAATGGCACCCGAGGATAAGCTGGCACCAGCACGTCGCAAAAAGATGATCCAGAAATTCGCCACAGATGCGGCCCGGAGACTACACGCGTTGCGCGATCCAAGGCTTTGATACTTCAGCCTTTAACAGCCAGAGCAGCCTGAGCAGCAGCACGGATTTCTTCCGCAATTTCTTCGGCTTCGTCCGGTTCAAAGTCCATCGGAATCTCGACGCCATCCGCCTCAATGAACAGGCGTACCATACCTCGATCGGTTGGGCCGATCTGCAGATTTGCCTGAATGTCACGTTCGGTGTTGATGCTCATTTGCGCCTCCGGGGATGAGGGTCTGTGCTAGCGCGCAAAGACTTGAGAATCAAGACAGAGATGCGCTCAGATACAGTATGAACGATGTAGCAATCAGACTCTTTCGCGCGTCAGATGTGCCTTGGTTGGTAGAGCAGCACGCAATCCTATACGAGCGCGATGAAGGGTTCGACAAAAGCTTTGCCCGGTTGGTGCGCAAGATACTTGACGAGTTCGTGGCCAGTCATGATCCCAAATGCGAATGCGGTTGGGTGGCCGAGCAGGCAGGTGATCGCCTTGGGAGTATTTTTTGTGTCCGGCTAGATGAGGACACAGCGAAACTGCGGCTTTTTTTCCTGGTGCCAAAGGCGAGGGGGAAGGGGCTTGGCAAACGCTTGTTGCGCACCTGTATGAACCACGCGCGTGCTGTTGGTTTCACGAAGATGTCACTATGGACCCATGAAAGCCATAGGGCGGCTTGCGCGCTTTACAAAGCTGAAGGGTGGCATTTGACGGACAGCAAACCAGTGCATTCCTTTGGGGTCGATCTTGTCGAACAAAGCTGGAAAATTCGGCTTTAATCCTCTTGCATTCCCCCGGCGCGTTCGGTAAATCGCCCCTCACGAGTGCCGCCTTAGCTCAGTTGGTTAGAGCGCTGGATTGTGGATCCAGAGGTCCCCTGTTCAAGCCAGGGAGGCGGTACCATTTCCTCGAAAAACGCGAAAAAAGAAACGCACAGGGCAGAGCCGTGCGCGTGTTGTGTTGCGAAAAGGTGCGCCGGGGTCAGCGCACCAGATTCAGCCTCAGTTTCATTTTACTGCGTTTGGCAACCGGCAGATGCCGGTTCAGACGCTTGTTGACCATTCCAAATCCCCAGATCACGGCCAGAGTCAGCAAGATGAAATAAAAGGCCAGAATCGGGTAGGGGACAAACGGATTGAAAGTCTTGTCCGCGAAATATCCCGCGTAATACAGAGCGTCCCCGCGCTGCTGCCAGACCGGGAAGGCCGAGAAGAAGACCAGCGTAGTTGCGTGAAACAGAAAAATCGCCTCGTTGGTGTAGGCAGGCCAGGCCAGCCGCAGCATGGTGGGCCAGATGATGCGGCGGAACCGTGGCCAGCCGGTCATGCCATAGGCGTCTGCGGCCTCAATATCGCCCTTGGGGATCGAACGCAGCGCGCCATAGAAGATCTCGCCCGAATAGGCTGCCGTGTTGAAGAACAGCACGATCAGCGCGCCCAACCAAGCGGATGTCAGGGCGTCAAGGAAGGGAAAATTCTGTTTGAGCGAGAGGAAGAAGAAATAGGCAAAGAAAAACTGGATAAACAGGGGCGAGCCTCGGAACAGGAAGATGAACCATTCCGAAGGTTTGCGCAGCCATTTCTTTGTCGACGCTTTTCCCATGGCCAGTGCAGTGGCCAGAAAGAACCCGGTGATCAGCGCCATGATGCCGAAATAGATATTCCAGATCATGCCCGAGCCGATCAGGGTGAAATGTTCGCATAGCGTGAAACCATCGCGTGGCAGCAACCGCTCACCAATCCCGATCGAACGCAGGCCGTAATCCTGAATAGTCTGAAGACAACTCATGCCGTCGTCTCCTTACGCAGCAACTCTCCGCCTGAGGTGGCCTGACCGTGCGACAGTCTGCGCATCAGGCGTTCCAGGCCAATCTCGGACACACGGGTCATTCCAAGGTAGAACACCAGCAGAGCAAGGAAGTACCACATACGCCAGTCACCATGGGGGTATTGGGTGAATTTCGGGTTCTTGATCGCGCCCAGCTCACGTGCCCAGTACACGATATCTTCGATGCCCAGCAGGAACAGAAGCGGCGTGGCCTTTATCAACACCATCCAAAGGTTGGATAAGCCGGGCAGGGCATAAACCCACATCTGAGGAACCAGAACGCGCCAAAAGGTCTGGCGATTTGTCATGCCATAAGCAGCGGCCGTCTCTAGTTGTGCATGGGGAACCGCGCGCATACCGCCAAACAAGACGTTCGCTGCAAAGGCACCAAAAACGATCGAAAAGGTAATAACGGCCAGAAAGAACCCATAGGTTTCGTGGACCCATTCAGGGGATGTGCCCAGCGGCAATTTCGCAGCCTGACAGACGATAAAATCATTGCCTTGCCTAACCGGGTCCGTCCATTCGGGGCACAGAACTTTGTGTCGCGTCCATTCGAACGCCTGATCCAAAGCGATTACGAAGAACATGAAAAAGGCAATGTCAGGGACACCGCGCACGACGGCGATGTAGCCTTTGCCAAGCCATGCCAGCGGCAAAAAATGAGATCGGGCCGCCATCGCCCCAAGAAAGCCAAACCCCAATGCCACAGGCGCGGTGATTGCCAGCAGCAGCAGAACCTTGAAGAAGGACAGGTAGAACAGCCAATGGACACCGTTGGTCAGGTAACAGGAGAACCAACGGACCGTGCCGAGTGTTTCGGGATCAGTGCAGAACGAGAAAATGGCGGGCCTCTTTGACTTGCAAGGGCTCAGATGCGGCGCGCCCTGTGATCGGGCGCTCCGCTGAGGTTTGGATTAGAAGGTCGAAGACACTTCCCATTTGGTGATAAGCGCGTTCAGGCTGCCGTCATCCTTCATGGATTGGATCGCCGTGTTGAACTTTTCTTTCAGCTCACCGTCGGATTCGCGGATGCCCATACCGACACCGCCACCCAGCGGCACTTCGTCACCAACGAATACCATGCCCGAGCCGTCTTCGGTGAAGGGCGCCAGGAAGGATTTATCCGCCAGGACTGCATCCGCCTCACCGTTCTGAACGGCTGCGATTGTTTCTTCGGGGCTGGCGAATTCGACCAGAGTCGCGCCGGAATCGGCGACATAGCCCGCCTGAATGGTGCCGGTCTGCGCAGCGATCACACCACCGGCAAGATCAACGCCATCGGACATCGCAACATAAGCAGACGGATCCGGCGGCGTGTAGTTTTGGGTGAAATCGATGACTTCGTCACGTTCGTCGGTGATCGACATACCGGCGATGATGGCATCGTAGTTGCCCGACACCAGGTTCGGAATGATCGAATCCCAATCGTTCTTGACCCATTCACATTCCAGGTTGGCGCGTTTGCACAGCTCGTCGCCCAGCTCACGCTCAAACCCGTCGATTTCGCCTGCATCGTTGACGAAGTTCCACGGAGCATAGGCGCCTTCCGTGCCAAGACGGACGGTGTCCGCCATTGCCATACCAGCGCCGAGCGCCAGGGCTGCTGTGGTCAGAATCAGTTTTTTCATTGGTTACTCCCCAGTTTGGTCCTGTCCGTTTATTAGGCCGCCTGTGTGGCGGATAGAAAGCCCTGAAGCCTCTTGGATTCAGGGGTGGTGAAGATGTCCTCCGGCAGACCTTCTTCTTCGATGAGGCCCTGATGCAGAAAGACGACATGGCTTGAGATATCAGCCGCCATCTTCATGTCGTGGGTCACAATGATCATAGTACGCCCCTCGGCGGCCAGATCCTTGATCACCTTAATTACTTCTTGCTCCAACTCGGGGTCCAGCGCCGATGTCGGTTCGTCAAACAACAGGGCTTCAGGCTCCATGCATAGCCCGCGCGCGATAGCAGCGCGCTGTTGTTGGCCGCCAGAAAGCTGGGCCGGGTAAACGTCGCACTTGTCGCCGATGCCCACTTTTTCCAGATACTTGCGGGCGCTGTCCTCAACCTCGGCCTTGTCACGCCCCAAAACGGTAACAGGGGCTTCCATCACGTTTTGCAGAATGGTCATGTGAGACCACAGGTTGAACTGCTGGAAAACCATCGACAGGTTCGTGCGGATACGCAGAACCTGCTTAGGGTCTGCGGGTCGGCGGTGATGGTCGCTACCTGTCCAGCGCACGGGTTCGCCCTTGAACAGAATCTCACCCTGCTGACTGTCTTCCAACAGGTTGCAGCAGCGCAGCAAAGTGGACTTCCCGGACCCGGACGAACCGATAAGCGATACGACGTCGCCCCGTCTTGCCGTAATATCCACCCCTTTCAGCACCTCAAGATTGCCGAAACTCTTGTGTAGGTTTTTGATCTCGATGACCGGAGTGGAATCTGTCACGGGCGACCTGAGTGTTGTTGGTGTTGGTGCGGTACTAGGGCTTAAATTTCAGCTCAATGCAATGCGCAAATGACACGATTGGGGGGCGAAGCCGTCAAATTGACCAGACGTTCTGGTCAAATCGGTCAGGGAATAAGCTGCTTGACCATGTTCGGAGAGGGGTTTGGAATAGCAAGATAGTCTTGCGCAGGTATGGTGATCAGGTCCAGCAGATGCAGAGCATTGCGGTCGCGGGGCGGCAGAGCGTTGATTGCGTGTCGGACAGCTTTGGCGACAGCGGTCGCGTCCTGTGTGCCCGAGGTGACATAGGGCAAGGCAGGGGTTGGTTCTGTCGCGTCGACATCGCGCAGTTCCGTTCCCAGTTTTGTGTGTTCTTTCAGCATCAACCACGTGAGCGCATCCAGTGCCGCAAAATCGGCTTCGCCTTCAGCCACAGCGCGGGCCGACATGGCGTGAGATCCGGTTTCCAGACCGGACAGAGGACACAATCCCATTTTTTCAAGATGAACCAAGGGGCCTGCCCAACCAGACTGAGACGTCGTCTCGTTATAGGCAAAGGTACCTCGGGAAAGGTCAGCAAGCCCGCGTGAATCCCGTGCGCGTGCCACAAATACCGATCGATAATGACCCGGTGGACAGCCAGACAGACCATAATCGGGCGTACCAACCAACTGAACGTGACCATATAGCCGCGTGCGAAAAGGCATACCGCAGGCCTGCGCGAACAACAAGTCAGGGTTTAGCCAGATATCCCAGGGTTCCGCATCGCGCGTAAGTTCAACCGGGCCGTAACCCAAAGCTGAGCGAATCAACGACCAGTAGCGATCGTTGGCCGGCCGCAGGCTGGGCAAGTCATACATGCCCAGCGCAGCGATCACGACTTAGCGGCCTTCTGTCGGGCCAGTGCCGAGTCTACGTCACTGACGCCCAAAAGACTTACCACGAGCCGTAAGAGTGAATCTTCTTCACCCGTCCGGTGTCCATCCGCCAAAGCAACCGACCACAGGGCCTGAACGACCGCGAGCCGGTCATCATAGGCAACGGCTTCTTTAATGGCACGTGTAAAACGCACAGTGTCCGGTGCCTCGGCTTCAAGATCTTCGGCACGGGCGCGCAAACCGGCGGCCTCGAAAGGGGACAGGCCATAGCGTTCCATGGATATCCGGTCGATGCGGGACATCTCGCTATCGGCATAGTCATTGTCAGAACGTGCGATCCGCACCAAAAGGGCCGTAAGCGCCAGGCGCGCATCATGATCGGGCAGCGGATCGGGCTGCGGGTTTGTCAGGCGGGACAGAAAATCACTAAACATGCGCCAGATATAAAGCGCCGTCAGGTCTCTTCCAAGCGTCTTTGCACGCGGCCACGGGCGGCTTGGCTGTCATTATAGCTTAGACCCATCGCAATCCGGGCCTCTTCGACGATTTTCATTTCGCCTTCGTCCGAGCTGCCATCGGCCAAAACGACTTCCCATAGTGCGTCTAAGGCGGCGAGACGTTCATGCAGATCGGTGGTCTCACGGATCAGCTTGCCGAATGTGTCCGTCTCAGGAGCGGCGGCGTGCAGTTTCTCGCAGGTTGCGCGAACCTTGGCGGCCTCGATCGCGTTGTGCTGATATAACCGCGCCAGAATGCGGTCGATCAGGCTGATTTCTTCCAGCTTATAGTCCCTATCCGCCTGCGCCACGCGCACCATCAGCGCCCCTAGCGCAAGCTCTGCATCAGGGTCAGGCAAATTGTCGTGTTGTGGCGGTCGGAACGCCTGAAAAAACTTTTTCAACATATCGCGAGGTTATTCCATATTTGGTAGCCCGCCAAGCACGGACTACCTGTCATAGCCATCCGTGATCATCAGACCACCATTGACGATCACAATACGCGAAAAAGCGCCAACAAAGCTCGGTTTTCAGCCGCCTTGCTGTAATGCCGCGCTTGCTTGTTCCTGCAACCATCCCAGCATTTGGCGATAGGGCACGGGGCCATAGCTGATACGTGCCACACCAAGCGAGGACAGAGTCGCCGTATCAGGCGTTCCGGGCAATGCGATAATGTTCACCGGCAGTTCGGTCGATTCGCAAAGCCGAGCGATCAATCCTTCGTCCTTAAGACCCGGTGCGAAGAACCCGCTTGCCCCTGCATCTGCGAAGGCACTGGCCCGTGCCATGGCTTCATCCAACATCGCATTGTCATGCTCTTCTGGCTTGGCCTTCAAAAACAAATCTGTGCGGGCGTTGATGAAAGCCGGAACGCCTGCCACGTCGCTTCCTTCACGCATCGCAGCCACCCGCGCGGCCTGGGTTTCAATGTCATAAAGATCATTGGTTCCAACAATTTGATCTTCGAAGTTAAAGCCGACAATCCCAGTCTCCAATGCACGCTGGACGTTGGCCGCAATTGCTACAGGGCTTTCGGCATAGGCACCTTCGAAGTCCAAGGTCACAGGCAAATCGACAGCTGAGACGATGCGACTGACATTGTCCAGCGCAAAGTCCATCGGGATATTCTGACCATCGCCGAACCCTTGAGCCATTGCGACCGGTGCACTGCCTGTCGCAATTGCCTTGGCACCGGCATCGCGCACGGCACCGGCGCTACCAGCGTCCCAGATATTGTAAAGGATCACCGGTGTGCCTTTTTGGTGCAGGGCAGCGAAACGTTCCGCTTGTTTGATCTGATCGGTCATGGCCGGTCTCCTGTCTCGTGTTCCACGGACAGTTAACCCTGTAAACAGGTGTTTCGAACAGAAAAATCCGAAACACCCGTCACGTTAAGGTGACTTAAACCAAGCGAGAAGTGTCCTTGGCCGCGCGGACGAAATCGCGAAACAAAGGGTGCGGATCAAACGGCTTCGACTTGAGCTCGGGGTGATACTGAACGCCGATGAACCACGGGTGATCGGACCACTCGACAATCTCGGGCAGACGGCCATCGGGCGACATGCCCGAGAAGTTCAAGCCCGCTTTTTCAAGTTGTTCGCGATATTTGATGTCGACCTCATAGCGGTGACGGTGGCGCTCCTCGATATTTGTGCCGCCGTAGACTTCTGCTACCTTTGACCCCTCGGCCAGAACCGCATCATAAGCGCCCAGACGCATGGTGCCGCCCTTGTCGTCACCCACTTTGCGTTCGACCTTGTGGTTGCCCTGCACCCATTCTTTCAGGTGATAGACAACTGGCTCAAAACGCTTTTTCCCGGCCTCATGGTCGAATTCCTCGGACCCGGCTTCGGTGATGCCCGCAGCGTTGCGGGCGGCTTCGATCACGGCCATCTGCATTCCCAGACAGATACCCAGATAGGGGACTTTATGCTCGCGGGCATATTGCGCCGCTTTGATCTTGCCCTCGGTTCCACGTTCGCCAAAACCACCGGGCACGAGGATGGCGTGGAAGCCCTCAAGATGCGGGGCGGCGTCTTCAGTATCGAAGACCTCGGCATCGACCCATTCGACCTTGACCTTGACGCGGTTGGCCATGCCGCCGTGGGTCAGCGCCTCGGCGATCGACTTATAGGCGTCTTCCAACTGAGTGTATTTGCCGACGATGGCGACCTTGACCTCGCCCTCGGCGTTGTGGATGCGGTCGCTGACATCCTCCCATTTGGCCAGATCGGGCTTGGGGGCCGGGCTGATCTGGAATGCATCAAGAACCGCCTGATCCAGACCTTCGCGGTGATAGGCCAGCGGCGCATCATAAATGGTCGACAGATCCTGCGCTGCAATCACGCTGTCGGAGCGCACGTTGCAGAAAAGCGCCAGCTTTTCACGTTCTTTCTTCGGAATCGGGCCTTCCGAGCGGCAAACTAGAATGTCGGGGGCCAGACCGATCGAACGCAGTTCCTTGACCGAGTGCTGGGTCGGTTTGGTTTTCAACTCGCCCGAGGCCTTGATGTAGGGCAGCAGCGTCAGGTGCATAAACATGCACTGACCGCGCGGCTTGTCCTGACTGAACTGACGGATGGCCTCAAAGAAGGGCAGACCCTCGATATCGCCCACGGTGCCGCCGATTTCACAAAGCATGAAATCGACCTCATCCTCGCCAATGGCAATGAAATCCTTGATCTCATTGGTGACGTGCGGGATCACCTGAATGGTCTTGCCTAGGTAGTCTCCGCGGCGTTCTTTCTCGAGCACATTCGAATAAATCCGACCCGAGCTGACCGAGTCGGTCTTGCGAGCAGCAACACCTGTGAAACGTTCATAGTGGCCAAGGTCCAGATCGGTCTCGGCCCCGTCATCGGTGACGAACACTTCGCCATGTTCAAAGGGCGACATCGTGCCGGGGTCAACGTTCAGATAGGGGTCCAGCTTGCGCAGGCGAACCGAATAGCCTCGCGCCTGCAACAAAGCGCCCAAAGCCGCCGAAGCCAGCCCCTTGCCCAAGGACGAAACCACACCACCGGTGATGAAAATAAAACGCGCCATGTTGTTCGGCTAGCTCCCGTGAGACGTCAAAATCAGCTGCCCGACGGTTTACGAAAAACCGCTGCATCACGGGACTTCACACATAAAGGATTCGCGCCCAAAGCGCAAGAGAACCGCAAGATGCTGTTGCAGTTCTCTTTCAGATTTCTAGGTTTTGTGGATCAGTTCGCTTGCGGGATCAGCGGCGCGTTGTCGCCCTGCGCCGGAGGCAGCAGATCATCTGCCGACGGAACCGCCGGTGTGCTTTCCTCGACCGGGGCAGGCGCCGGAACGCCCAGACGGTCGATGACCGAGCTGCCCGAGGATTTTTGCGCGGCGAGAATGGTCAGCGTGATCGAGGTGACGATAAAACACGCTGCCAGAATCCATGTGACCTTGCCCAACGCGGTTGCTGCTGCGCGGCCGGTCATGGCGCCGCCACCGCCGCCACCCATACCCAGGCCACCGCCTTCGGACCGCTGCATCAGAACAACGGCGATCAGGCCCAGAGCCAGAAGAAGATGGATGATGAGAACGACGTTTTCCATGGTGGTCCTGTACAGCGTGGCGTGTATCGCGTGGTACTTATGCAAGTTTGGTTCCGGGGGCAAGTCAGGACTTTGCATCACACCCCATGATGTGTCCTATCACAGCAAAGGGACTGGACAGATCGGCGAAAGCTGGCGCACCCTGCCGCCATGCTTCATGACGATCACGACCACCCGCACGCCCTTTTGCCACCCGAACCCGCTCTGCGCGTCAAGGCGCTGGAGACGATTCTGACCCGCAAAGGGTTGATTGATCCGGAGGCGCTGGATGAGATCATTGATACCTACCAGAGTAAGATTGGCCCTCAGAACGGGGCACGGGTTGTTGCAAAGGCTTGGCTGGACCCGGATTTCAAACGTGCTTTGATTGAAGACGCCACGCCCGTTGTCGCCGATCTTGGGTTCTATGGCCGTCAGGGCGAGCATATCGTGGTGGTCGAAAACACGCCCAAACAGCACAACATGGTCGTTTGCACGCTTTGCAGTTGCTACCCTTGGCCGCTGCTGGGAATCCCTCCGGGCTGGTACAAGTCTGACGCTTACCGTGCCCGCGCTGTGCGCGAACCGCGTAAGGTGTTGGCCGAGTTTGGCGTTACCCTGTCGGCTGAGACAGCCGTGCGGGTTTGGGATTCAACGGCCGAGATTCGCTATCTGGTCCTGCCGATGCGCCCCGACGGCACCGAACGGCTGGACGAGGATGCCCTTGCCGCGCTCGTGACCCGTGACAGCATGATCGGCACCGGCTTACCCAAGGTGTCCGCATGACCCGCGTGCACGACATGGGGGGCCGCTTTGGAGATGGTCCGATCAACCCCGAGCCTAACGATGCCCCGGTCTTTGCCGAGGATTGGCACGGCCGCGCGCTGGCGGTGACGCTGGCCGCCGGGTTTCTGGGTCAATGGAACATCGATACTTCTCGGCACGCGCGCGAGAGATTGTCGCCCAAGGATTATGCTCGGTTCTCCTACTACGAAAAGTGGATTTCCGGCCTTGCCGATCTGTTGGTGGAAAAGGCCGTTCTGACTCGCGAGGATTTGTCAGAGGCGGGCTCAAACGATCCGCACCCTCTGGCCGCACGGATGCTGAAGGCTGAGGCGGTGGCTACCGCGCTTGCTAAGGGCGGTCCGGCAGATCGCCCGTCGGACGTGCCGGTCGCGTTCGAGATCGGGCAACAGGTGCGCACCGCCCATCCTGCGGCCAATCGCAAGGTCGATGGCGGGCACACGCGCCTACCGATTTACGCCTCTGGCGCAACAGGGCGCATTCTGCGTCTGCATGGCACCCATGTTCTGCCGGATTCCAGCGCGCATGGTTTGGGCGAAGCGCCGGAACCTCTCTATGCGGTGGTTTTCTCGGCGTCAGAATTGTGGGCGGACCCGGAGAACCAAAGGGATGAGGTCGTACTGGACCTATGGCAAAGCTATCTGGAGGCGGCATGACCAATTGCCCAAACCTCAGCGCCCCTGAACCTGTCTTCTCTGAGCCTTGGCACGCACAGGTTTTTGCCGTGACCGTAGCCCTGAACGAGGCCGGGCGACTCGACTGGCCCGATTGGGCAAGTATGTTCTCACGCACCCTCAAACAACACGGTCTTGAACGAGAGCTTGACGGGGGCGATGACTATTTCAACGCGTGGCTGGAGACGCTTGAGAACTTGCTTGCCGATCAGGGCACAGCGGCATTTGATGAGATATCGAACCTGCAGTCAGCATGGGAAGAAGCGTATCTGACAACGCCGCACGGGCAACCTGTGCATTTACGGCAAAGCGGGTAGGGGGCTCTGCCCCCGCCGCCCGTTCCGGGCGACTCCCCCGAGGTATTTGCGGCCAGATGAAGCAGGGGATCCGCTCTTCATCTGGCTAAAAATACCTCCGCCGGAGGCAGCGCGCGCAGCGCGGTTCAAAACTGCGGCGAATTATCGGTTTCCCTGCCGCGTTCTCCTCGCTATACGAGCGAGGTTTGATAATTCAGCGCAAAAGGACCGGGTATGGCCAATGTGGTTGTTGTCGGCGCCCAGTGGGGTGACGAAGGAAAAGGCAAGATCGTCGACTGGCTAAGCGAGCGGGCAGACGTAATCGCGCGTTTTCAGGGCGGGCACAATGCCGGGCATACTCTGGTCATCGAAGGCGAGGTCTATAAGCTGCACGCACTACCATCGGGCGTTGTGCGGGGCGGCAAGCTGAGCGTGATCGGTAATGGCGTGGTGCTGGACCCGTGGCATCTGCTCAAGGAAATTGGCACCATTCGCGCGCAAGGTGTCGAGATTTCGCCCGACACTCTGATGATTGCCGAAAATACTCCGCTGATCCTGCCGATTCATGGCGAGCTGGACCGGGCGCGCGAAGAAGCCGCCAGCAAAGGTACCAAGATCGGCACCACCGGCCGTGGTATCGGCCCAGCTTATGAAGACAAAGTGGGTCGCCGCTCTGTCCGTGTTGCTGATCTGGTCGATGAGGCGACGCTGGAGGCCCGAGTAGATCGTGCGCTACAGCATCATGATCCGTTGCGCAAAGGACTGGGTATCGAACCTGTGGACCGTGACGCGCTGATTGCGCAGTTGAAAGAGATCGCGGCGGAAATTCTGCCCTTTGCGGCTCCGGTCTGGAAAGTGCTGAATGAAAAGCGCAAAGCCGGTAAGCGCATTCTGTTCGAAGGTGCGCAGGGAGCCCTGCTGGATATCGACTTTGGCACCTATCCGTTTGTGACCTCTTCCAACGTGATTGCAGGGCAGGCCGCCACGGGTGTTGGTATCGGCCCGGGTTCGATCGACTTTGTTCTGGGCATCGTTAAAGCCTATACAACCCGCGTGGGCGAGGGTCCGTTCCCGACCGAGTTGGACGATGCAGATGGGCAGCGTCTGGGTGAGCGTGGACATGAGTTCGGCACCACCACCGGGCGTAAGCGCCGGTGCGGCTGGTTTGACGCCTGTCTGGTCCGCCAGACCTGCGCGACCAGCGGTGTGAACGGTATCTCGCTGACCAAGCTGGATGTTCTCGACGGGTTCGAGACACTGAAAATCTGCGTCGGTTACGATTTGGATGGCGAACGTCTGGACTATCTACCCACCGCCGCGGATCAGCAGGCACGCTGCACACCGATTTACGAAGAAATGCCGGGTTGGAGCGAATCCACCGAAGGCGCGCGCAGCTGGGCCGACCTGCCAGCAAACGCGATCAAATATGTGCGTCGGGTCGAAGAACTGATCGAATGCCCGGTTGCCCTTTTGTCCACCAGCCCGGAGCGGGATGACACCATTCTGGTGACCGACCCGTTTGCCGACTGATGAGCGATAACGAGAAAACCGGCCTTAGCTATAAAGCCCGGCGGCGGTGGTCGCTGGTGCTTTTGCTGGTTGGGCTGCCACTGTACATCGTCGCAGTTGTGACTGTGGTCAACTGGTTGGACCGCCCACCGATTTGGCTGGAATTCCTGATCTACGTGGTGCTCGGTATTCTTTGGGCGTTGCCATTCAAATTCGTATTTAAGGGCGTCGGAAAAGAGGATCCGGATAATCCGTCTGAATAGGGCGGTTCTAACGGCCGCCCCTGACCTCAATTCTCGGCCAGGTCAGGATGGCCCGAGCGAGGGCGTGGTATTCGCCCGAGATTTCTTCGACCAGGCTGAAAGGCGTGGGCCATGGGGGGGTCAGGGTCGCCTCGACCTGACCCGTGACCAGTTTCAGATCGGCTTTGTGTTTAGACGCCAAGCGGCGCATTCTTTGGTTGGTCGCCAAACACATCATGTGAACTTCTCGAAACCCGCGATTTCGGGCGGCGGCAATGATCCGGGATAAAAGCGCGTCGCCGATGCCTCGGTCCTGCCAGGCGGTTTCTACGGTAAAGGCTAGCTCAGCCACCTGATTTTGGCGGTCTGGTACTGTTCGCAATTCCCCAACGCCGCGCAAACAGGAATCGGGAAACGCACCGTACACCAAAGCACCGTCATCAAAGATCCGGCTTAGGTAAGCGTCCAGGAAGGTGCGGCTAACCGGAGCACCAAATCGCGATGCGAGTGCATCGGTGTCCAGGCTGTTGAAATGGCTTGTAACTTTCGGCGTATCGTAAATTCTTAGTCGTCGAATTGGTAGTTCATACATGGCTTAGCCTCTGCTTGAACAGTGTCTATAGGACTAGTTTCTACAGTTTCGATACTATCATTTTTCTGCGCTGCAGCATAGCTGACGTTTCGTCATTCCCGCATTAATCCGCCGAGGATTGGAAAAGGCATAAAAAAGAGGCCCGAGAAAACTCGGACCTCTTCCATCTTTGTGTTTACTGGCCGTCAGCCCGCAGCGCGCTCGTCATCATCGGGTCGGAACCCGATCTGAGTAGAGGCCGCGAACCGACCACCCCCGGCTTTTTCGATTTTGCCGTCGCGCAAAAGCTGCCCAAACGAGCGTAGGCTCTCTTCTCGATTGAACTCATCCTGCTTCAATGAGCGGATTTTGTTCATAAGCTGCGGACGCGAGAATTGTTCCTGACCTTCGACAAAGGACAAGTAGGACGCTGCGGCCTCTAGAAGGTCCGGCAGGGATTGGGCACCCTGTTCCTGAGCATAAAGAGCAAATCCGCCTTCTTCGGTCGCGTTGTCTTGTTCCTGCGCTCGGACGCGGCGTGGGGTTACAGGGTCGTCAGAAGATGCTTGTGTATCAACGCGCTGTTCAGCGACCAGTTTCAGTGGGGCCAGTGCCTCGGGCTGCGGACGCGTGGTTGTCGCTTCAACCTCAGGGCGGCGGGGGCTGATGGACGAGGTCATATCCCGGTACTCGTCCTCATCGGAGTCCGCCAGAGTTCTTTTAGGTGCTTTGCCACTGCGTTCGGCCTCAGTGGCCGCGACGGCAGCGCGCAAATGCGAATAGGTCTCGCGCTGGTCGCTGGCTGCGGGGTCGTCCATTTGGACGTCGGCTTTGTCCATCAACCGCGACACGTCCTGGTCCATGCCGGATACGTCTGCGCCAGAGTCTGCAGCGCGCCGTGCCAGGAACTCTTCAACGTTCGAAATCTCGCTCAGCAGGTCTTCTTCGTCGTTTGCCGTCAGGAAACCTTCGGGAAGTACCTCTTCGTCTTCATCCTCGGTCGCGGCCTCGTCCTCCATGGCGTAATCGCTGAGGATGTTCACGATTTCTTCGTCTTCCTCAGGCGCATTGTCTTGAGAGGACGGTTCGTCCTGAAGATCAGTTTGTTCGAATCCGGCGGCTAGTTCGGTCTCTTCTTGTGCCTCCAGCGGTTCCTGCGCTACGGGCGGTTCGTTCACCCTCGCGGGTTCATCGATCGCAGGTTTCTGATCTGGTTCTGCATGGTCTTCGAAGGCCGGTTCTTGTTGGAAAGCGGTGGGCTCTTCCTGTTTGGGTTCCTCCAGGGTTTCCTCGAAATCGGCACCTTGAAAATCAGGGGTTTCAGTCTCAAGATTCGGGGTGTCTTGAACCTCTTCTTCGAAATCCGAAGAGCTTAGGATTCCAGCCGCAAACGCGGCCGCGACGGCGTCGCTGGGGCCGGCATCGGCATTCATCAGCGACGTTTCTTCGTCCTCGGCGTAGATGACTGTGTTTTCGTCGGTATGAGAAACCACGGCCCGAATGCGCTGAAGCTTGGCAGCAATACTGTCCGCTGCGAGTGGTTCTGCATTTGATAACGGGTCAGTTTCGGGCAAAGTTGGTTCTTGCGCCTGTGCCGTGGGCGTTGGGAGCGGGGCAGAAGCGATGGGTGCGGGCGCGGGCTGATCTGTCGAGCGTAATACCAGCCCGTGATCGTCATGGCTGGCTTCGATCCGCCGCGCGGCATCACGCTGCGCAATACGCGCCAGCATTTCCGCATCCGGCTGAGGGGGCTCCGATCCGAAATAGCGATCTTCCGCAGCCAGATCGCGGAAGTACTCTGCAATCGCCTTCATCGTCTCGAAAGAGTCGTCGAAGCCTTCCAATGTGCATGAGAAGGTGCCGTAGGAAACGGTCAATACCTTGTTATTCTGTACCATCAGACGCACGTCCTTTACAAACTACGAGAGCCAACCCACCCGTCAGAAGGTATAGCTGTTGACCCAGAACTATGCCCATGAACCTATCATTTTGTGGTCTCAATGTGTCCAAATCCGGGAAAAATGATCAATCTAGGAAAAAATATACCGATTGTGCGTACAAACGAGCCAGTTTTGTTGGTCGGCGGTGGACAAATCGGGCCGGAGGATCTGAATCAGACGCTGATTCGCGCCAAATGCGTCGTCGCTGCTGATGGTGGGGCAAATCATTTGATGCGATTTGGACTGGTTCCCGATGCCGTAGTTGGGGATTTTGATTCGCTTGAGGCCGTTGCAGAGGCTCAGATTCCACCAGATCGACTGTTTCGGATTTGTGAACAGGATAGCACGGATTTCGATAAGGCCCTGCGCAGCATAGATACGCCATTGGCGCTGGGCGTCGGCTTTCTGGGAGGGCGACTGGATCATCAGTTAGCAGTGCTTAACACTCTGTCTGTTAGGCAAGATCGGCCTTGTATCTTGATTGGATCGCATGAAGTCGTATTTCATGCGCCGCCTCAGATCTCGCTCAATTTAGGATCGGGCGATGTGGTTTCATTGTTTCCATTTCGGCATGTAACGGGGCGGAGTCAGGGGTTGGAATGGCCCATAGATGGTTTGCAGTTTGCTCCGAATGGGCAGATTGGGACGTCCAATCGTGCGGTGTCTGATGTGGAGTTGCAGATGGACGGGCCGGGTATGCTTGTGATGTTGCCGCGCGACGCTTTGGATCAGGTCATGCAGGCGTTTCTGTCGGGGCAGACCGGGCGCTGGCCCGCTCTCTTAGAATGACGTAAAGCCCCGAAGCGATCGTTATGGAGATGCCAACGGCGGCGATGCCGTTGGGCAGGTCACGGAAGATAAACCAGCCGAACAGGGTGGCCACCGGTATCTCAAGATATTGCATTGGGGCAAGTGTGGCCGAGGGCGCATAGCGCAGTGACCAAGTCATGAACAGATGTGCCACCGTACCCAGCAGTCCAATGGCCCAAAGCAACACATACGTGTTGCCGGTCGGTACGATCAAAGACAGTTCCCATGCACCCGCGGCGGTTCCGATCAGAAGAAACGGTAACATGATCACCGAGGCCATTACGCCAGACACCGCTTGTAGGGAAATCGGATCGGTCTGTTTGGCGATTTGCCGGGTGACCAGCATGAACAAGGCGAAAACAACAGCAACCACAAGCGGTAGCAATGCCGCTGCGCCGACTTGCGCAAAGCTTGGCTGGATGACAAGCAAAGTACCAATGAACCCTACGATACACGCGATCAGGCGGCGCAGGCCCACTTCCTCTCCCAGCACGTATTTACCCAGCAAAAGCATGATGAAAGGCATAACAAAGACAATGGCGACCGCGTCCGCCAAAGGCAGGTATTGCAGAGACGTAAACATCGCGCTGATGCCGATGATGTGCAGAATTGTCCGCACAACCGTCAGCCGCAGCGCGCGGCCTTGCATCTTCCAAGCACGTCCAGTCAACGCAACCAGAGGTGCCAGCACCAACGCCTGAACGGCAAACCGGACGAAGACCAGCATCGCGACCGGCGTTGTCTCTCCCAGCAGTTTGGCCATCGCGTCGCCTGCGGGGGCGAGGATGCAAAAGCCAAGCATCAGCATGATGCCAAGAACGGGGCGATCGACTGTCATATCGATTACGCTAAGCCGTTTAAACGGCCGATGAAAGCCGAAGCGTCAGCAGTTCGGTACGTTCACAGCAAGACCGCCCAACGAGGTCTCTTTGTATTTCTCGTGCATGTCATGGCCGGTTTGGCGCATGGTCTCGATCACCGCATCCAAGGGCACAAAGTGATGACCATCCCCGCGCAGCGCCAGTGAAGCTGCCGAGACGGCCTTGATCGCCCCAAGCCCATTGCGTTCGATGCACGGCACCTGCACCAATCCTGCAACCGGGTCACAGGTCATTCCCAAATGGTGCTCCAGTGCGATCTCGGCGGCGTTTTCTACCTGTTCGGGCGTTCCGCCCATAACCGCGCACAACCCTGCAGCGGCCATGGCGGACGCACTGCCCACCTCGGCCTGGCATCCGGCTTCAGCCCCAGAAATCGAAGCGTTGAACTTAACCAGCCCTCCGATGGCCGCAGCAGTCAGAAGAAAGTCTTCGATACGGCTTTCCGAGGCGCCCGGCACGTGGTCCAGGTAATACCGCAATACGGCAGGTAGAACACCGGCAGCGCCGTTGGTTGGGGCGGTGACCACCTGACCTCCGGCGGCGTTTTCCTCGTTCACGGCCATGGCGTAAACGCTCATCCAATCGTTGATTGTATGAGGCGCGTTCAGGTTCATGCCGCGTTCGGCCTGCAGCGCATCGTGGATACCCTTGGCCCGGCGACGCACATGAAGACCGCCGGGCAAAATGCCGTCGGTGGTCAGGCCGCGCTCGATGCAGTCATTCATCACTTGCCACAGCCGCGCAGTGCCTTTGGCAAAACTGTCTGCACAGCCGCGCGAGATTTCGTTGGCGCGCTTCATTTCGGCGATGCTTTTGCCGCTGGCCTTGGCCATGTCCAGCATCTCGACCGCCGACTTGAACGGGAAGGGCACAGGAGCACCTTCGTCTGTCGCTTTGCCCTCGGCCAGTTCTTCTTCGGTCAGAACAAAGCCGCCACCGATCGAGTAGAAGACCTGGCGCAGGATGACGTCGCCTTGTGCATCGGTGGCCATCAGGATCATGCCGTTTGCATGGCCCGAAAGGTGATGTTCATAGTCAAAGATCAAGTCAGTCTTAGGATTGAACTCAAGCGTGGGCAGCCCCTCGGGGGAAACACTATGCGTCTCATGGATCTCGGCCAGCGCAGCCTCGGCCATGTCGTGGTCGTAGGTATCGGGCACAAATCCAGCGAGGCCCAGAATGGTTGCCCGGTCAGTTGCGTGTCCGACGCCAGTGAACGCCAACGAACCATGCAAAGACCCACGCAGCCCCGTAAATTCGAAGGGCGACGCCCGCATCTGGTCTAGAAACCGCGCAGCGGCGACCATCGGTCCCATTGTGTGCGATGAAGACGGGCCGATGCCCACTTTGAACATATCGAAGACTGACAGGAACATATCAGATAGCAGAGCCTTCCGGAGGGTTAGCGTATGTGGGTGAGGTAAAGGGTGTGACCCCCAACCCCTCGGCCGCGATTGCGGCGCGCGTTGCAGGGCGGGTTTCCAAGTTCATCAGGATGTGTTGCAGGTGCGGTGTATCTGCCAGTTGGTACCAACTGTGATCCGAGCCCGTAGGATAAAGCGCCATCCATCTCATCATACACGCAATGTAATAGGTCAAAGCAGATGGTGCGTCTGCCCGAAACCAGTCGGGCGCGCCTGCGGCCACGGATTCAAGCAGTTTCAGGTGATGGCGCAGGCGAGGGCGGATGCCGTCGCTCAGTGTTCCGGCCTGAACTGCATCAATGTACTTGTCCGCGTAGAACAGAATCCGCATGTCGGCATGCAAGGTGTTCGAAGCGAAGAATAGCCATTTCAGAAACGCGGCGCGGTCCGGATTGTCGGCGGCGGGAGCCATCTGCTGGTGTGTGTCAGTTAACCAAAGCAGAATGGCGGCGGTTTCAAAAACCGGCCCTTGGGGCGTTTCAAGAACAGGGATCAACCCGTTGGGATTAAGCGCAAGATATGCGCTGCTGGCTTGCTGATTTCGGGCGCGGTCAACCAATACGGTATCGTAGGGCAGGCGCATCTCCTCCAGCACCAGCCGGATCACCAGCGAGGCGTTGTCAGGGGCGTAGTGAAGGCGATATCGCGTGTCCATGAAACCTATCTATACCGTACATCAATTCCCGAAAGTCTCGATTGCGACGTTTCCCATAGGAAACGCGTAGTTTGGCATTGGTTCGCCGAGGAATTGGCGGATTCGGTCTCGCAGTTGGTGCAGTCCTTCCGTATAAGTTTCGGCAGCAAAACAGGGGGATGCTGCAATGACCGTAGGGATGTCACCCATCGACACGGCAAAATACGTCGCCGCGCGCCGTGCAGCGGACATGGTTCAGGACGGCATGCGGGTTGGGTTGGGCACCGGGTCGACAGCTGAATGGATGGTCCGCCGGTTGGGCGACAGGGTGCAGAAAGAGGGGTTGAAGATCAAAGGTGTTCCAACTTCGACCCGGACAACCCAACTGGCGCGCGAAGTCGGGATCGAGGTTGTCTCGCTGGATCAGGCCGGATGGCTGGATATGACGATCGACGGTGCCGATGAGTTTGATCGGGAATTAAACCTAATAAAAGGCGGCGGTGGCGCGCATTTGCAGGAAAAGATCGTGGCGACTGCCAGCGATCAGATGGTGGTTATCGCGGATGCGGGCAAACAGGTCGAAACGCTGGGCGCTTTTCCTTTGCCCTTGGAAGTTATCCCCTTCGGCTGGCAAGCGACCCGAACTTTGGTGGAGGAGGTTTTGGACACGATGGACGTCCTTGGAACCTCGACGACCCTGCGACTCAATGGTGAAGCTCCGTTTGTTACAGATGAAGGCAACCATATCCTTGATTTGCACCTGCAACGTATCGGAAACGCCCGACAGTTGGCGTTGGTTCTGAACCAGGTGCCGGGCGTCGTCGAGAACGGGTTGTTTATTGATATCTGCGACAAGGTTGTAATCGGGCATGGAAATGGTCGAGTAGAAATCCGGGATATCAATGAAGGAACGGTCGAGACCGAGCATTCGCCAGACAACAGCGAGAACTTATTTCTGGATATAGCGGACTAAACTTGGCCCGGTGATAGATTTTTTGGGCGACCAAGGGTTGGCAGTGCGGTATTCGACCCCAGATACTCAACGAATTTTGGCCTGACAAAAAGGAACTCAGGATGAGCTTTGACTATGATCTTTTCGTCATCGGAGGCGGCTCGGGCGGGGTCCGCGCAGCGCGTGTGGCGGCGGGCGAAAACGGGGCCAAAGTGGCCTTGGCCGAAGAAGATCGCTATGGCGGCACCTGTGTCATTCGGGGCTGTGTGCCCAAAAAGCTGATGGTCTTCGCCAGCGAGTTTTCGAGCATGGTCGGCGACGCGCAGGCCTATGGTTGGGATATCCAACCCGGCGCGTTCGATTGGGATACGTTCCACGGCAAGCTGGTGACAGAACTGGACCGGCTGGAAGGTATCTACCGCAATATCCTGAAAAACAACGGCGTCGAAAGCTTTGACCAGCGCGCACATATCGTTGATGCACATACGGTTGAACTGGCCGACGGTACCCGCAAGACCGCCAAACACATCCTGATCGCCACCGGCGGTCGCCCGGTTGTGCCGGACTTCCCCGGGTCAGAGTTGGCGATCACATCGAACGAGATTTTCCACCTGCCGAAACTGCCCGAAAGCATTCTGATCGTTGGCGGCGGTTATATCGCCAGCGAATTTGCCGGGATCATGAACGGGTTGGGCGTGAAAACGACTCAGTTTTATCGCGGCGCGCAGATTCTGCGCGGCTTTGACGAAGAGGCGCGCGGTCTGATCTGTGAAGAGATGCGCCAGAACGGCATCGACGTGCGTCTGGGCACCAATGTGCTTGAGATGACGAAAGAGGGCGACAAGATCCGCGTCAAGGCCACCGACGGCACCGAGGATCAGTTCGACGTGGTCATGTACGCCACCGGTCGTGCGCCCAATGCAGATAACCTGGGGCTTGAGGCCGTAGGTGTTGAGCGTGGCCGTAAGGGTGAGATCATCGTTGATGAATACAGCCAGACCGGCGTGCCCTCGATTTATGCCATCGGGGATGTGACTGATCGTGTAAACCTGACCCCGGTTGCGATCCGCGAGGGCATGGCTTTTGTGGAAACCGTGTTCAAGGGCAATCCCACGCCCGTGGATCATGACCTCATCCCCACCGCCATTTTCACCCAGCCCGAAATGGGCACTGTGGGCCTGAGCGAGGAAGATGCCGCCGCGCAGGAGCCGATCGAGGTGTATGCTACTTCGTTCAAGCCAATGCAAAAGGCGTTTGCAGGTGGTACTCAGAGGGTTCTGATGAAGCTGATCGTGTCTCAGGCGACACGCAAGGTTCTGGGCTGTCACATTGTCGCCCCCGGCGCAGGTGAAATGATCCAGCTGGCCGGAATCGCCGTAAAAATGGGCGCGACCAAGGAAGATTTTGATCGGACGGTTGCGGTTCACCCAGTCATGGCCGAAGAGCTGGTGACAATGCGGCAACCTGTGCGCACTGCTTGATTTGCAACCGCGCGCACACAAGTTACAAGGGAACCCGTGATCACACGGTCCAACACAAGGGAATAGATACACATGGCGGGCAACAGCGGTGGCCCCTGGGGGGGCGGAGGCTCTTCTGGCGGCGGAGGAAATCGGGGTAACAACGGGAACGGGCAACGCCCGCCCGAAGGCGATGGCCCGCAGATCCCCGAGATCGACGAGCTGATGAAAAAAGGGCAAGAGCAACTGCGCGTTCTGATGGGCGGTCGTGGTGGCTCGGGCCGTGGCGGCAATGGTCAGGGCAGCGGGGGCGGCGGTCCCATCTTTACCAAAGGGACCATAGCAATTGGCACGCTGGTCGCGGCCGGACTATGGGCGGCTGCAAGTTTTTACACAGTGAAACCAGAAGAGCAGTCGGTAGAACTTTTCCTGGGCGAGTTCTCCTCTGTCGGGAATCCTGGTCTTAACTTTGCCCCGTGGCCCTTTGTAACTGCCGAAGTCATCCCGGTTACGCGCGAACAGACCGAGGACATGGGCGGTGCACGCGGTAGCGATGATGGTCTTATGCTGACCGGCGACGAAAACGTGGTAGACATCGACTATCAGGTTGTCTGGAACATCAACGATCCGGCAAAATACCTGTTCAACCTGCGTGATCCGCGCCAAACCATCCAGGCTGTGTCGGAATCGGCGATGCGTGAGATTATTGCTCAAAGCGAGCTGGCGCCGATCCTGAACCGGGATCGTGGTATCATCGGTGAACGCCTGCAAGAGTTGATCCAGTCCACGATGGACAGCTACGATTCGGGCGTAAACATCATCCGTGTGAACTTTGACAAAGCCGACCCGCCGCAAGACGTGATCGCCGCCTTCCGTGACGTTCAGGCTGCCGCGCAAGAGCGGGATCGATTGCAGAACGTTGCTGACGCCTATGCCAACCAAGTTTTGGCGGAAGCCCGTGGTGAGGCTGCGCAGGTTCTGGAACAGGCCGAGGCGTATCGCGCTCAACAGATCAACAGCGCACAGGGTGAGGCCAGCCGTTTCAGTGCGGTTCTGGAAGAATACAGCAAGGCGCCTGAAGTGACGCGCAAGCGCCTGTATCTGGAACGGATGGAGCAGGTTTTGGGAGATGTCGACAAGATCATCCTTGATGAGAACTCGACTGGTTCGGGGCAGGGGGTTGTACCTTACCTGCCGTTGAACGAACTGCGCCGCAATTCTGGGCAGGAGAGCAACTGATGCGTAAATCACCCATTATCCTCATCATCCTTGTAATTATCGGCGTCCTTGGACTGTCTTCGATCTTTATCGTCGATGAGCGCGAACGTGCTCTGGTTCTGCGGTTTGGCCGAGTTGTCGATGTCAAGGAAACGCCGGGCCTTGCCTTTAAACTGCCGATCTTTGACGAGGTCGTGCGCTATGACGACCGCATTCTGTCGATCGACGTACAACCGCTTGAAGTCACGCCTCTGGATGATCGACGTCTGGTGGTCGATGCCTTTGCTCGGTACCGTATCGCGGACCTGAACCAGTTCCGTCAGGCTGTTGGTACCGGTGGCATCCCGGTTGCCGAGAATCGTCTGGATAGCATCCTTCGTGCCGAGACCCGTGAGGTCCTGGGTTCGGTGTCGTCCCGCGATATTCTTAGTTCGGACCGGGCCGCACTGATGCTGCGCATTCGCAACAGCGCGATTGCTGAAGCACGCGCGCTGGGTGTGACTGTTATCGACGTACGTCTGAAAGCAACAGATCTGCCGCAGGCCAACCTTCAGGCGACCTTTGACCGGATGAAAGCCGAGCGGGAGCGTGAGGCCACCGATGAGCGCGCCCGTGGTAACGAGGCGGCGCAGCGTGTGCGGGCGCAGGCCGATCGTACTGTGGTTGAACTGGTCTCGGATGCAAACCGAGAGGCCGAGATCATTCGTGGTGAAGCCGACGCCGAACGCAACGCGATCTTTGCCGAAGCCTATGGTGCGGATCCTGAGTTCTTTGAGTTCTACCGTTCCCTGTCGGCCTATGAACAGGCGCTGCAGGGGGGCAACAGCTCGTTAGTTCTGAGTCCAGACTCTGAGTTCTTTAACTATCTGAAGTCGCCTTCCGGCCAAGGCGGTCGGTAATGGGCATGATCCTTCTGGCCTTCGGGCTGGTGTTGATTGTCGAGGGGCTGGCCTATGCGCTGGCCCCTTCGCTTATTGAGCGTATGCTCGAGGCGCTGCGTGCGTTGCCCGAACAAGCACGGCGACTGGCGGGGCTGCTTTGTGTGGTCAGTGGATTGGTGCTGCTGTGGGGCGCGCATCAGGTCGGGTTTTAACACAGGGTTTTCACTTGCCGGTGATTTCTCCGCGATCCTCAGTTGCGGGCTTGGCCAAACCGACTACATTGGTTGCCAAGGAGGAACGCCTAAGGGCGATCCAGTTAGAGTTGACGACAAGGAGTTCCCAAGTGCAGGCACAAGCGCGCAGTATTTCCGTCCGGCGGGACGAGGTTGTTGGTTTCACGCGGCTGATGTGGTTGGCCTTTGTCGGGATGCTGTTGGTTCTGGCGCAGACCGTCTCCGCGCAAGCACGGGGCGAAAGCCTTGCTCCTCTGGCCGAAAAGATCAGCCCGGCGGTGGTCAACATCACAACGTCAACTCTGATCGAAGGCCAATCCGGTCCTCAGGGGATCGTACCCGAAGGGTCTCCGTTTGAGGATTTTTTCCGCGAATTTCAAGACCGCGGGAATAATGGTCAGAACGCCCCGCGCCGCAGTAATGCGCTGGGCTCGGGATTTGTGATTTCTGAAGATGGGTTCATCGTAACCAACAATCACGTCATCGCAGAAGCCGATGAAATCCTAATCGAGTTCTTCCCCGGCGATGGCCAGCCTGTAAAAGAGCTGCCCGCCAAAGTGATTGGCACCGATGAGAAAACCGATATCGCGCTTCTTAAGGTCGAGGCGTCGGGGCCGCTGCAATATGTGCAGTTCGGTGACAGCGATGTGGCCCGCGTGGGCGATTGGGTGATTGCAATGGGTAACCCGTTGGGTCAGGGATTCTCGGTCTCGGCCGGTATCGTATCTGCGCGCAACCGGGCGCTCAGCGGATCGTATGATGACTACATTCAGACGGATGCCGCAATCAACCGGGGTAACTCGGGCGGTCCGCTTTTCAACATGGAGGGCGAGGTCATCGGAGTGAACACCGCGATCCTTTCGCCCAATGGCGGCTCGATCGGGATTGGTTTTTCGATGGCGTCAAACGTCGTGATCAAGGTCGTGGACCAGCTGCGCGAGTTCGGTGAAACGCGCCGTGGTTGGCTGGGTGTGCGCATTCAGGACGTGACCGAGGATATGGCCGAGGCGATGGGTCTGGACAAACCGGGCGGGGCGCTGATCAGTGACGTGCCGGATGGTCCCGCCAAGGACGCCGGGCTGCTGGCAGGCGACGTGATCCTCAGCTTTGATGGGGTCGAGGTCGAAGATACCCGTGGTCTGGTCCGTCAGGTAGGAGAGACCACAGTTGGCAAAGCAGTTCGTGTTGTGGTGCATCGCGACGGCGGAACGCAGACCGTTCTGGTGACGTTGGGCCGCCGCGAAGACGCTGAGCGGTCTGAGAGCAATGAAGAAGATGCGCCCGAAGCGCCGGTTGAAGAAAACGCCGATATTCTGGGCCTGACCATCTCACCACTGACGGAAGAGCTGCGGTCAGATTTGGCTTTGGATGCAGAGGCCGAAGGTCTTGTGGTGACCGAAGTTGATGAAGCCTCGGAAGCCTATGCAAAAGGTTTGCGCGCTGGTGACCTGATCACTGAGGCCGGGCAGCAAAAAGTGACATCGATCGAAGATTTCGAAACGCGCATGGTGGAAGCAGGCGAAGCAGGGCGCAAATCGTTGCTTCTGCTGGTACGTCGCGGCGGAGACCCTCGCTTTGTCGCGCTGAGTCTGGAACAGTAATCAACTTGCAAAAAACAGTGGAAGGCCGGAGCAGATGCTCTGGCCTTTTGTTTTTCGCGCTTTTTTAAGACTGTCCAATAGAAAGAGCCACGCGCCGGGGAAGGCACGTGGCTCTGATACAGGGAGAGGTCAGTGGACAGATATCGGGGATGATTCTCTGACCTCCTACGGTAACAGTTATTAAGATAGTCTTAACGACTGGGCGAGTATGTGAAGCAGGTCACAGCCCGTCAGATCAAATCAGAATCTGCAAGTTCCCGCAGCGCGTCAAAGTCGTGGATCTTAAGGCCGCCGCGCGATGCCTCGACCACTTTGTCCCGCTTCCAGGTCGAGATCGTCTTTGACACTGCCTCTCGCGTTGCGCCAACGAATTCAGCCAGTTCGCTTTGCGACAGAGTGATGCGATTGGTTGCGTCGCCTTGCAGGTCAGACAGGTGCAGCAATTTACGTGCCAGACGGATCGGCATCGGCAAAAAGACCTGTTCGTTCAACTGAGAGCCCATCCAACGCATCCGCAATCCTGCCAGCCTGATCATATCAACGGCAAGGTCGGGGTGCTGACGAATCTGGTTCATGACGTCCTTGCGTCGGACTCGAAGAACGCGAGACGGCTCGGCGGCGGCAATGGTGGCGGTGCGTGGGCCGTTGTCGAACAGGCCGATCTCACCGAACACTTCTCCGGGTTTCATAAGGGTCAGAGACAGCTTGCGGCCGCTCATCGCCAGAAAGGAGACTTCAAGCGTTCCTTCGAGGATCGCATAGAGAGCGTCGCCCTCGTCCCCCTGTTCAAAAAGTACATCTCCTTGGGTCAAGGAGATCTCGGTCGCCTGAGCCGATAGCATGGTTCTAAGCCGGTCAGATGCCTCGGCCAGAAAGCCGGTGTTTGGAAAGGGCGTCATATTGGTGGTTTTACCCGAGGGATTGTGAGTGGTCCCACAACTTTTCACAGCAAACGCCTTTAGCCAAGGTTTTTGTGCACTTATTTTATATCAGAGCGACGTCCGTGACCTTCTGAACCTTCAGCCGTCCTGATTTTCATTTTGGTCGGGTTCTTCCATATACGTCTGCAACATGCTGAATTGCAGCATTAAAAACGCCATCAGCGCGATTGGAAACGCGAAGGTTTCGATTTTCACCCATAGATCAGTCGATAGGGTGCGCCACACCAGTTCATTCGCCACAGCAAGAACTGCGAAGCACCCGCACAGACGGCGGGTCAGTATCATCCACCCTTCGTGCCGCATCGGCAGCATCTCGTCCAGCACATAGGCCAAATAGGATTTGCCCTGCAGCAGGCCTATGCCAAGGATCGCGGAGAAGAACCCATAGACCAGCGTGGTTTTCATTTTGAAAAACCGCTCGTCGTTGAACCAGGCCGTCAAGCCACCGAAGAAGATCACCATGAACGCGGTGAATATCTGCATTCGGCTGAGTTTCCCGGTCAGTACCCAAAGAACAGCCATTGCCCCTAACATAAGCGGGACAAAGATAATGGTGGCCACGATGAACCCCGAGTATTCGGTTCCCGCGAATTCAAAGCTGTCGTCGCGCAGACGCAGGTAGATGAAAAAAAAGGCCAACGGAGGCCCAAGCTCCAGCGCCTGTTTCAGGAAAGGGTTGATCTCTTTTTTGCCTGTCATCACGGATTCCTGCTGCTTACCCGCCCATTTCAACTATTACGGCGCCAAGTGCAATCAATGCCATCAACGCAATCCGTCTGGGGCCGACGGTTTCTTTGAGGATCAACCAACCGATCAGTGCAGCAAATACCGTTGAGGTTTCACGCAGCACAGCGGCTTCGCCGACCTTGTCCAGTCGGGTGGCCAGCATGATCGAGCCAAATGACAGCGGCGCGATGATACCTCCGGCGAGTCCGCGCAGCATCAAAGGTCCAAGAGCCGGACGATGGATCATGGCCCGCCATCTGAGAAATGCGTAGAATGGCATCGCAGCCCCGTCGATCATGAAGAACCACGCCAGAAACGTGAAAGGATCCGCCGTGGCGCGGATGCCATAGGCGTCATAGGTTGTATACAGCGCCACGAACAGCCCCGTCGCGATGGCCAATGCAAGGGCAATGCCCAACGTCTCACGATTTGTTTCGAGAAATTTGAAGTTGTAGGCGGCCAGACCGAAGATACCGGCAAGAAGGACGGCGACTCCGAACCATTGGGTTCCGGTGAAGGTTTCACCGAACAAAAGATAAGCGCCGATGACGGTGAACAGTGGGCCGGTGCCACGTACCACAGGATAAACGACCGTGTACGATCCCTTGGTATAGGCCAACGCCTGAAGCGTTTTGTACAAGATATGGATCACCCACACGACGGCAAAGATGGGCCACATGTAGGGTTCAGGCCAGGGCACGACAAAAAGCGCAAAGGGGGCAGCCATCAGGCAATAGCAGGCGTCGATAGCCCCGCGCGACATCCAGGGGTCGTGGCGTCCCTTTTGTAACGCTCCGAAGGCTGCGTGCAGAAAGGCAGCCATAAGCGCCAGCGCCAGTGCCAACTGGTGACCTGCTTCGGTGCCTTCCAGTGATATCAGCCAGTCGCTCAATACAAGTGCTCTTTCACGGGTGGTGAGGCCGGGGGGTTATCCACCCCCGGACCCCCGAAGGATATTTTTAGCCAGATGAAGGGGCGGATCAGTTTTCCAGCCCAGTCAGGGCTGCGGCAAACTCTTCGGGATCGAAAGGCGCGAGGTCGTCGATCTGCTCACCAACTCCGATTGCGTGGATCGGAAGACCGAACTTGTCGGCCAGCGCGACCAAAACCCCGCCCTTGGCCGTTCCGTCGAGTTTCGTCATCACAAGCCCCGACACATCCGCCAGCTTGCGGAAGGTTTCAACTTGGCTGAGTGCGTTTTGCCCGGTGGTGGCGTCCAGTACCAGAAGGGTGTTATGCGGAGCGGTTTCGTCGACCTTGCGGATGACACGGACGATTTTGGCGAGTTCTTCCATCAGGTCTGTGCGGTTTTGCAAACGACCCGCCGTGTCGATCATCAGAAGATCCGCGCCTTCCTCCTGTGCTTTGGTGAGTGCGTCAAAGGCAAGAGAAGCAGGGTCCGAGCCTTCCGGAGCAGTCAGGACCGGCACTCCGGCGCGATCCCCCCAGACCTGCAGCTGTTCAACTGCGGCAGCGCGGAAGGTGTCTCCGGCGGCAATGACGACCTTTTTCCCGGCGGTTTTGAACTGGCTTGCGAGCTTGCCGATGGTTGTGGTCTTGCCGGATCCGTTAACGCCCACGACCAGCACCACCTGCGGGCGTTTTGGGTAAATAGGAAGGGGTTTCGCCACCGGCTCCATGACGCGGGCGACTTCTTGCGCCAGAAGCTGTTTGATTTCTTGCGTCGAGAGTTTGCGACCGTACCGCCCCTGGGCCATGTTCGAGGTTACGCGCAGGGCAGTGTCGACGCCCATATCCGAGGCGATCAGCAGTTCCTCGAGCTGTTCCAGCATGTCGTCATCCAGCGCACGGCGGACAACGGTCTTTGGCTCACTTCGGCCAAACAGACGCCCCAGCACGCCTTTGGAAGACGTAGCTTCGGGAGGGGGTGGCGCGGGTTGTGGATCGGCAGGCGACGGGTCGGGCGTTTCGACCGGCTGCGGCGTGGGTACAGGGGCGGGTGTTGGTTGTGGTGCGGGTACTGGTTCCGGCGTTGGTTGAGGTACTTCCGGAACAGGTTCAGGCTGCGGTTCGGGCTCTGGTATGATCGGGTCCGGGGTTGTTGTTTCCTCGCCGCCATCCTCGACGATTGCGTCCAGCCCCTGTTCAAGGCGGGACGAGGATTTGAAAAGCTTGTTCTTTAGCTTTGAGAAAAACGCCATTTTTGGTCTCCGCAGGTGTTCCCCTCACCTAATGCGGATTCGCAGCGGTTGCAAAGGGTCAGGCAAACGCCAGCAGTAACCCCACCTGCGCCCCCCAGTACAATATCCAAATCGGATAGGGTGTAACTTTCCGAGATGGGTGGTTAGGGGGCAAAAGGAATTTCTCGGTGGCCAGGATCAGGTCTGAGGCGATGAAGGCAAGGGCAGCGGGCAGGGCCAACCACAGCGCGTCTGTATCCGGTAGGGTCAAAACCGCGATCCCCATCCCCAAAATGATCGGAATATAGGCAAGCACCGGGCCTTTCAGGTCACCTGCGCGCGGGGTCAGCAACGTGGCGGCAATAATACCCAAAACGATCAACGACCAGAACATGGCCGGTCGTTCCCAAATCAGGCCCGGGTCGCTGGACGGATGCGTGAGAAACAACGCAATATAGGCCAGATGCCCGGCGGCAAACGCTCCGATACCGGCCATGAAGGTCTGGTCCGTTTCGCGTGACAGTAACGCATCCCCGATTGCGCAAAGGGCAAGTGCCGTCGACAAGAGCAATGGCGCACCGCTGAAAACCGCAATGACGGCCAGTGTGCCAACTGAAGCGGTCTTAAAAAACGTTCTCGCCGTGCTGACAGGTTTTGGGGCCATTGGCATGTAAGCCAGCGCACAGGCGGATGCGAAAATCAGCAGAACAGTGGTCACGCGTTGGTCTCCGGGTTGGTGATCAAACCAGAACGCCATGATCATGCGGTCAATTCAACGGGTTACGTCAGGGCAGGGTGGTCTGACGCAATGGTAATTGGCCTTGTCTTCCGGCTTCTGACAGAATGACTGCATGCTGAGACACATCGTGATTCTTTTAGCCCTTTCCGCGCAGGCGGTCGGTGCCCAGACGGCCCTGTCCGGGTCCGAGTTCGATGACTATACACGCGGTAAAACCCTGTTTTACGGGTTTCAGGGCGAGGTTTACGGTGTCGAACGGTACCTGCCGAACCGTCGGGTGATTTGGTCCTTTTTGGATGGCGACTGCAAAGAGGGCGTCTGGTATGAGCAGGAGGATCAGATCTGTTTCCTCTATGAAGACAGGCTTGATCCACAATGCTGGCGCTTTACCCGGTCTGGCGCTGGGTTGATTGCTCAATTTGAAGGAAATCCCGACCAGACCGAATTGTATGAGGCCGAGGACATCGACGAAGAGATGATATGCCTCGGGCCAGAGGTCGGAGTTTAAGTGTCACTTAGAACAATGAGCCTTGATCCGGTGCGTCTTTTTTGGGCGATTTTTTTGGTGCCGGTCGCGGCGCCTGCGGCTGTCCCGTGGTGAGCATACCATCGGCAAATTCAATCTCTAGTGCGTCGTGTTTTGCAGCCTGCTTCTTTGTGGTTATCACTTGATCGTCGGCTCGTACCACGGCGTAACCACGTTGCAACGTCGCTTTGTAGCCGAGCGTTTCGCGTAGGCGGTCCGTGGCCTCTAGCTGTTGCCGCATCCGGTCCAAACGCAGAGTGTGGGCCGCGCTCATCCGTTCGCTTAACCTCGAGAGAGTTTGGCGCTGCACCTCGATCTCGCGCTGGATGGGGCGCAGTGACAGGCGCGAGGACAGGTTACGCACCGCCTCTTGTCGGCTGCTTACAAGAATGCGCAGGGTTGAGGGCCGCAGATGGGCAGAGAGCCGCACCACTTGCAACTGGCGGTTTTGCACGCCGCGCTCCAGCGCCGGGGTCAGGCGATCTGCAATCAAATCAAGTCGTTGGCGTGGAGAGTTCAACAAGCTGTCCGGGCGCGGCAGGGCGCGGGACAAGTCGCGCAGGCGTTGGCTGCGGCGTTGCACGGCATCGGTCGCGGCGCGGGACAGGCGCGCGCCTTGCTCGCCGGTCCAGGCCAGTAGCTCCATTCGAACGGGCACAGCCAGTTCGGCGGCTGCAGTGGGTGTGGGCGCGCGACGGTCCGAGACGAAGTCGATCAGCGTTGTATCAGTTTCATGCCCCACAGCCGAGATCAGCGGGATCTCCGAGGCCGCAGCCGCCCGCGCGACCGCTTCTTCGTTGAAACCCCACAGGTCTTCGATCGATCCTCCGCCGCGGGCAACGATGATAAGGTCGGGGCGCGGCAGGGCACCTCCGGGCGAGAGTTGGTTGAAACCGTTGATCGCGTTGGCAACCTCGGGCGCGCAGTTCGATCCTTGCACGGCGACAGGCCAGATCAGCACCTTGCGCGGGAACCGGTCGCGCAGGCGGTGTAGGATATCGCGGATCACCGCGCCAGATGGTGATGTCACTACGCCGATGATCTGCGGTAGATAGGGCAGGGGTTTCTTGCGTTCAGGCGCGAACAGCCCTTCGGCCTCAAGCTGTTTCTTGCGCTTTTCCAGCAGCGCCATCAGCGCGCCTTGCCCGGCGACGGCGACCTCATCGACGTTGAGGTTGTATTTCGATTGCGCGCCGAATGCGGTCAGGCGGCCGGTGACGACGACCTCAAGCCCTTCTTCGGGCACCACGGACAGGCCCGAGATCTGCCCCTTCCATGTGGTGCAGGCGAGCACGTTCTTGTCGTCCTTGATGTCGTAATACAGATGACCCGAGCGCGCCTTGAACACGCGACCGACCTCGCCGCGTACACGGATTCGGCCGAACGTGCCTTCAAGCGTGCGTTTCACCTCACCCGAGATGTCAGAAACTGTATATTCCGGGGTGTTTTGGCCGGGAATGGGGTCGTCAAGCAGGTCGGACATTTCAGCGCCTTGTGTCAAATGCCCACCCAGCTTAGAACGCGCGGAAGGCGAGGCCAAGCAGATCGGAGAGCAGTCATGAATATCCTCATTCTTGGAAGCGGTGGGCGCGAACACAGCCTGGCTTGGGCGGTGATGCAAAACCCAAAATGTGACCGTCTGATTGTGGCTCCGGGTAATGCAGGGATCGCGCAGATCGCCGAGTGCGCAGCGCTGGATATTGAAAATGGCGGCGCGGTGGTCAGCTTTGCCGAGGAAAACGCGATTGATTTCGTGATTGTCGGCCCTGAGGCCCCGCTGGCCGCTGGTGTCGCGGACCGTTTGCGCGAAGCAGGTGTGTTGGTCTTTGGCCCCTCGGCTGATGCGGCGCAGTTGGAGGCATCCAAGAGCTTTACCAAGGAAATCTGCGACGCCTCGGGTGCGCCGACGGCCGCCTATGGGCGCTTTACCGAGGCCGAGCCTGCCAAGGCCTATATCCGCGAACAGGGCGCGCCGATTGTGGTCAAGGCCGATGGTCTGGCCGCCGGCAAGGGCGTGATCGTGGCGATGGACGAGGCCACCGCGCTGGAGGCCATCGACGACATGTTCGGTGGTGCTTTTGGCAGGGCCGGGGCCGAGGTGGTGATCGAGGAATTTATGGAGGGCGAGGAAGCCTCGCTGTTCGTGTTGTGCGATGGAGAGGATATCCTGTCCGTTGGTACCGCGCAGGATCATAAGCGCGTGGGTGAGGGCGATACCGGGCTAAACACGGGCGGGATGGGGGCGTATTCTCCGGCCCCGGTCCTGAGCGCCGAGGTCGAAGTCCGCGCAATGGAGCAGATCATCAAACCCACTGTGGCCGAGATGAAAAAGCGCGGGATGCCGTTTCAGGGGGTTCTCTATGCGGGGTTGATGATCAAGGACGGGCAGCCGCGACTGGTGGAATACAATGTGCGCTTCGGCGATCCTGAATGTCAGGTGCTAATGATGCGCCTGGGCGCGCAGGCGATGGATCTGATGCATGCCGCAGCCGAGGGCCGTTTAGGCGAGGCGCAGGTGAACTGGGCCGACGATCACGCGCTGACCGTTGTGATGGCGGCCAATGGCTATCCCGGTTCTTACGAGAAGGGCAGTGTGATTGGCGGTCTGGACGCGTTGCCCGAGGACAGCAAGAACATGGTTTTTCATGCCGGGACCAAGGCGGCAGACGGGCAAGTACTTGCGTCGGGTGGTCGGGTTCTGAACGTCACTGCTCGGGGCGAGACACTGAAGGACGCGCGCGACCGGGCTTATGCGATGGTTGACGGGATTGACTGGCCCGGAGGGTTCTTCCGACGCGATATCGGTTGGCGGGCTTTGTAATCTGATTGCCGGGCTGCGCCCGTCTTGATTTTTTCCGGAAGGGGACTTTGCCCCCTCGGCCTTTCGGCCTCACCCTCAAGGTATTTTTGGCCAGATGAAGGGCGGATCAGCAGTTTAATGCGTCGGTCAGGTCGCTGCGTCCTCTGAGCGGGCCAAGGTCGGTGGTTTTCCAACCATCTTGGAAATAGACGCCTTTGACGCGAGACCAGTCCGCACTGGCCACAACGAGTGCCGAGCGGGTACCGCAGCTGCGGATGCCACCTGAGATGAAGTCTTCTCCGATTTTGTGGTTTGTCAGGCCGGGAAGCGCGGCAATTTCAGTAAGAGCACCATCCTTGAATCGCCAGATGCGCAGGGTTTTGGCCAGATGAGGGCGGTCGATATAGGCGATTTCGACATGGTCGTCGCCGTCCAGATCAGCTGCGCCGATTGGCGCGAGCCAGCGGAAACGGGTGCCTATATGCGGGGTGGCGGCTATCTTTTCTCCGCGCGCGTTATAGATGGCGAGTTGTGCGCCTTCGTGAACGCTGGATTCGACAACGATCACCTCATTCGTACCGTCAAGATCAACATCGGCAAGTCGTGGCTCGAGGTCTTCGAATACGCGGTCCGGGGGAAGCTTGATGGAGTGCGTTGTCCATTCGTATACTGGTTGCAAGCGGAGTGGGGCTTGCGATGAGGCGTCTTCGATCCGCATCTCCAATCCGCCATATTCGACGAAATCGCCCAGGACACCATGGGCATAGCGAGTGGTTGGATCGGTGAAATGGGCCCTTGTAACCGTGTCTGCTGCTGTAAGAGGCATTGTCCCTGCCAGCCACAAGCACGCCGTCAGCAGCGCGCCGCGAGACCTGCCTTGCCAGAGGCGAGAGGGCCGGCGCGGCGCTTTGGAGATCATCAGATCTGCTTCTCAGGCATCTGGACGACCAGACCGTCCAATGCGTCGGTGACTTTGATCTGGCAGGTCAGGCGGGACCGCTCTGGGTCGGGCTCAAACGCAAAGTCCAGCATGTCCTCTTCCATGTCGTCTTTGGCAGGCACTTTCTCGACCCAATCAGGGTGGATATAAACATGACAGGTCGAGCAGGCGCAGGCGCCGCCGCAATCGGCTTCGATGCCGGGGATGTTGTTGTCGCGGGCCCCTTCCATGACAGTCAGTCCGTTGGCGACCTCGACTGTGTGTTCGGTACCGCCATGCTCGACATAGGTGATCTTTGCCATTGCGTGCGTCTTCCTTTTTCGATGTTCAAAACCTTCCTTAGTGAAGGGATTTAGGTCTTTCCAGCCTCATTTGCGACTCAGTATGCCGTGACTGGACTTTCTGTGTATTTGTTCTATTTTTGTTCTCATGCTTGTTGCCCCTGCTCGCCCTGTAGGATCAAACCGGAACTGGCCGCGCCCACCCGCTTGCCTGCCAGCCAATCGGCTGGACGATCCACCCGATAACGCCCGTGTGACCGTGGCCGGGCTGGTGATCTTGCGGCAGAGGCCGGGAACCGCCAAGGGCGTGATCTTTCTGACGCTTGAGGACGAGACCGGCATCGTGAACGTGGTGGTCTGGCGCGCGATGTACGAGGCGTTCCGTCGCGCGGTGATCTCGGGGCGGTTGTTGCGGGTTACAGGGCGGATGCAACGGGCGCATTCCGTGACCCATGTGATCGCGGAAGAGATCGAGGATATCTCGGGGATGTTGGACGTGTTGGTGCGGGGGGAGGGAGCCTAGGCGCTGCCATCCACTCCTGCCTTGTCCAAACGCCAGCGCTGATGCACAATTTCATCATTAGATGTTGGGCGCGCCGACAGACCACCACGTCACGCTTTGGGAGGAACGTGTCATGCCATCCAAAACCGCAGACTCCACACCGCCAGAGGACCTGACGCCCCAGCAGCAGGACAGGGCCGACGTCAATAAAATCACTGTCGACGATATAACCGCCTCGTTAAAAGCTGGCTTCTCTGACTTTCTGGCGCACCCGGTCATGAGCGGCTTTTTCGGTCTGTTCTATGCGGTGTTCGGAATTCTTCTGGTTTGGGTCATGGTCTGGCTGGGTAAGATCTGGATGATCATTCCGGCCATTGTCGGCTTTCCGTTGATTGCACCATTTGCGGCCGCTGGGCTGTACGAAATGTCACGCCGGCTGCAAAACAGAGAGGACTTCGGATGGTCTGAAATTCTGACCGTCATGGCCAATCAGCGAAAGCGTGAGATGGGCTGGATGGCCTTTGTTACCCTGTTCATATTCTGGGTGTGGGTTTACCAGATTCGGCTATGGCTGGCGATTATCCTACAGGACGCCTCTTTTTCGGACTTGGACGGGTTTCTGAACACAGTATTTTTCACTCCGCAGGGATGGACGTTTCTTGCTGTCGGCACGGCCATAGGGGCATTTCTGTCAGCGGTCCTGTTCTCGACAACTGTCGTTGCCATGCCTATGCTGCTGGATCGCGAGACCAATTTCGTCTCTGCCATGCTCACATCAATCCGGGTTGTCACCGAGAACCCAGTGGTGATGCTGAGCTGGGCTGCGATCATCTCGGTCACGATGCTGCTGTCGCTGGTTCCGGCGTTTTTGGGCCTGATTTTTACACTACCGATTCTGGGGCATACGACGTGGCATCTTTATCAGCGGGCCGTCCCGCCGGTGGCGGATAATTCGCCCGCTGTCAGTACAAGCCACGCATCATCCGCAGGTTAGCAAGGCTTTTGGCCTAATTTACCGCTTGAACAAATTGCTCTGCGACTGCTTGTCTCGATGGTCCCCGCGCAATTCTGCATGTAGCGCCCGACCGGCCTGAACACCGGGGCGGGCACTGACGGTTTCCAGCCAGCGGGTGAAATGTGGCTTGTCCTCCAGCACCTGTTGCTGGCCTTCCCACAGACTGGCCCAGCCCCAGATCGACATGTCTGCAATGGAGTAGAAATCGCCCGCGACATATTCGTTCTCGGCCAGCCGCCGGTCGAGCACGCCGTAAAGCCTGCCAACCTCGGTGCGATAGCGATCCTTGGCATAGGGCAGGTCTTGTGGCGGGTCCAGTTGCGGGGCGTATTTCAAAAAGTGGTGCGCCTGACCGGCCATGGGTCCGACCCCGCCCATTTGCCACATCAGCCATTCCTCAACAGCGATTCGGTCACGCTCGGTCTTGCCGTAGAACCGCCCTGTCTTGCGTGCCAGATACATCAGGATGGCACCGCTTTCGAAAACCGAGATCGGCCTTCCATCCGGGCCGTCGGGGTCAACGATGGCCGGCATCCGGTTGTTGGGTGCGATTTTCAGGAATTCTGGGTCGAACTGGTCACCTTTGCCGATATTGATCAGGTGGGTGGTGTAGGGCAGGTCCATTTCTTCCAGCGCTATGGACGCCTTCCAGCCATTCGGCGTCGGCCAGAAATACAGATCGATCATAATGTCTCCTCAGCTTGAGGGGATCATGAGGCTTTCTGCGCAAAGGGCAAGAGGGCGTGTGGCCGGGGAAGCGCAAACAACCGTGACCAGCGTGGCGCTGGCAGGTCGGGCAGGCCATTCTGCAGGCAACCCAGACACAAACGGTCGTCGTGGCGCAGCAACGCGTTATACAACCGCAAAACGCCCGGTCGAGTATAGCTTGACCAATGACAGATGCGACGCTGGGGCATGCCGACTGGCTGTACGACGCGGGACAGATGGGCCAAAGTTTGCGGACAATCCAGTTGTAGCGTGACAGCGTTTGGGGCTTGTAGCCCTGTTCCTATGCTACGGTCTCCACGTCGGGGTGGCTGGATCAGCCATTCATAAGCCATGTCAAACAGATCGTTTTCCCGGCTGGTCACATTAACGAATTCCGCAGATCGACCGGCCGGTGTGTCCAACGCACAAAGCGCTCGGCTTTGGTAGGCTGCACCCGTCAACGAGATAATGCGGTTCAACGCCCCGGATCCAGAGTGGTGCAAAGCCTCAAGCGCCAGTTCGACACCCATTGAATGGCCGATGAAATGTATCGGTCTTCCCGGGTTCAACCGACGCAAATCGCGGATCAGCCCGGCCAATGCGCGGCCGGCCTCGACGGCGCGACGACGCGCCGCCCATACTGGCCCCTGGGCGTTCCAGCCAAATGCGATCCCCAGCCCTTCATCCGAGAACCCCGCGCCGAACCCAAGCTGCTGTGGCCAGCTTGGACAACCAAAGTACGTACCATCCGGATTCAGGGCCAAAATATGTCGATGTGGGCAGGCTTTGGCGTCGTCGGGCCTGTATTTATACCCGTGGGTCATGATGACGACAGGGCCCGATACATCCCTTGTACGCCGCAGCACGCTATAGACGGGTCGGGGGCTGCGATGGAGGGAAATCTGGTCGTCTTCGGCGTTGATCCTGACTATTGGCATCTGCTCAGCCTCACACAAGATGTAGTGGTGCTCGTCTGTCATGACGCTATGACGATTGGGTGAAAGACAGGTTACAGAACCGTGACGTTGCACCGGTCAGGGTTGACGCCTTTGCAACTGCGGCGTAATGGCATCAAGACCACGTGGCGATTTGATACCGGATTGCGGGCCACGCTAAACAACACCGCTAAAAGGTCAGGATGAAGGGCCCCTTTCGCTTGACCGCGTCTGGGGTTTTTTATTTGCGCGCCCAAACCGGGCCGAAAGGAATGACATGAGCGAGAACTGGAACAAACGCACACAAGCCGTCCATGGTGGCATCCGCCGCAGTCAGTATAACGAGGTGTCCGAGGCGATCTTTCTGACGCAGGGCTTTGTATATGATACCGCCGAGCAGGCCGAGGCCCGTTTTATCGAGACCGGCCCGGATGAGTTCATCTATGCCCGCTATGGCAACCCGACCGTGTCCATGTTTGAACAGCGTATTGCCGCTCTGGAAGGGGGCGAGGACGCCTTTGCCACCGCATCGGGCATGGCGGCTGTGAATGCGGCGCTGACCTCGATGCTGAAGGCGGGCGATCATGTGGTGTCGGCCAAGGCGCTGTTCGGCTCATGCCTTTATATTCTGGAAAACATCCTGACCCGTTTTGGGGTCGAAGTGAGTTTCGTAGACGGCACCGATCTGGACGCGTGGCAGGCTGCGATCCGTCCCGATACCAAGGCGGTGTTTTTCGAATCTATGTCGAACCCGACGCTTGAGGTGATCGACATCGAGGCCGTCGCCAAGCTGGCACATGCCGTTGGCGCGCTGGTGATTGTGGACAATGTATTCTCGACGCCCGTGTTCTCGCGCGCGATTCAGCAGGGTGCGGATGTGGTGGTCTATTCCGCGACCAAACATATCGACGGGCAGGGCAGGGCGCTGGGCGGCGTCATCATCGGCACCAAAGACTTCATCCGCGGCACCGTTGAACCTTATTTGAAACACACCGGCGGGGCGCTTAGCCCGTTTAACGCCTGGGTGATGCTGAAAGGGCTTGAGACGATGGCGCTGCGCGTCAACGCGCAGGCTGAATCCGCGCAGATCATCGCCGAGGCGCTTGAGGGGCATCCAGCGTTGGAACGCACTTTGTACCCTGGTTTGAAAACCCACGCGCAGAATGCGCTGGTACAGACGCAACTGGGGGGCAAGGGCGGCACGGTTCTGTCGCTGGATATCAAGGGCGGCAAGGACGCGGCCTTCAAGTTCCTGAACGCGCTGACGATCCCGGTGATCTCGAACAATCTGGGTGATGCCAAATCAATCTCTACGCACCCGGCGACGACCACGCATCAGCGTCTGAGCGATACGCAAAAGGACGAGTTGGGTATCACACCGGGTCTGATCCGTTTTTCGGTCGGGCTTGAGGATGCAGATGACCTGCTTGCCGATATCGGGCACGCATTGGACGTTTCTCAACAATAGCGGTGCGTCAAATCAGGTATTCCCGGGTCAAAGAAATGTGTGTGGGGTAGTAAATCGCTCATTCCGCACCAAAATTCGATCCGGGCTGTGTTTTCCGGCGTATACGGATAAACTGGAAAACGCGCCGAGCCCGTATATACTCCGGCGACCAACCCCGAGGAACTCTGATCGATGAACGTGCATCCCCGTGACATTGACGACGCCCCCAACCATGATCAGGCCGAAGCCGCGCTGAAAGTGCTGCGCAAATGGGCCGAAAGCGCGACAGAGGCCGAAATCAGCCAGCTTGATCCGGCGATCGCACGTCTGGTTCCGGGGCTGGTACCGGTGAACTATCCGTCGCTGTCACGTGAGTATCTCGAAGGGTTCGAAGTGGATGCTGCATATCGCGCCACGCTGCCCGACCTGCAAAACGGCCCCTCCAGCCTGATCCGGGGGGCAAAGCAGCAAATTCAGCATGTGGGCATTTCCAATTTCCGCCTGCCGATCCGCTTCCATCGCAAAGAAGGTGAGGATTTGACCCTTGAGACCTCGGTTACCGGGTCAGTCAGCCTTGAGGCGGAAAAGAAGGGCATCAACATGTCCCGCATCATGCGGTCCTTCTACAAACACGCCGAGCGCACCTTCAGCTTTGAGGTGATGGAAGCCGCGCTGGATGATTACATGACCGATCTGGACAGCTTTGATGCGCGCATCCAGATGCGGTTTTCCTTCCCTGATAAGGTGCAAAGCCTGCGCTCGGGTTTGGAAGGTTATCAATACTACGACATCGCGCTGGAACTGGTTGAACAGAACGGCGTGCGCCAGAAGATCATGCATCTGGACTATGTCTATTCCTCGACCTGCCCTTGTTCGCTGGAACTCAGCGAGCATGCGCGCTCGACGCGAGGGCAGTTGGCGACGCCTCATTCACAGCGCTCGGTCGCGCGGATTTCGGTCGTGGTGGACTGCGACGCCGATTGTCTTTGGTTCGAAGACCTGATCGCTCTGTGTCGTCGCGCAGTGCCCACGGAAACGCAAGTCATGGTCAAGCGCGAGGATGAACAGGCTTTTGCCGAGCTGAACGCCGCCAACCCGATCTTTGTCGAGGACGCCGCGCGTTTGTTCTGCGCCGAATTGCTGGCCGATCATCACGTCGGTGATTTCCGAGTGGTCGCCAGCCATCAGGAAAGCCTGCACAGCCACGATGCGGTTTCGGTCCTGACTGAAGGCCCGACCTTCGTATCCGCCAGCATTGACCCGAAATTGTTTGCGACCCTTTTCCACGTAGGGTGAGGTCAAAAAGTCTCAACTTCAAACTTACGGCACGTTTTTGCCGCAGCGCAGCAAAAAATGCTGCAAGCGCACGGCCTTTCAAGTAGACTGAGGCCGAATGCAGCCGTGACTGCGCCGTTTGATTGCGGCAAAGGTCACTTCTGAAGGAAGCCGACACGTGCAACGCCTGAATCAGAGCGACACTGAAGGGTGCCCGAAACATCGCGGCGTCTCTGGCTTCTTCCCGTCATGCAGGCTGCGTCGTTTTCAGAGGAGTAACTACGTATGAATCCGATTACCCAGCCGCTGGAATTTCAGGCTGCCGCCATTCGGATGGCGGGCTATGCGGTCAGCAACCAGATGAAAATCATGCACATTCTGGCGTGCTCGGCGATGGAGCTGCCTTTCGTTCCCGTTCAAGCATTGCATGCGTCTTCATCGGTGCCCGCACCTGTTGCGCCGAAATCTGCGACCAAGACCACAGCACCAGCTTCCAAGGCAACTACAGCTCCGGTTGCTAAGCCGAAACCGGCTGCAAAGGTCAAACCCGCAGCGAAGACAGCGACCGAATCACCGAAACGTGTTGTCTCAAAACCGGCCCCCGCCAAGGCGGTGAAACCCGCTCAGACACCGGTCAAGCCTGCGGTTGCGAAAACAGCTGCATCTAAGGCTCCTTCCGCCGCCAGACCTGCGACGAAATCTGTTGCGCCAAAACCTGCGACAGCGAAAGCGGCACCGAAACCGGCGGCTACCAAGCCTGCGGCTGCGGCATCCAAGCCGGCCGCGCCCAAAACAACAGCCAAAGCAGCGCCGGCCAAATCGACTCCGGTTAAAGCCCCGGCGCCCAAAACGGCCCCGACCAAAGCGGCGTCAGCCAAGCCGACTCCGACCAAAGTAGCCCCCAAAGCTGCGGCGCCTAAATCCGTGGCCGCAAAACCGGCTGCAGAGAAACCGGCGTCTGCGCCTGCTGCGCGCCGGCCTCGTGCCCCTTCGAAGCCGCCTGCGATGCCGGCTGCTGGCAATAAATCCGATAAGTAAATCGGGTCATCCGCTTGACACAGTCGTGCAGGCGCGCCAACGCTGCGCCTCATGACGGATATACGCCCGGTTGGATATGTGATTGGCCTGTTGGTCGCCATTCTTGGGGCGACCATGGTGCTGCCTTTGATCGCGGACCTGATTGAAGGGCGCGACGAATGGCATGTTTTCCTTGAAAGTGGGATCATTACGGTCCTGACCGGCGTTATTCTGGCGATGAGCTGCTCGAACGGTGTGGGCGAAGGTCTGACGATCCGTCAGACCTTTTTGCTGACAACAGGGGTTTGGGTCGCGCTGCCGTTCTTTGGTGCCATCCCATTTTTGTTTGGGGCGACCGAGCTTCGTTTCGTCGATGCTTATTTTGAGGCGATGTCGGGGCTGACGACCACCGGCTCGACCTTGATCACGGGGTTGGATGCTCTGCCGCAGGGATTGCTTTTGTGGCGCGGCGTCCTGCAATGGCTGGGTGGCATCGGGATTATCGTTGTGGCTATGGTGTTTTTGCCCGAGCTCCGGGTGGGCGGGATGCAGATTTTCCGCTCGGAAGGGTTTGAGACCATGGGGAAAATCCTGCCTCGCGCGCAGGAAATCGCTGGGCAGATATCACTGATTTATGTGTTTCTGACCTTTGTCTGCGTTTTGGTCTACGCCGGTTTTGGAATGAGCTTTTTTGACGCCGTTGTGCATTCGATGACAACGATCGCAACTGGCGGGTTCTCGAACTATGATGCGTCCTTTGCAACGTTTTCCGGGCCCACCGAATATGCAGCATCGGTATTCATGATTTTGGCAGCGCTGCCGTTTGTGCGCTACGTCCAGCTGGCGAACGGCAATACAAGCTCATTATGGAAAGACAGCCAGATCCGCACGTTTCTAGCGACCATTCTGGTGCTGGTCGCCGTGATGACGGTCTTTCTGCTTTTGGTCTTTCCGCATCATTGGGAACAGGCATTTCGCGAGTCCTTGTTCAACATCACCTCCATTATCTCGGGAACCGGATACGCCAGCGTCAACTACATGACATGGGGCAGCTTTCCGGTGATGGTGTTCTTTCTGATCGGTCTGATCGGGGGGTGTGCGGGTTCGACAGCCTGTTCGATCAAAGTCTTCCGCTATCAGTTGCTATTTGCATCCATCAAAACTCAGATTCGTCGGATCCGGTCTCCGCACGGGGTCTTTATGCCTTTATATGATGGGCGCCCCATCAGTACCGATGTTCTGACCTCGGTCATGAGCTTTTTCATGTTCTTTGTGCTGTCGATGGGCGTTCTGGCTTGGGCTTTGGCGCTGACGGGTCTGGACTTTATCACCTCTGTCTCGGGCGCGGCGACGGCGTTAGCCAATGTAGGGCCGGGGCTTGGCGATCAGATCGGCCCGGCGGGCAATTTCGCGGGGCTGAGCGATACGGCCAAGTGGCTGCTGTCCATCGGGATGTTGGTTGGGCGGCTTGAGCTGCTGGCCGTCTACGCTCTGTTCACTGTTCAATTCTGGAGAAGCTGATGAAAAGACCCCTCGGCGCGCAAATCTCGCATATGCTTCGGGATCGCGGTGTGGATGTGATTTTTGGCATTCCCGGTGTGCACAACCAGGAAATGTATCGGGGGATCGAAGAAGCAGGTATCACCCATGTTCTGGCCCGGCACGAGCAAGGCGCGGGCTTTATGGCTGACGGATATGCCCGTGCAACAGGCAAGCCGGGGGTGGCCTATGTGATAACCGGGCCGGGCCTGTGCAACATCATGACACCGATGGGGCAGGGGTATTCGGATTCTGTTCCGATGCTGGTTCTGTCCTCATGTCTGGACGAGACCGAGGCGTCAAAGGGCCAGTTGCATCAGATGAAGGACCAGCGCGGGGCCGCCGATACGGTTGCGGATTGGTCGGTGCAGGCAAATTCGGCCCAAGCCGCCTACGGGCTGGTGGAGCGCGCCTTTGAGGAATTCGAACTGGCGCGCCCGCGTCCCAAGCATATTCAGGTGCCGATCAAGCAGCTTGAGGCCGAAGCAGATCCGGCCCCGTTTCCCAACCAACCGGGGCTGCGCACCAAAGCCGCGCCGCCGGACGTCGCGTCGGTTATGTCGATGCTGAATATCGCCCGCAGGCCCTTGTTCATCCTTGGGGGCGGGACGCGGTCCAACCTGTGGCGGCAGATCCTGACCCAACTGGGGGCAGCCTGTTTCACCACCTATGCGGGGCGTGGCATGGCCGGGTTGAACTATGCGCTTGATTTTGGTGCCTATCTGCCCCGACCCAGCAGCGCCGAGGTCATTGCATCGGCCGATCTGGTTGTCGTGGTTGGGGCCGAGCTGGGCGAGGTCGATCTGTGGCGCGACGATCTGGGGCATTCTGGGAATCTAGTGCGCGTCGACCTTGACCCTGCTGTCTTGTCCGACCGCCAACGGGCGGCGGTTAAGTTGCAAGTGGACGGGGAAAGTTTTGCTCACGCACTTTGGGCCGCAATCGACCATGTGAAACCAGCAACCGGCTGGACCGAAGACGAGGTCGCCCAAGCCCGCGCGAAATGGCGGATCGAAGTGGACGCCGAACGCCCCGGCATTGTCCCCGTGCTGGACGCGCTGCGCGAGGCGATGCCGGCCGAGACAATGATCTATTCGGACATGACCCAGCTTGCCTATGTGGGCAAAGAGGTCTGGGATATGACCTTCCCTTACCACTGGCACCACCCCACCGGGTTTGGGACGCTGGGCTATGCCCTTCCCGCGGGGATCGGAGGCGCTGTGGCACGGCGCGGCAAACCTACGGCGGTACTCGCAGGAGATTACGGGTTTCAATACACGATGATGGAGCTAGGCGTTGCAGTCGAACTTGGCCTGTCTCTTCCCATTATCCTTTGGGACAATGGCAAGCTGAGAGAGATCGAAGACAGCATGGTCCGCAGTCAGATCGCGCCGAATGCGGTCGTGGCGCGGAACCCCGACTTTTGCAAGCTGGCCGAAGCCTTCGGTGCCCGGTCCGCAGAGCCAGTTAGTCTTGAAGACATGCAGGCTGCCGTCCGCGCTGCTTTTGATGCGAAAGGCCCTACGCTGATCCGGATCACGCCAGATATTTTGTAACTAAAAACGCCGCCCCTAAAGGCGGCGTTGAATTGATTGAGGCGGGATCAGTCCCAACAGTGGACCAGCACCGTCATTCCGGTTGCCCGACGGTTCAGCTCGTTAGGTGTGATCTGAGAGGACGGTTGACCGGATACGCCGGATACGCCTGCTTTGTCCAAAATCTGGTTCAGGCTGGATACCGTCGCCGCCAGACTGACCGAAGCGGGCAGGGTGCGACCGTCGGATGGGGTCGGCAACAACATACCAACCACTTGACCGTTCCCGTCGAATACAGGGCCTCCGGCGTCACCGGGCTGAGCCGCGAGGGCTAGGCGCTTCACGCCTTCTTCCCCGTTCAGCCCGCGCACATCGGCGATCTGGCCGAAAGTCAGCGTGGGCGCGCCCAATGCGCCTTGGTACGAAAAGCCAGACACTGCTACTTCAGCCTGAATACGGGGGGCGATTGCGCTGAATTCAGCAACGCTCAGCGGGGCCAATGCGCTGCGCGGTTGCAGAACTGCGATACCTAGGTCGGAATCCCGCCAGGCGACCTGAAGTTCCTGATCTCCGTCCAGCGTCACGCGGGCGCAGCTGTCTGCCGCCTCGGCCACAGTAAGTACGGTGCCATTGGTGTCGGCAAAGAACCCGGACCGTGACAGGCGAGGCTTGCGTATCTGAAGGCCAGCCACAAGATCGATCCGCTGTTCAGAATCTGCGCCAGCCGCGGCGTCGAGAACGGCGTTGTTCGTTGCAAAGCTGGCTTTCATCGCGGCCAGTACCCGCATCCGCCGGGCGTCATCTCCATCAGGCCAAACCAGCGTGAAGCCCTTGATCTGCCCATTGTCCAGACGCGCCTCGGTATAGGAAACGACATCGTTTCCACGTCCTTCAAGGGTAAAGCTATTGCCACTTAGTTGACGCGGCCCTTCCAAAGGAACGATCTCAAGTGACTGCATGACTTCGTACAAAGCGCGCAGCGTGTTCTTGTCGCCGGTCTGGCTGATCAGCAGCGCCTTTGCGCCCAGATCGGTACTGTTCGTGAAATGCACGAATGGCGCCTCGTAGCGGTCAAACGAGACCACGCCCAACGGCAGATCCAGATCAATCCCCGCCTTCATATCCGAATGGCGCGCCATCCCGACGTTGATCAAAGGTGCGTTATAGGCGTCCATCAGGGCTGCGCGCTGTGCCGTGGTTAGAACGCCCGTCGCCTCGAAACCATTGAAACGCTGCCAATCGGCCATCGAACGCCGGGTGCCTTGCCCGAATGCGCCGTCGATTGTTGCGTTGTAGAAACCGGCGGCCTGCAAAGCGGTCTGCAGATTCCTGCGTTCCTGAGCCGTCAGACGGCGCTCTGATTGCAATGCCTGTGACCGTGTTTCGTCCGAGGCTTGCGGCGTCAGCCCGGCCACGGGCTGATCGGGCTGTTGTTCGACTGGTGGCGCTACAGTTTCCGGTTCTGACAGGGCCGCATCGGTGGGCCAGAACTGCTTCCCCAGAACGTTGGAGAACGTGATGTAACTGTCCGCGGGGATTTGCCCTTCGGAGCGGTAAACACTCAGAACCTGCTCGGCATCGCCGCGTAAATAAGGACCAATAACAATCGCATACCATCCAGAGTTCAAGCGAAAGCCGTTCACATCAGGTAATACTTCTGCGTACGCCCGCGCGCGCTCTTGTGCTGCGGCCAAAGTCGGGCGGGCTTCAACCTGAACCCAGACCCCAGTGTCTTGTTGCGCGTATGAGGCGCGAAGGCCGAAGAGAATTAGAAACAGAATTGCCGTAAATATGCGTGTCATTGTCTGCCCATGTCCGCAGTGTTTTTCTGCGCCGCAGACTACGCGATCAGGGGTGTGGATTGCCATGCCCCGAATACGGGGAATTTACAGTGTGGCCGCTCAGTGACAGGCGAGACCACTTGTGCCGTTGACGCCCCCCGGCCCCTTGCATAGGAAAGGAAAAACCCACCGGAACCGGCGCCCAAGCGTCCAAAGGGAATGTCATGACCGACCAGTCCAGTACACCTCGTTCTTTTCAAGAGATTATTCTGCGGCTTCAGACCTATTGGGCCTCGAAAGGCTGCGCGATCCTGCAGCCCTACGATATGGAGGTCGGTGCCGGCACCTTCCATCCGGCGACCACATTGCGCGCCTTGGGGTCCAAAGCTTGGGCAGCGGCCTACGTTCAACCTTCGCGCCGCCCGACCGACGGGCGATATGGAGAGAACCCCAATCGATTGCAGCACTACTATCAGTATCAGGTGTTGATCAAACCTAGCCCACCGGACCTGCAAGAGCTGTATCTGGGTTCGCTTGAGGCGATCGGTATCGACATGGAGCTGCACGACATCCGTTTTGTCGAGGATGACTGGGAAAGTCCCACCCTTGGGGCCTGGGGTCTGGGCTGGGAGGTTTGGTGCGACGGTATGGAAGTCAGCCAGTTCACCTATTTCCAACAGGTCGGCGGCCACGATTGCGCGCCTGTCTCGGGTGAGCTGACCTATGGGTTGGAGCGTCTGGCAATGTATGTGTTGGGCATCGACCATGTAATGGACATGCCCTTCAACGACCCTCAATCGCCCAGCCCGTTGAAATATGGCGATATCTTCAAACAGACCGAGGAAGAATACGCCCGCTGGAATTTTGACGTGGCCAACACCGAGGTCCTGCTGCGCCACTTTGAAGAGGCCGAGGCAGAATGCGCCACTATTCTGGCGCAAGAGCATGATGATCCAAAGACGGGCAAGCGCATCGTGATGGCGCATCCGGCTTATGATCAGTGCATCAAGGCCAGCCATATCTTCAACCTGTTGGACGCGCGTGGGGTGATTTCGGTCACCGAACGGCAGGCCTATATCGGGCGGGTGCGGGCGTTGGCCAAGCAATGCGCCGATGCGTTTGTCATGACCGAGGCTGCCGGGTACGAGGCTTGATGGCCAGATCACGCCAATCCGGGCAGCAAAACCTTGAGGCCATCGGCGATCATGCTGATGGCGATGGCCGACAGGATCATGCCCATGAAGCGGCTCATAATAACGCGCGCGTTTGCGGACAAGCGTTTGGCCAGCGCCGATGCGTTCCAGAAGGTAACGAACAGCAACAGCAGGACAACAAAAAATACGCCTGCATAAAGCATCGCATCCACTGGTTTGGTGATGTGATGAGCATAGAGGATCAGTGTCGTGATCGTGCCTGGCCCGACCAGAATCGGGAAGGCCAAGGGGTAGAACGCAACGGTGTCGGGTTCGGGGTAGGACTGTTTTTCATCCTCGGTCCCATGATGGGTCGTGCTTTGATTGCCGTTCAGCATGTTGAGGCCGATCATCAGAACGACCAGCCCACCCGCGACACGCAGGTCATCGACCGAAATGCCAAACAACCCCAACGCCTGATTGCCGATGGCTGCAAAGGCGCCACCAAGGATCAGGCAGTAGACCGTCACTTTCGCGGCCACCTTACGCTGATCGGCGGGGGACAACCCTTCGGTCACGCTGAGGAAAACGGGCAGGTTGGTGATCGGGTTCATGATCGCGAACAAAGCGCCGAAGAATCCGACGGTAAGGGTGGAGTCCATTCGATAAGCCTCGTATCAACCTGTTACGTGCCGGACCCTGTCCGATTTCCCGCGCATTTGAAAGGGGTTGCGTAAACAATGACCGGAAAACTGCTTGCTCTTCTGTTGCTTGGCTCGGCTGTTTTGGCCGGTGTGGGAATGTATTATCTTCAGGTCTATGGGTTTTACTACACGGTCGAACCGCAGCCGGGGCGGGATGTCAATCTGGTGGTCGTTGAGACCGATCAGCCAAAACCGATCACCTATTCTGCGTTTCAGGCAATTGATGCCGATAGCTCTCCGATCCGGTATCGAGCGTGTTTTGAAACCGATCTGAGCTTGGACCAGTTGTCAGGCTTCGTGGCGTTGGACAATGCCGAACCGTTGACCGCGCCAGGATGGTTCGACTGCTACAATGCCGTTGCCATCGCGGATGCGTTGAAGACCGGGCAGGCACAGGCATTCATGGGGCAAAAGAACATTCACTATGGCGTCGATCGTATCGTTGCAGTCTCACAGGACGGCAAGGGCTATGTTTGGCACGCGCTGAACAATTGCGGTGAAAAAGCCTATGACGGAACGGTCGTAGGCGAGGAATGCCCGCCGCGCCCGCAGGAGTGAAGCAATGATCCAGCAGATGTTGCAAGTTCCCGACTTTCTGACAGCTACGATGGGGTTTGCCGTTTATCTGATCGGGGCCGAGATCAACGCCCGTGTGGAGGTGCTGCGGCAGTTCAACATCCCCGAGCCCGTGACCGGAGGGTTGCTGGCCTCGGTCTTTCTGTTGGCGCTGTATCTGGTCTTCGGCATCGAGATGTCGTTCGGACTGGCTGCGCGCGATTTCCTGTTGGTTGTATTCTTTGCCGGAATTGGGCTGAACGCCAGACTTTCTGATTTGGTTGCTGGCGGTAAGCCGCTGTTTTTGCTTTTGATCCTGACGCTGATCACAATAGTTCTGCAAAACGGAATCGGCGCGGTTGGCGCAGCGATCTTCGGCTATCCGGTACAGGCCGGGGTCTTGTTCGGGTCGGCGGCATTGATTGGCGGGCATGGTACTGCCATCGCCTGGGCACCCGAGGTTGGCGCAGTGACCGGTTTGGAAGGTGCAACTGAACTGGGTGTTGCTGTGGCTACTCTGGGTCTTGTTCTGGCAGCTTTGGTCGGCGGTCCGATCGCGCGATTTCTGGTCGAGGGCAAGAACCTGACACCAGAACGTCCCGACGAAGAACATACGGTCGGTTTGCCCGACAAACCCACCGAGGCAGAGGCAAAGGTGGACCACCTGACCATCATGCGGGTGATGCTGTATCTGAACATCGCGATCGTTGCGGGGTACTTCCTGCACCAGGCGATCAGTGCGGCGGGGCTCAAGCTGCCTTTGTTCGTCCCCTGTCTGATCATGGGTATCGTCATTGCCAACTTACGCTCGGCGCTGTTTCCAAACGCGAATCCTGTTGCGCGTACGCCTTCGCTTGCTTTGCTTTCGGAATTCTCGCTGGGTGCGTTTCTGGCAATGTCATTGATGAGCCTGCAGTTATGGACGATCGCTGAGCTGGGGCTTGCGATTGTGGTGATCATGACGGCGCAGACGCTGCTGGCCGTTGTGTTTGTGATCTGGGTGCTGTTTCCGGTCATGGGTGGCAACTACCGGGCCGCTGTTCTGGCCGCCGGGTTCGGCGGGTTTGCCCTGGGTGCAACCCCCACAGCTATCGCGAATATGACCGCTGTCACCAAGCGATATGGCCCTTCGCCTATTGCCTTTATCGTGTTGCCCCTTGTATCCGCCTTCTTTGTGGATATTGCCAATGCCATCGTCATCCAGACGATCGTGAACTTCTAAGGACCGACCATGCCCGACCTGCTGATCGAACTGTTTTCCGAGGAAATCCCCGCCCGCATGCAAACCCGTGCCGGCGAAGATCTGAAAAAGCGGATCACCGATGGTTTGGTCGAGGCCGGTCTGACCTATGCCGGGGCTGCCGCTCTAACCACGCCGCGCCGCCTGACGCTGGCGATCGAGGGCCTGCTGGCGGAAAGCCCCACCATCCGAGAAGAACGCAAGGGCCCCAAGGTCGGCGCGCCCGACAAAGCGATCGAGGGCTTCCTGCGCGGTGCGGGACTGACGCGCGATCAGTTGGAAGAGCGCGAAACGCCAAAAGGCGCGGTTTATTTCGCCACCATCGAAAAAGCGGGCCGTCCAGCGACCGAGATCGTGGCCGACGTGCTGGAGGCCACCATCCGTAACTTCCCCTGGCCCAAGTCGATGCGTTGGGGCAGCGGTCCGTTGCGCTGGGTTCGCCCTTTGCATTCAATCCTGTGCATCCTGTCGGATGAGACGGGCGCGCAGGTCGTACCGCTTGAGGTCGAGGGGATCAAATCCGGGGATACCACGGGGGGGCACCGTTTCATGGCCCCGGATCGGTTCTCGGCCACGTCCTTCGAAGACTACGCTGCCAAACTGAAACGCGCCTTTGTGGAACTAAACCCCGCGGATCGGGCCGAACATATCTGGAACGACGCACAGAACATGGCCTTTGCCGCCGGTCTGGAAGTTGTCGAGGACAAGGGCCTGCTGGCCGAGGTTGCGGGTCTGGTCGAATGGCCAGTGGTGCTAATGGGCAAGATCGACGACGAATTCCTGGACCTGCCGCCCGAGGTGCTTCAAACCTCGATGAAAGAGCATCAGAAGTTCTTTTCGGTGAAGAACCCCAAGACCGGTCGGATCGAACAATTCATAACCGTCGCCAACCGCGAGACCGCCGACAATGGCGCGACCATCCTGGCGGGGAACCAAAAGGTGCTGTCCGCCCGGCTGGCGGATGCGAAGTTCTTCTGGGAGAACGACCTGCGCATTGTCAAATCCGACGGGTTCGAGCCGTGGGTCGAGAAACTGAACTCGGTGACCTTCCACGCAGAACTGGGCTCGCAGGGCGAGCGGGTTCTGCGCATCGCCGCGCTGGCGCATGAACTGGCCTCTGCGACCGGTGCAACGCCAGCCTTGGCGATGATGGCGGCGCAAGGGTGCAAGGCGGACCTGTCATCCGAGATGGTGTTCGAATTCCCCGAATTGCAGGGCCTGATGGGCCGCTATTATGCCGATTCAGCCGAACTGCCTGCGGAAGTGGGGCAGGCAAGTGAGGAACATTACTCGCCGCTTGGCCCGTCGGATGATGTGCCGACCGCGCCGGTTTCCGTGGCTGTGGCGCTGGCCGACAAGCTGGACACGCTGACCGGATTCTGGGCGATTGACGAAAAGCCCACTGGCTCGAAAGACCCGTTTGCGCTGCGCCGTGCGGCGCTTGGGGTGATCCGGTTGATCCTCACCAACAATCTGCGCCTTTCGCTGAATGACACCTTCGCATCAGCATTGGGAAGCCTGCTGAAACTGCCCGAATGGCAGGCAGCCCTGCTGGAAGCCAAGGCGAAACAAGCCAAGGCCGAGGATGCCGAGGCCGCCGCGCAAGAGGTTCACGGGCTCGCGCATCAGGTCGAAGCCGCGACTGCGATTGTCACCAACGCCCCGGCGGACCTGCTGTCCTTCTTCCACGACCGCCTTAAGGTGTTCCTGCGTGATGAAGGCATCCGCCACGACATCATCGACGCCTGTATCGCGATGGACGGCAATGATGACCTCAACCTTTTGGTCAAACGCGCTCGTGCTCTGAACGCAGTGATCGCGACCGAGGATGGTGAGAATCTTGTTCAGGGCTTCAAGCGCGCCAACAACATTCTGACTCAGGCCGAGGAAAAAGATGGGGTCGAATATTCCTACGGTGCGGATGTGAAGTTTGCCGAGACCGACAGCGAAAAGGCGCTGTTTGCGGCGCTGGAAAACGCGCAGGGCCAGATCGAAGCCGCGCAGAAGGCCGAGGATTTCCCCGCTGCAATGACCGCCATGGCCGCACTGCGCGGTCCGGTGGATGCGTTCTTCGAAGATGTTCAGGTCAATACCGACAATGACATCCTGCGGCGCAACCGTCTGAACCTGCTCAGCCAGATCCGTCAGGTTTGCGCGCGCGTGGCGGACCTCAGCAAGATCGAAGGCTAAGCCAGATGGCCCTTGCGCCATTGGTGCAGGGGCTTATGCTGCGGTCAAACCAAAAGGTGCCGCAGTGCAGAATAACCCGCATACCACGCTGATCACATCCACCGCGCCTGTCACCACGGCGTCGCATGGTGGCCGCGCGAAATGTCTACAACGGCTTGTCCGTCTGGAATTACCGGTGCCGCGCACAGTGGCGTTATCCTTTGATGCTGTTCAGGCAATTGCCAAGGGACAGGTCCCTGATATCGACGCTATTCTTGAGCAGTTCGACCAATCGACACTGTTGTGCGTGCGACCCAGCTCCGAGGACCCTGATTGGGGCGGTCCAGGTGCGATCCTGAATATCGGAATGAATGATGCGCGATATGTGGACCTGTCGGATTCGATGGGCGTCGAGGCTGCGGCCGCCCTGTATCTGCGTTTCGTGCAAAGCTACGCGGTTCACGTCGCGCGGTTGGATGCAGACGTGTTCGATGATATCGACGCCGATGGGCGCGAAGGTCTGCAACAATCGCTGCGTGCCTACGAAGATGAAACGGACGAAACCTTTCCGCAGGATCGCGGCGAGCAACTTGTCGCCGTTTTACGGTCGATGGCACGAGCATGGGATGGGACTTCGGCACGCCTTCTGCGACAGGCTAAAGGTGCGCCTGTGGATGCCGGATTGGGCCTCGTCATTCAGGAGATGATCCCGGGTGTCGGTCAGGGTGAGTGCGGCTCGGGTGTTTTGCAATTGGTGGAACCTACGACTGGGATGCCTCAGTTGACCGGGCGATACCTGAGCCAGAGCCAGGGCCGTGATGCGTTGGGCGAGGGTGTTGCTGCGCTCTATCTGGAAAAGGATCCGCGCGGCAAGTCGCTCGAGGAAGTGGCGCCCGAAGCCTTTGCGGAACTCAAGGCGCATGCCGCGCTGATGCGGATCAAGCTGCGCGAGGAAATGCAGGTCGAATTCGTGATCGAAAACGGCCATGTCCACATTTTGGACGGTGTTCGCGTGCAACGCAGCGCGCGGGCCGCGATGCGGATTGCAGTGCGACTAGCCGAAGACGGTATCATTCCACCGCAAGAGGCGGTGATGCGGGTTGATCCGCATTCGCTGAACGAATTACTGCACCGTCAGGTCCACCCCGAGGCGAAGCGAGATGTTCTGACGACCGGAATCGCCGCCAGCCCCGGCGCCGCGACTGGCAAAATGGTGTTTACCGCCGCCGAAGCGCAGGCCAGCGCTGCTCGTGGAGAGCCGTGTATCCTGGTGCGACGTGAAACCGCGCCCGAGGATGTGCGCGGGATGCACGCGGCCGTCGCGGTTCTGACTGAAAAAGGCGGGATGACCAGTCACGCGGCCGTTATTGGTCGGGGTCTCGGTCTGCCTTGTATTGTCGGTGCGTCCGAGATGCGTTTTCAAACCAAGAAACGGATGTTGACTGCACCTGACGGACGTGTGTTTAAAACCGGAGACACACTGACTATCGATGGCAGTTCAGGGCAAGTCCTTGCTGGGAAACCTGCGATGCTGGAAGCGGCGTTGGATGATTGTTTTCAGACACTTATGGCCTGGGCCGACGCTGAGCGCGACATTGCCATTCGCGCGAACGCCGATACGCCTGCCGACGCGCAGACGGCGCGGAACTTTTTGGCGCAGGGCATTGGGCTGTGCCGGACCGAGCATATGTTCTTTGATCCCGGCCGCCTGATTGTCATGCGCGAGATGATCTTTGCGCAAACCTCATCGGGTCGCGAGGCGGTTCTGGAACGTCTATTGCCGATGCAGCGCGAGGATTTTGTCGAACTGTTCCGGATTATGGAAGGGCAGCCCGTCTGTATCCGCCTGTTCGACCCGCCTTTGCATGAATTCCTGCCCACCACACGCGGCGGTCAACGCGAATTGGCCGAAGCGCTGGACCTCCCGGTCTCGGATGTTGAACGTCGCGTGACGGCGATGACGGAATACAACCCCATGTTGGGGCTGCGCGGTGTCCGCTTGGGTGTCACTGTGCCCGAGATTTATGACATGCAGGCCCGCGCGATCTTTGAGGCGACGATCGAAGCCAGCAAAAATGGCGAACCTGTCGTGCCCGAGGTGATGATCCCGCTGGTTTCCGCGAAACGCGAAGTTGAGCTGGTCAAATCGCGGATCGACTCTGTTGCGGCTTCGGTTGCGGCCGAGCGCGGGCAGGAATTCGAATACAGGTTGGGTGTGATGGTCGAAACACCGCGCGCCTGCCTGCGCGCAGATGAGATCGCGCCACAGACCTCGTTCTTGAGTTTCGGAACCAACGATCTGACCCAGATGACCTACGGGCTGTCGCGCGATGACGCGGGGCGGTTTATGTCCGCCTATGTCCGACAAGGTGTCTTTGCCGAAGATCCGTTCCATGTATTGGATGCGGACGGTGTTGGGGAACTGCTCAAGCTCGGGGCCGAGAGGGGGCGGCAATCGCAACCTAACGTGACCTTGTCTGTGTGCGGTGAACACGGTGGAAACCCCGAATCAATCGCCGTTTGTCGAGATCTGGGATTCGACTATGTCTCATGTTCTCCCTTCAGGGTGCCTGTGGCTCGGCTGGCTGCCGCTCAACTGGCGATTTCGTCCAGACTTGGGGGTTGACAGCCTTCTGAAACCCTAAGAATAGTAGGAAACAACAAGCTTCGCCGTGGGTTATTTTTGACGTAACGGCGATTTTCCACTTGCTTTTTTCGACAAAACTGGACGTTTCCGATTCAATTCGGTATGAGCCTCGTCGCGCCCGCCGGGGGAGGGTTTGGCGCATCATGTGCCTATGCGAGGTTATCTGAATGCTACGTTACATAATGGCTGTTGCCACGATGGCAGCAACCGTGCTGCCAAGTGTTTCCGTCGCTGAGAGGGAAGCCACCGATACTGCAAAGCGTGAACTTGTGGCCCGGACTGAACTGCCCGGTCAAAACTTCCGCGAATACCTGAATTTGTTCAAGCCCCGAAAGGCGGCTGAACCACAAAAAATATCCTACTCAAAGAACTGGCTGGATCAACAGCCCAAGGCCACTGGGGACGAGCACTTCAAGTGCCTGGCCGAAGCACTGTACTTCGAGGCGCGTGGCGAAAGTGTGCGCGGACAGTTTGCCGTGGCCGAGGTCATCCTGAACCGAGTCGACAGCGGACGTTTTCCCGATACGCTGTGCGGAGTGATCAAGCAGGGGACAGGTAAGAAATACCAGTGCCAGTTCACCTATACCTGTGATGGCCGCAAGGAAGTAATCCGCGAGAAAAGAGCCTATGAACGTGTTTCGAAAGTCGCACGTGCGGCCATCGACGGTGACGTGCCTGCGTTGACCGAAGGTGCCACTCACTACCACACAACAGCCGTTCGGCCCTCTTGGGCGCGTGTCTATACGGAAACCGCACGGATCGGCGTGCACATTTTCTACCGGCACAAACATCGCACGGCGAGTAACTAACTGACGCACCCGCGCTGGAAGCTGAATGGCGCGGGGCGTTTTTTGATCTATGTTGCGTGCCAGGAGGCCCGCAATGTTTTTGAATCGTCGACAATTCCTGGGCGCGTCTGCCGCGCTATCTGCGTTTCCCAAAGTGGGTCTGGCCGCGTATCCTCAACTTGTGGCACGCGAAGCCGTGCAGCAGATCGCGCCGTCCGAGTTTCCGGAAACACCGGTTTGGAGCTTTGGCGGGACTGTACCCGGCACGGAAATCCGTGTGCCGCAGGGTGGGCGTGTGCAGCGCCAGCTCTCGAATGCTTTGCCTCAGGCCACGTCGGTTCACTGGCACGGCATCCGGATTGACAATGCGATGGACGGTGTGCCGGGCCTGACGCAGGACGTCATCGAGCCCGGATCCACGTTCGACTACGATTTCGCCGTGCCTGACGCCGGGACGTATTGGTATCATTCCCATAACCGCACAATCGAACAGGTGGCGCGTGGACTTTATGGCCCGCTGATCATCGAGGAATCCGATAAACCCGACGTGGATCGTGATCTGACGCTGATGCTGGATGACTGGCGGCTGGACGCTGAAACAGCCCAGATCACCAATGATTTCGACAACGGGCATGATCTCAGCCATGCCGGACGATTGGGCAATATCGTTACGGTCAACGGTCAGTTCGACCCTTCGTATAAAGTCAGAGCTTCCGAGCGTCTGCGCCTGCGCCTGATCAATGCATCCAACGCCCGAATATTTGATCTGGGCATAGATGGGCTGACCGGTTGGATCGTTGCGCTGGACGGTATGCCGCTGGAAACTCCGCTGGAGATAACCGATCGTTTCCCACTGGGTCCGGCGCAACGGGCAGACATGATCGTAGACGTGCGTGCCTCCGCGTCCGAGACCGCCAGCCTTGTGAGTTTTGAGCGGGACGGGGGCTTTGGCCTTGTGCGTTTTGATGTATCTGGCCCAGGCCGGGCGGTGCGAACCGGTATCGCGGCGCTACCACCCAATCCGCTGCCTGAAATCTCTGTCGAGGATACGCCTTTGCATCGGATGTCGATGCAAGGCGGCGCGATGCGTTGGTTAAGTTCAGCCAAACTGGGCGAGACCGAGTTGTCAGGACAGGAACTGGCGCAGCTGGGTCGTTTCTGGGCGCTGAACGGGTATGCCGAGCGCCCAAAGGATCCGTTTTTGGACGCGCGATTGGGCGAAACGCATCGGATTGAGTTTGCCAACGAAACCGCCTTTCCTCATGCGATGCACATGCACGGTCATCATTTTCGCATCGTTCTGTCGGATGGCAGCCTTGGTCCGTGGCGCGATACGGTTCTTTTGGGGCGCGGGCAATCGCGCCAGGTTGTTCTGGTTGCAGACAATCCGGGCAGCTGGCTGTTGCATTGTCACATGCTGGGTCATGCCGCATCGGGTATGATGAGTTGGTTCCGCGTGACCTGACGACGCATTCGATGGCTGGAAAGGCGTTTGTTGCGGTGCTATACGCGCCCGCAACGTCTAATTTGGGCAGATCAGTCCCAAAGCCCGAAAAGGTCCGAACCATGAGTTCTGAAATCCGCCTTGCCTTCGCGCATCCTTCGGAGCGTTCCGAGGCTACTGCGACCCGAGGTCCCTTGGATCGCATTTCGTTGCGGGATCATATTGTGGAGGTCGAGATCGGTGCCTTTCAGGCTGAACGCGGCACAACGCAGCGGGTTTGTTTTAACATTGTGGTTGAGGTGCGGCCACTGACAGACCCGATTGACGATGATGTTGACCGCATCTTGTCTTACGATCGTGTGACCGAGGCGATCGCCTTTGAACTGGCTGCTGAAAGGTTGAATCTTCTGGAAACACTGGCCGACCGGGTGGCAGAACGTATTTTGCTAGAGCCACAGGCTGTAAGGGCTTTTGTTCGCATCGAAAAACTGGATCGGGGTCCCGGTGCTCTGGGTGTCGAGATTGTGCGCGGTAAGGACGCAGTGCACCATGATGTGGTCGAAGAAGAACGCCCGCATCCCCGTCTGGTCTTTCTATCGAATGAGGCGATTGCGTCGGGCAACCTGACTGGATGGATCGATCAGTTGGAAAATCGTCAGCGCCCGCTGATCCTGTGTGTGGGTGCAGCTGACATGGCTGTTCCGCAAACGGGACATGCGATGACTCAACGCCGGATTGACTTGCTGGCGATCGAGCAAAACGCCTGGGTTCTGGCTGCACGGGATCACCGCTGCGTCGTCGTCTCGACGCGGACGGAATTGGATTGGGCGATGAAAAACGGGCAGATTTGCGTCTGGGCACCGTCCAAGATCGTTCTGGACGCGGTTGATGGCCCTTCGGCTGCGCCATCGGACGCCGTGGCGCTGGCGGCTTGGTTTGCAGCGACGTTCGAAGCCAGCGAGATGATGGTCATCGGTGGTGCGTTGCCGGGCGATCCTGAAACACCACTGCGAGCAATCTCTGTGGAGCAGGCGCAACTGTGACAACCTATTACCGTCCGCTGGTCCAGAACGGCGCGCGGCGTCCCGATGGCGCCGTGTCTTTGGCGGGGCAGGCGCTTTGGTTTACCCATGCGGAACGGCTGAGTCGCTCGGAATGCTCTTCTATTGTTTCGGCACATGACATGCCCGACGATATCCTGGAACCTCTGTCCCATCCTCGCGCGCCGATAGCGGGGTTGGACATGAATCGGGCTCAGATCATGGGTATCCTCAATGCCACTCCGGACAGTTTCTCGGACGGTGGGATGCATAACTCAGTCCAGTCTGCACGCCGTGCGGCCGAACAGATGGTCGCGCAGGATGCGACGATCCTGGATATTGGTGGCGAATCTACCCGGCCCGGGGCTGCTTTCGTCCCGGAAGATGAAGAGATCGCCCGGACGGAGCCTCTGATCCAAGCGATCCGAGAACAAACGCAGGCACTGATCTCGATAGACACGCGCAAAGCGAGCGTTGCCAAAGCGGCGTGGCGGGCAGGCGCGGGGCTGATCAACGATGTCTCGGGCTTTACCTTCGATCCAGATCTGGCCCCGTTTTGTGCGCGGGTTGGCGCGCCGGTCTGTGTCATGCATATGCAGGGCGATCCCGCCACGATGCAGGATGAACCACGCTATGATGACGTGCTGCTGGACGTGTATGATTTTTTGGGCCAGCAGGTACAGAACCTCGAAGTCCTCGGGCTGCGTCGAGACCAAATCATCGTCGATCCCGGCATTGGTTTTGGTAAGACTGAGGCCCATAACCTGACGCTGCTGCGCAATCTCAGCCTGTTTCACGGGTTGGGCTGTCCGATACTACTGGGCGTATCGCGCAAGGGGTTCATCGGACAGATCGGCAAAGAGACGCGCAAGGACGCCCGTGCGCCGGGTTCGATTGCAGTCGGGTTGGCCGGTCTGGCACAAGGGGTGCAGATCCTGCGGGTTCACGACGTGGCTGAGACCGCTCAGGCCTTGCGTCTGTGGGCTGCCGTCCGGTAATCCGGTCGCAGGCAAGAAACGACGGAGACATATCAATGCGCAAGCTGTTCGGAACCGATGGGGTGCGGGGCACTGCCAATACTCATCCGATCACGGCCGAAATGGCCCTGCGCATTGGCGCAGCCGTAGGTCGGTATTTCCGTCGTGACCAGTCTGGCGCACATCGCGTCGTGATCGGCAAGGACACGCGTCTGTCAGGCTATATGCTGGAAAACGCGCTAACGGCGGGGCTGACTTCGACCGGTATGAACGTTTTGCTACTGGGGCCGGTTCCGACCCCTGCGGTCGGGTTGATGACCCGGTCGATGCGGGCGGATCTAGGCGTGATGATCTCGGCCAGCCACAACCCGGCCGAAGACAACGGGATCAAGTTTTTTGGCCCCGATGGGTTCAAGCTATCGGATCAGGCCGAGATTGAGATCGAGCGTCTGATTGAAGAAGGTGTCAAACCCGCTCAAGCCCAGAACATTGGCCGTGCGCGACGCGTTGATGATGCCCGCTTTCGATATGGCGAGCGAGTAAAGTCCTCTCTGTCCCGCGATCTGCGGCTGGACGGCCTCAAAGTGGTGGTCGATTGCGCCAATGGTGCGGCACACCGAACAGCCCCGGAAGTGTTGTGGGAATTGGGGGCGGACGTCATCCCTGTGGGGATTGCGCCAAACGGAAAGAACATCAACTTGAATTGCGGCTCGACCAAACCCCAGTTGGCGGCCGAGACTGTGGTGGCCCATGGCGCGGATGTCGGCATCTGCCTGGACGGCGACGCGGACCGTGTGGTGATGGTTGACGAACATGGCAAGGTGGCTGACGGCGACCAGTTGATGGCGCTGCTTGCTGGCAGTTGGTCAAAGGCGGGACGCTTGCAGGGCGGAGCGCTGGTTGCGACGGTTATGTCGAATCTGGGGCTGGAACGGCACTTGACCGCGTTGGGTCTGCGTCTTGAACGAACGGCGGTCGGCGACCGCTATGTTGTTGAGAGGATGCGTGAAGGCGGCTTCAACTTGGGCGGAGAACAATCGGGCCACATCGTCATGAGCGACTATGCCACCACGGGCGACGGGCTGATGGCCGGGCTGCATTTCCTGGCCGAGATGGTGCATTCGGGCCGTAAAGCTTCGGAATTGGCCGTACAGTTCGAGACGGTTCCGCAGCTGCTGAAGAATGTGCGCTATGGTGAAGGTCAAACTCCGCTGGAAGTCGCCAGCGTGCAGGCTGCCATTGCTGATGCCGAGGCGCGGCTCAACGGACAGGGCCGTTTGCTGATCCGTAAATCGGGGACGGAACCCTTGATCCGTGTGATGGCCGAGTGCGAGGATGACGCGCTTCTGGCGCAGGTCGTCGACGGCATCGTGGCCGAGGTCGAGGCTGTGGCTGGTTAACGCCCGATCAGCATCCGGCGCAGGCTGAACCATTGGCTGATGGCCAACCCGGTGAGGATCATGGCCAGCGCTATGAAGAATCTCAGTGGCAACGCCTCGGACAGAATCCACGCACCAAAGACCATCGACCAAATGGGCACCTGATAGTTGACCAGCGTCAGGAACACTGACCCCGCGCTGCGGATGATGGACACGCGTAAAAGGGTGGCAAAGGCGGTGGGTAGCAGACCAAGTGCGATGATTGCCAGGCCAGGGCGCGTGCCCTGCCATTGCGGGACGCCCTCGGTCAGTAGCATGACGGGCAACAATAAAACCGCCCCGACCATCAGCGACAACGCCGCCAACGCGACCGGATCAATCGGTGGACAACGTCGGGTGAAGATCGACGCGCAGGAATAGCAGAGTGCTGCCCCGATACAGGCCAGTTGCGCTAGGGGTTCAGCCCCTTGTCCGATCTGCGCCAGACCTGGGCCGATCAGCACCAAAGCCCCGGAAAAACCCAGCGATACGCCCAGAAATCTGCGCAGATTTAACGGCTCGTCCGAGAAGAAATGCGCCAGTGGCAATACCATTAGCGGGATCGCTGCCATCGACAGCCCAGCAAAGGCCGAAGGTACATATTGCTGCCCCCAACTCAGCAGCAGAAAGGGCAACGCGGTCGATAACAGGCCGATGATCGCAATAAAGAACCACAGCCTGGCATCGCCCGCAGGCAGTTTGCGACCGGTCAAAGCCATCATTGCCAACAAAGTGACTGCCCCCAAAGTGGTTCGCGCGGTTGCAACCGTGACGGGGCCGTACCCTTCCAACGCCATAGACACGACCATGAAGGTGCCACCCCATATCAGGCCAAGTGCGATGACGCCGCTCCAGTCGCGGGATGTGGGTTGATCGACCATGCGCGGCCTCCGATTGGGACAAAAAAGGCGACCCGAAGGCCGCCCTTTCGCGTGATCCCGTGGGGATCAGTTCTTTTCTTTGTCGACCATTTTGCCGGCCGAGATCCAGGGCATCATAGCGCGCAGTTTTGCACCGGTTTCCTCGATCATATGCTCGTCATTGGCGCGGCGCGACGCTTTGATGGTCGGCTGGCCTACGGCGTTTTCCAGCATGAAGTCGCGAACGAATTTACCCTGTTGGATGTCGTTCAGAACTTCTTTCATACGCGCTTTGGTCTCGTCGTATTTCAGGATGCGCGGGCCGGTGACGTACTGGCCGTACTCAGCCGTGTTCGAGATCGAGTAATCCATGTTCGCGATGCCGCCTTCATAGATCAGGTCCACGATCAACTTCACTTCGTGCAGACACTCGAAATAGGCCATCTCGGGCGCGTAACCGGCTTCGACCAGAGTTTCAAAGCCGCAGCGGATCAGTTCGACCAGACCACCGCACAGAACGGCCTGCTCACCGAACAGGTCGGTTTCGCATTCTTCGCGGAAGTTGGTCTCGATGATGCCCGAGCGACCGCCGCCGATGGCCGAGCAATAGGACAGACCGATTTCCAGGGCCTTGCCGGTTTCGTCTTTGTCGACGGCTACCAGACAGGGCACGCCGCCGCCTTTGACGTATTCGCCGCGCACGGTGTGGCCGGGCCCTTTGGGGGCCATCATAATGACGTCGACGCCTTCTTTCGGCTCAATCAGTCCAAAGTGGACGTTCAGGCCGTGGGCGAACGCGATGGCCGCGCCGGGCTTGATGTTGTCATGCACGTATTTCTTGTAGGTTTCGGCCTGCAGTTCATCGGGCATGGTGAACATGATCAGGTCACACCAGGCGGCGGCTTCGGCGATACCCATCACGGTAAGACCTTCGGCTTCGGCTTTCTTGGCCGAGGCCGAGCCTTCGCGCAGCGCCACAACAAGGTTCTTCGCACCCGAGTCGCGCAGGTTCAGCGCGTGGGCGTGGCCCTGCGAGCCATAGCCCAGGATTGCCACTTTCTTGTCTTTGATCAGGTTGATGTCGCAATCGCGATCGTAATAGACGCGCATGTCGCCGGTCCTTTCTGTTTTCGATTGCGGATGGTTCTACTGGCTTGCGATGGGGAATGCGATGGCATTTTTCTTGAAATTCTCACACTCAGATGAGAATTTATTCGTATTCAGTCAGATAATGGAAAAAATCATGCTCGACGATATTGACCGGCGTCTTCTGCGTCATTTGCAGGCGGACCCCAGTCTGGCGACTTCGGAATTGGCCGAGCGAAGCCGGATCAGCGCCAGCCTCTGCTGGCGACGTCTGGAAAAAATGCACGAGGCCGGGATAATTCAAGGGCAAGAGGCCGTGATCGACTGGGCCGCGCTTGGATATGCAGTTGAAGTGTCTTTGCGGGTTACTCTGGACAAGACGCAATCCCGCGCCTTTGATGAATTCACTGCGGCAGCTCGAGGTGTGGCAGAGGTCATCGAGATACAGACCTTTCTGGGGCGCGTTGATGTACGGCTCTCGGTTCTGGCGCGGGACATGTCGCATTACCAGCAGGTCTATCGGGAACAGATTCTGACGCTGCCGCATATCGCGGATATTGAAGCGCTGATGCATATAGCGCGCGTCAAAAGTGATCTGGTGTTGCCGGTATGATTGAACTGGACGAACTTGACCGCAAAATCCTGCGGGCACTGGTGCAGGATGCCGGTCAGAGCGCCGGAGCCCTGGGGCGAAAGCTGGGCCTGTCTCAGCCAGCGACGTGGCGCCGCATTAGACGACTGGAGCAGGCCGGTGTGATCAAGGGGCGTCGGCTACGCCTGAACGCCGAAGCCCTTGGGTTCGGGGTTACGGTTTTTCTTGGGGTAAAGCTGGCTCGGAAAGGGCAAATCAGCTTGGAAGACTTCGAACGTGCCGTCAGCGCCATCCCCGAAGTGCAAACGGTCGAGCATGTGCTGGGGCTTTACGACTATCGCCTTCGAGTTGTCGCGCGCGATCTTGCCGATTTCGAACGCGTGCTGCGTCGCCGTATCATGACTCTGCCGGGCGCCGGGGATGTCGAGGCCAACGTTCTGCTCAGCGAAGAAAGGTTGCCGGGTCCGATTGGCTGATCAGTATTTGGTACGGATGCAATAGCCGGGATGATGCGTCATGCGCGCAAAAGTCATCGGTTGACCATCTCGCCATGTCGTACGCTCAAGCTGTATCATTGACGCCCCGGTCGTGGTCCCCATGAATTCGGCAAGGCGACCATCCGCCGAGACGGCGCAAAAGGCGACCTCGGCCTCGGTAAACGGGGCGGCCTTCAACAGCCATTCATGCGGGCCATGCTCATTCAGGTCTGCAAACTCGACCTCTGGTACCGCGGCGATATTGATCCAGCGTTCCTCTAGCTGAAAGGGACGGTTGTCGGCGTAATGCATACAGATCACGTGCAGAACGCGTGCATCGTGAGCCACGCTCATTTGCGATGCCAGCCAACCCGGGCTATCGACCACGTTTCGTTCTACCAGCGAATACCTGTAAGTGGAGTTTTGTCTTTCGACCGTTTGGCGGGCTAGTGAAAACTCCAGTTTGGCATGTTTGCTGGGTTCTTTCTTAACCCGCGTTCCGCTTTTGCGCTTGCGCTCTACAAAGCCTTGATCGGCCAGTTCTCGCAACGCGCGGTTGACGGTCGCGCGCGCGCAGTTGAATTCCTCGGCAAGCTGCGTTTCGGTGGGCAGCAACGCTCCCTGCGGCCAGATGCGGGTTTCTATCCTCCGCTTCACCTCGTCCCGAACAACTTGAAAACTGATCCGCTTAGGCGCCGTCACGTTAGGAAATACCTTTCTTCCGTAAAGTGAATGTATCTGGTCAGAAACACGTATGAGTGTAAAGAGCTGGTGACACTAATTGGCGTCATTTATTGATCTATTGCCACCCAAAAAAGTAAATTTTTTGTTGAAGTTACTGGGTTCCCTTGGGTCAATTTTGAAGGTTACATTGCCGCTGATCCGAACTGGCCCAACTGGTTGGTCAGCTGGTTTATTTGAAAGGAACACTCATGGCAGCGCTTTTGGACACAGTTGACCCAGATGGGTTTGAAGAGTTTTCAGTGGTATTCACCGATCGTTCGCTGAACCATATGTCGGCTAAGTTTCAACGGGTCATGCTGGATATTTCTGACATGCTGAGGAACGTCTACAATGCAGATGGTGTGGCTGTCATACCCGGCGGCGGCACCTATGGGATGGAGGCTGTCGCGCGGCAGTTTGCCCGCAACGCCAATGTGGTCGTCGTACGTAACGGCTGGTTCTCGTATCGCTGGAGCCAGATCATCGAGGCCGGAGGGTTGACGGCTTCGGCCACCGTGCTCAAGGCGCGGCAAACCGGGAATTCCAGCCCATCCCCTTTCGCACCTGCACCGATAGACGAGGTTGTGGCGACCATTCGTGATCAACGCCCGGATGTGGTTTTTGCCCCGCATGTGGAAACCTCGGCGGGGGTTATTCTGCCGGACGATTATGTGAAGGCCATGGCTGAGGCGGCGCATGAGGTCGGTGCTTTGATGGTGCTTGATTGCATCGCTTCTGGGTGTGCTTGGGTCGATATGAAAGCGACGGGCGTGGATGTATTGATCTCGGCTCCGCAAAAAGGATGGAGCGCGTCGCCCTGTGCCGGTCTGGTTATGCTGTCAGAGCGCGCCGAGGCGCGACTGGAGGAAACAAGTTCTGACAGTTTTGCCGTGGACCTCAAGAAATGGCGGCAGATCATGCAAGCGTATGAGGCGGGCGGGCACGCCTATCACGCCACCATGCCCACCGATGCGCTGAAGGAATTCCGCGACACGATGGTCGAGACCCGCGACTATGGGTTTGAAAAACTGCGCGAGGCTCAGTGGGCACTAGGAAATGGTGTTCGGGCGATGCTGAAGGACAAGGGCATTGTCTCGGTCGCGGTTGATGGGTTCGGAGCGCCGGGCGTTGTTGTCAGCTACACTGACGATGCCGAAGTGCAGAACGGCAAGAAATTTGCGGCTTTGGGGATGCAGATTGCGGCGGGCGTGCCCCTGCAGTGTGATGAGCCCGAGGGGTTCAGTACTTTCCGTCTGGGCTTGTTCGGGCTGGACAAGCTCTATGATGTGGATGGCACGATCGCGCGTTTGAAGCGGGTGCTGGATCAGGTGATCTAGGTGCTGATCAGCGCACACCCAGGCCCATCTGCATAAGCGTCTTGCGCACCGGCGGCAGGGAATAAAGCGCATTCAACCCCATCGCCCGCGCATCACGCAGCGGTCGTGCCTCGATCATCGAGGCGCGGTTAAGTAGATCGATGCCTTTAACACGCATCTCTATCTCGGCGTGGCGGGACTTGTGATAGGCGTCCAGCATCTGCGCGTCGCCCAGCCCCTCGGGGCGGGCTGTCGCGAGATCCAACAGGCTGCGCAGATCACCCAGTGACATGTTCAATCCTTGCGCGCCGATGGGTGGCACCACATGGGCGGCCTCGGCCATCAGGGCGATGCGTTCGCCCGACAGACGCTCGGCCGATTGGCTGATGATCGGCCAGATCGTCCGGCGCGAAGCCAGTTTCAACTGCCCGAACAATCCGCACGAACGCTCGGTCATCAGCGCCTCGAACGCGTCGGGATCAGAGTTCAGTAATTCAGCTGCGCGCGGCCCACGCTCCATCCACACAATCGCTGACGAAGGCTGACCCTGCCAGTCGGGCAGGGGGACTAGCGTGAACGGCCCGCCCGAGCGGTGGATCTCGGTCGAGACATTTTCGTGCGGGACTGGATGCGTGACGGCAAAGGCCAGCGCCTTTTGGCCATAGCGGGTGGTGTGGACACCGATCCCCGCCGCCTCGCGCATGGGGGAGCTGCGCCCGTCTGCGGCGACCACTAGCTTGCATCGGATGCGGCTGCCGTCGCTCAGGCCCACGCGCGCCTCATTGGTGCGAGTGAACAGGCTGACCGTGCCAGTGCCGGGACGGAAATCCACGTTGGGCAGTTCGGCCAAACGCGCCACCATCTCGCGCCGCAGCAACCAGTTGGGCAGGTTCCACCCGAAGGGTTGGTCGGAGATATCGGCGGCGTTGAAATCACGCACGACGCGAGGTTCGGGCAAATCTCCGCCCGCGTCCACGATGCGCATGATCTGCAGCGGGGCTGCATGCTCGTCCAGCCGCGCCCAAAGCCCGCATTGATCCAAAAGACCGTGCGCCGGTTGCAGAAAGGCCGTGGTCCGCATGTCGGAGCCATCCACATCGCGTTCCGTCACCGGAGTGGTGGGGTCGACGCAGATCACGTCGAACCCGGCTGTTCCGAATGCCGCCGCAGCGGTCAACCCGGCGATTCCGCCGCCGGAAATCAGGATGTCACAGCTATCTGTCATGGGCTTGGCCTCCGTTTGGGCAGAACCTAGTGCGGTTCCACGCGGCGTGCCAAGTGACATCCTGTCCCGTATGTCACCCGCGTGAAATCAGGATGAGGATCAGGAAAATCACCGGCACCATCATCACGGCAGGGATGTAGAGACCCGGCAGGCCGAATAGCAGGATGGAACACCCCCACATGCTGAAGATCGCCAGGGCTGTATAACCCCAATCGTCGCCGTCGCTCTGGGCGACGTCCTTGGCCATCCAGCCAAACAGGGGAATTGCAAACAACAGGCGCTGCCAGATGGGCAGGCGCCGAGGGGCCTCGATCGCGCTCATGGGTTTCTCCGATTCTGTTCGTCGCTGAGGCGCATATAGGGGCGATGCTGCACCCGCGAAATACACAGATGGTCGCAGTGTGACAGCCTATCGCAGGCGGGCCAGAAATGACGTCAGGTCGTCGGTGTGGTGGTGGATGTGATCGGCCCTGTGCGGCTCGGGCGCGACGTGGACAGTGCGCATTCCCATCGCATGCGGAGCGGCCAGATTGCGTGGGTCATCTTCGAACATGGCAGCCTTTTGAGCGTCGATTCCGTCTTTGGTAAAGATCGCCTCGAACGCGGCCTGTTCGGGCTTGGGGCGATAGCCCGCATGTTCTACCCCGTAGATCGCATCGAACAATCCGCTGAGGCCGCGCGCTGCCAAAACGCGCTCGGCATAAGGTGCGCTGCCGTTGGTATAGACGATCCGGCGGCCGGGCAGGGACCGAATGTGATCAGCCAGCTCGGCGTCGGGGTCCATATGGCTTAGGTCAACTTGATGAACCGCGTGCAGGTAAGGGTCGGGGTCCAGATCATGCTCGGCCATCAACCCGGCCAGCGTGGTGCCGTATGCGCGCCAGTAGTGCGACCGCAGCCGATCCGCCTCAGCCCGGTCGACGCCGATGGCCTGCACCACGTAGTCGGTCATCAGCACCTCGATCTGATCAAACAGGCGCATGTGAGGCGGGTAAAGCGTATTGTCCAGATCGAACACCCATTGGGTGACGTGGGAAAAGGCGGGTTTGACCATGGGGTTGGGTTTAGGGCGTGGCGAGTTGGTTTTCAATGCCGCACTTGATCCGAAGGGCCGGAGGCGGATAGACATGTTCGAACCAGGAGATGAACCACCCGATGCCACAATCCAGACAGCCGTCCAAAGACGCCTATAGCCTGATACTCGAAGCGATTGATGTGGGCGTTTACAAGCCTGGCGACCGGCTGGTGGAAAGCGAGCTTGCCGAACGGTTTGGCGTGTCGCGCACCCCCATCCGTGAGGCATTGCAGCGGCTAGAGACGCAATCGCTATTGGAACGGGACGGGCGTTCGCTGATCGTAGCTTCGCTGGACCATAACCAGATGGCTGAACTTTATGTGGTGCGACGCGAGTTGGAAGGGCTGGCCGCAAGCCTGGCCGCCAAGCATGCGACCGAAGAGGAAATCCGGGTACTACAGGATATGGTCGCCGCCGATGATGCGCTGGTCGATGACCCCACCGCGCTGTCGCGCGCCAACCGTCGGTTTCATGAGCAAATCCATTTGGCCTCGCATAACCGCTATCTGGTGCAGCAGTTGGACCTGGTGCATCGCACTATGGCGTTGATGGCAACGACCTCGCTGGCTGTTCGCGGGCGTGGAGAGATTGCCCAAAGTGAACACAAGGCAATCGTCGAGGCTATCGCTGCACGCGACGAAGAGGCCGCCGCACGCGCGTTGAAGGAACATATCTCGGTCGCCTTCATGACTCGTCTGAAACAGGATGCCGTTCGGCGTGAAGCCTAAGCGTCAGGGCAGTTTCACGTCTTCTCCGGCCTGTCCGTGCTGTGTTTTGTCCCAGAAGAAAGGATTGCTGACCAACTCCCACAGGGCTTTGTAGGCCGCCAGAACGCCCAGCGGAAAATACAAGGGCATGGTGGGAACCCAGGGCAGCAGAAAACGTCTTTCCTTGGCTGCTACAGCCAGATTGCCGACGACCAGATTGGTGATCTCGGCGGCGACGAAAAGACGAATAAGACCGAAAATGACATTGTTTGACAGGATCTGATCCAGCGGGCCGGGCTGACCAAGGGTTGTCAGCCAGAACAACCACAGGACCGGGGCCAGTAGAAACTGTCCAACTGTACCCAGAAAAAACGCCTGCACGCCCAGAAACCGTTTTAACCCCAGATCATTAAGCAGGCGCAACGGCGCGCGCATGTGCACAAGATAAGTGACCATGAACCCCTTGAGCCAGCGCGACCTTTGCTTGACCCAGGGCCAGGCGCGGAAATTCGCTTCTTCAAACGTGGTGGTGTCGACCATCTCGGTCCGGTATCCAGCGCGGCTGAGCCTTACCCCAAGGTCGGCATCCTCGGTGACGTTGTGTGCGTCCCACCCACCCAGTTCGACCAGCTTGTCGCGTCGAAAGAAAAAGGTTGTGCCCCCCAACGGAACGACCAGACCCATGCGGGCAATTCCTTGCAATATGACGCGGAACCAGCTGCTGTACTCGATCGTAAAACAGCGCGAGCGCCAGTTTGTTCTGGGATTATAATAATCCAGTACGCCCTGAAGGCAGACTACGTCCTCGTCCATGCGCGCGAATGTGGAAACGACGCGTTCAAGTTGATCGGGCTGCGGTGCATCTTCGGCGTCCCAAACCCCCAAGATATCACCTCTGCAAAAATCCAGCGCGTAGTTCATGGCGCGAGGCTTTGTCGTCAGCCCGTTCAATGCGGGGACTTCAACTATCCGGATCCAACTGGGCAGGTCGACACTGGAAAGCGCAGTACGCGTGACCTCGTCGGATTCCTCTAGCACAAGAATGACGTCCAGCAGCGCTTTGGGATAGGTCAGACGATGCAACCGTCTGATCAGAGCGTTAGCGATTTCGCGCTCCTTGTACAGAGGGACTAGGATCGAGACGCACGGCCGTTTGCCAACTGACGTATGTTTGTCGTCAATGTCGTGGTCGTTTTGAGGTTTCGTTAGAAAGGCTATCAATCCCGCGACGCGAAGCACCATGAACAAGATTAGCGAGAGCGTCGCTAAGGTGACTAGAAGTGCTAATCCACTAGAGGGGAAGACTGTGAACAGGAACGCAATGGTGATCACGCCGACAACAGGCCTCATCCGCGCGTTTAGCGTCCATGAACGGCAGCTTTGTTCAGCGGGGACACGAACCTCTGCGGCGTGTGCAAGGTGGCTTGAATGTACACGAGCGATTTCCCGGTCAATGTGTTCGGCCGGCGCTAGGACAGGTATTACGGTGTAATCTGTGTTTTTGAATGCAGCGCGTACCGTATCAAAATGGTCGGGCCGAGATGTCGCTATCAAAAGGATCGGACCAATGTGTTTCCATGGGACGACATTGTTCTGTAGCCAGAAATCCACGGGTTTCAGGCGGCACGCGTCACTTTCCGCGGGAAAAAGATCCAAATCCGCGATTTGCAGCCCGGACTGTTCCGCCAGTGCATGTAGGACATCCTGCCTGTCCACCCAACCTTCGCCAACCAGTATTTCGCCCAGTGGAGCGTTCTGCCGGGTCTGAAGGTGCAACGCTTTTTCCAACTGATTGTGGGTAATCAACCCACGATCCAACAGGCAGGCGCCCAAGGGTTTCCTGACCTTTGGCGGTATCGGTCTTGCCCGCGCAAAATGCTGCCGGTTCAGTACGACCATGAAAAAACCCTGACACGTTTGACCGTTGTCAGGGTTCATCTATTAAGGTTAACAACCGGTTAACCTTGTTCAATGTAGGCTTATGCCTGCGCTTTTTTGTCCGCCATTGCCGTGGCGAAGCGCTCGAACAGGTAAAAGCTGTCCTGCGGCCCAGGCGAGGCTTCGGGGTGGTATTGCACCGAATAGACAGGCCGGTTGGTCATGCGGATACCACAGTTGGAGCCGTCGAACAGCGAGCGATGCGTTTCAACCACGCCCTCTGGCAGTGTCTGCGCGTCAACAGCAAAGCCGTGGTTCATCGAGGTAATCTCGACCTTGCCGGTTTCCAAATCCTTGACCGGGTGGTTTGCGCCGTGGTGGCCGTGGTTCATTTTGACCGTTTCACCGCCCAGTGCGAGGGCCAGCATCTGGTGACCCAGGCATATGCCGAAAACTGGTAGATCTGTGGTGTCCAGAACCTCTTTGATCATTGGTACAGCATATTCGCCCGTCGCTGCCGGGTCGCCTGGGCCGTTGGACAGGAACACACCGTCAGGATTGTGGGCCAGTACTTCGGCAGCAGTGGCTGTAGCGGGCAAAACAGTCACGTCACAACCGGCCGAGGCCAGACACCGCAGGATGTTGCGCTTGGCACCAAAATCCAGCGCCACGACCTTATGGGCAGGCGCTTCTTGCCGTGTGTAGCCATCGGGCCAAGCCCAACGCATTTCGTCCCAACGATAGCTTTGGGCGCAGGTGACATCTTTGGCCAGGTCCATTCCTTCCAGCCCGGCAAAGCCACGGGCAGCAGAGACTAGTGCTTCAATATCGAAATTGCCGTCGGGATCATGCGCCAACGCAACATGAGGGGCGCCTTGCTGCCGGATTGCGCGGGTCAGGCGGCGGGTATCTACGCCACCGATTGCGATGCGTCCACGGCGCGCCAACCATGTCTTCAACTCTTCCGCCGAACGCCAGTTCGATGGTTCGGTCGGATCCCACTTTACCACCATGCCAGCGGCGACAGGATCGCCGGTTTCGTCATCCTCGGGGTTCACGCCGACATTGCCGATATGCGGGAAGGTGAAGGTAACGACCTGACCTGCGTAAGATGGGTCGGTCATAATCTCCTGATACCCGGTCATGGCGGTGTTAAAGCACAGCTCAGCCACGGTTTGACCTGTGGCACCGAAACCCATCCCGTAGAACAGTGTTCCGTCGGCCAAAGCCAGACATGCGGTGGGCTTGGACGGGGCGTTCTGGGCCATGGCGCGACTCTCCTGCAAGGTAAACCGGCGCATACCTAAGAGGGTTAAGCGCTTGGGTCAAGCCTGTTCAAATTTTGGGCTATATATAAAAATCAATAACTTAGCGATATTCACCCCCTGTTGTATCACGCTTTTTGTTTCGATATGGTCGGGGTTCCTTTTCCATGGGGATGGACAGATCATATGGATATGCGATCACGGGTGAACTCTGCCCTGAAGCAAGCAATGAAAGACAAGGAGGCCGAGCGTCTGTCGACGCTGCGGCTGATCAATGCTGCAATCAAGGACCGCGATATCGCATCGCGCGCCTCGGACAACGAAGAGGTCAAGGGCTGCGGTGATGCCGAGGTTCTTGAAATCCTTGGAAAAATGACCAAGCAGCGCAAGGAAAGCGCCCGTGCCTATGAAGAGGGTGGGCGGCTAGACCTGGCTGAACGTGAACTGCGTGAGGTTGAAGTCATCGAAGAATTCCTACCCAAGCAGTTGGATGATGATGAGGTCTCTCAGGCGATTCAGACGGCCATTACGACCACAGGTGCTGGCTCGATCCGGGACATGGGTAAGGTGATGGGCGAGCTCAAGACGCGTTACACCGGCCAGATGGATTTCGGAAAGGTCGGACCGATGGTCAAAGACCATCTTTGTGCGGCATCAAGCAACGGCTGCTGATCTTTTTCTGGCAAAGAGCAACAATTACTGCGCGACAGGTTCGCGCAGTTTTTGCGTCAGATCACCGTACAACGCTATGCGCTCTTCTTCTGAGAGAAACGCGCCGATTTCCACTTCTCTACCGTCGCCTGTCAGGGTTACGTAGTTCGGAACCGGGCCGCCGTGTTTGTGCATCTCTGGCCGGGCCCAATACCGGTTGCAAACCCATTCCTGTTGGCCGGTGCGGGGGTTGTGGTGCACAAGACGCGCCTGAGTTCCCGTCAGAGTGAATACTTCGAACACACTGCGAGATCTGTAGTTCGCCTGAATAGCCAGCCAAAGCCCCAAAACCGTCACCAATAGGAACGGCAACAAGCCCCACAGCACCGCTGAACCAAGCACAGCCATCAGCGGAAGCAGTCCGAATATAAAAAGCGAAAACACAACTCGGATCGCCCAGCGAGGCGGCAAAGAGTTATGCGGCCAAAGTCGCAGCTCTTGTTCGGTATTTGAGGTTTGATTCCACTGGTAAGGCATAGATCGAAAATAGCGCGGCAGCTTTTGGTGTCGACGGAAAATGCTCAGGTCACGTGCCCGACGCGGGCCCATGACAAAGCGTCGTCCAGGCGATCATCACCCCAGAAAACCTCACCGCGGACGACGAGGCTTGGGGCACCGAAAATGCCGAGCCGAAGGGCCTGATCCGTTTCAACTTCTAGCGCGGACACGATGTCCGGACTGCGCGCACGGGCCAGAACGATGCGAGGATCCTGCTGGCATCTGTGCAGGGCTTCGGTCATTGCGGCTTCGCTGCCAGCTTCGATTCCGTCCTCGAACCAGATACGGTAGATGTTCTGTGCGAAGGACTTACCCCAACCATCACGCATTCCCAGCAACGCAACCTGATTGGCCAGCGCCAGATCGGACACGGGATAGGGCGCGGGCAGGTTGGCATGCAAACGGTACTTGGCTGCACGACGCTCGATATCGCGCCACATATAGGCGGATTTTGCAGGTTTCCCGGCGAACGGGATGTTCTTCTGTTCGGACATAATGGCGCGTACATTGAATGGACGCCAATTGACTGTTGTGTTGTTTTCAACGCACCAGTCATCCATCCGCATGATGGTTAGAAAGCTATATGTACTGCCAATCGAAAACCAGAAATCAATCTTGGACATTGGATTCCTCCGGACCTGTTGGATAAGGAGTTGCCCCTAGAATAGCCTGTCCTGCAGGTTCTGGCGAATATTCTGAAAACAAGGGAATGCAAAATGAAAAGCCCCGCCAATTTGGCGGGGCTTTCTTTAGATTTTATGGGATCAGTGGGCGTGGCCCTTGTCCCAGTCTTCCTGCTTCGGCAGCTGTTCGAACGTGTGTTCGGGCGGCGGGGTGGGCAGGGTCCATTCCAGCGTATCCGCATATTCGTTCCACGGGTTGTTCCGCGTTTCCTTAGCGCCACGGAACAGGGCGTAGAACACGATGCCGAAGAACAGCAGGAACGAGGCGAACGAGATGAACGCACCAATCGACGATACAAAGTTCCACTGGGCGAATGCCTCGGGATAGTCGATATAGCGACGCGGCATGCCCTGACGACCCAGGAAGTGCTGCGGGAAGAACGTCAGGTTAGCGCCGATGAAGAACATCCAGAAGTGGATCTTGCCCCAAAACTCGGAATACTGACGACCGGTCATCTTGCTGAAGTAGAAGTACACGCCTGCAAAGATCGCGAACACGGCCCCCAGCGACATCACGTAGTGGAAGTGAGCAACCACGTAGTAGGTGTCGTGATAGGCGCGGTCGATACCGGCCTGCGACAGAACCACACCGGTCACACCGCCGACGGTGAACAGGAACAGGAAGCCAAACGCGAACAGCATCGGTGTCTTGAACTCGATGGAACCGCCCCACATGGTCGCAATCCACGAGAAGACCTTAACGCCTGTCGGAACCGCGATGACCATCGTGGCCAACATGAAGTAGGCCTGCTGACGCAGCGACATGCCGACGGTGTACATGTGGTGCGCCCACACGACAAAGCCTAGAACACCGATCGCGATAATCGCCCAGACCATCGGCAGATAGCCGAAGATCGGTTTGCGTGCGAAGGTCGCAATCACGTGGCTGATGATGCCGAAACCGGGCAGGATCACGATATACACTTCCGGGTGGCCGAAGAACCACAGAATGTGCTGATACAGGATCGGATCGCCGCCACCGGCCGGATCAAAGAAGGTGAAGCCAAAGTTGCGGTCCATCAGCAGCATGGTGATCGCGCCTGCCAGAACCGGCAGGGACAACAGAATCAGCCACGAGGTGACGAAGATCGACCAGCTGAACAGCGGCACCTTGAACAGTGTCATGCCCGGGGCACGCATGTTCAGGAAGGTGGTGATCATGTTGATCGCGCCGAGGATCGAGGAGGCGCCCGATACGTGTACGGCAAAGATCGCAAGGTCCATGGACATGCCGCCCTCGGTCGTGGACAGCGGCGGGTAGAGAACCCAGCCAACACCCGAACCGAGCTGATCGTTACCACCGGGGCTGAGCAGCGAAGCCACACCCAGCGACGTACCAGCGACGTACAGCCAGAAGGACAGGTTGTTCATCCGCGGGAACGCCATATCAGGCGCGCCGATCTGCAACGGCATGAAATAGTTGCCAAATCCGCCGAATAGGGCCGGGATGACTACGAAGAACATCATCAGAACACCATGGTAGGTGATCATCACGTTCCACAGGTGACCATTCGGGGTACACGGATCAGCCATGAACCCTTCGAGGCACATGTACTGCACACCGGGGTGCATCAGCTCGAGCCGCATATAGACAGTCATCAAAACCGAAATCAAACCGGCCAAAGCCGAGAAGATCAGGTAAAGAATCCCGATATCCTTGTGGTTGGTCGACATGAACCAGCGCTGGAAAAAGCTGCGCTCGTCTTCATGATCATGACCATGAATGGCTGCGTCTGCCATTAGGTGCCTCCTGTTACAATTCTACCGCGCAGCCGAAAGTCTCCGACGCGCGGGATTCCTGCTGGTTTTAGATTGCGAATGGGGCGCCTTCAATGGTCGAGTTTGATCTGGATCAAGAATAATTGTCGCGGGTCGCGGGGCCACTCGCTTATTTTCGACCAAAATCAGCTGTTAGCTGGGTATCACGTCAGGATTTTCAAGGGCTCGGCCTTGGGTTTCAATTCGTCGCTTGACCCGCGCTGGGGCGCACAGCAGAACTGGTGTCGATATCGCGCTTGGAGAACAAACATGACCGCTTACGATACCGACAACATCTTCGCCAAGATCTTGCGTGGGGAAATCCCTTCGACACGTGTGTACGAGGATGACGAGAGTTTGGCGTTCATGGATATTATGCCTCGGTCTGACGGGCATTTGCTGGTGATCCCAAAAACTCCGTGCCGCAATCTTCTTGACGCGACGCCTCAGCAGCTGGCGGCAGTCATCGCAACAGTTCAAAAGCTATCGAAAGCTGTGATGAACGCATTTGAGGCTGATGGCGTCACCGTACAGCAGTTCAACGAAGCCGCCGGAGGGCAGGAAGTCTTTCACCTGCATTTCCACGTTCTGCCACGTCACGAAGCCTTGCCGTTGCGTGCGCCGGGAAAAATGGGGGATTTCGATCTGATCGCTCAGCATGCCGAAAAGATCAAAGCCGCATTGGGTCAATAAATCGACCGAGCAACTGCAAGCGTCTGACCGTAGAACAAAACCGTCGCTGGAATAGAATTGCCGTTCCGATTTGGGGTCGGAACGGCAGACTCGTTACCAAGAACTTTTCCGATGCACTGGGGGCTTCCGGTGCTGACCGGTTAACACACCACTCACTCTAGAACGGTGAATACATCTTACTCTTGAAACGGTCTCGTGTATTCATTTGAGTGGTTTTTGGGTAAATTTTAGCTTTTGCACCGGGCTACGCCCTAAAGATCAAACCTCTTTTGGAAACAGTGACGCTGTCACAAAACGAATTGTTCGTGATCTTCCCGAGTGTTGCGCGATTCGCGTCTCTATGGGATTGGCGCGATCGTCTCGAACACGCGAGCAAAGGTTTTTTGCAGCGCAATGTCCACGTCAGCCGTTGTAACGGGCAGCCCTAGATCGACCAGCGAGGTGACGCCGTGTTCACTGATGCCGCAGGGAACGATGCCTGAGAAGTGTTCGAGGTCGGGTTCGACGTTAATCGAAATACCGTGAAAGCTAACCCATTTGCGCAGGCGCAACCCAATGGCGGCAACCTTATCTTCGGCAGGTTGACCAGTCGGGGTCAGCGGTTTGTCATCCCGACGCACCCAGACACCAACACGCCCGTCTCGGATTTCCCCGGTGACATTAAACTCGGCCAAGGACGCGATAACCCATTCCTCAAGCTGCTTTACAAAGCGCCGCACGTCCTTGCCGCGCTTGTTCAGGTCAAGCATCACATAAGCAACCCGTTGGCCAGGGCCATGATAGGTATATTCGCCGCCCCGCTTTGCCTCGTAGACAGGGAACCGGTCGGGATCGGTCAGATCACTTGCTTTGGCCGAGGTGCCAGCCGTGTAAAGCGGCGGGTGTTCCAGAAGCCAGATACACTCATCCGCGTCGCCGGCTGCGATAGCCGCAACGCGCTTTTCCATAAAGGACAAAGCCTCGTCATAGTCGGTCAAACCGTCTGTGATCTTCCATTCCATGAGGGCCTCATACCCCGCAGACGAAGCGTTGAAAAGAGGTCAGGCGGCCTCGGTCAGGCACCGCTGTAGGACTTGGGAATAGGTCTCGGAGCCCTGAGCGCCTGTTAGCAAGTATTTGCCCCCAAAGACCATGGATGGCACGCCCGAGATTCCACGGCTGGTCCAAAACTGCTGCTTTTCGCGTACCGGCCCTACATGCGCACCCGATTCAAGCGCTGCCTGTGCTGCGTCACGATCCAACCCTGCAGCTTGCACCGCATTCAGCAGTACCTCGGTGTCTGATACATCCAGGCCATCCGTGAAATAAGTTTTGAACAGCGTTAGTTTCAGCGGGTGTTGTTTGCCCTGTGACTCAGCCCAACCCAAGAGTTGGTGAGCTGCGAATGTGTTAACGATCCGGCTGTCGTCGTTGAAGTTAAAGGTAAAGCCAAGTTCGCCGCCGATTTGAACCAAGCGCTCGCGGGCCTGTTGGCTTTGTTCCGCCGTCGAGCCGTATTTCTCGGTTATGTGCTCCCGCAGGTTTTGGCCCTCGGGTGGCATATTCGGGTTTAATTCGAACGGGTGCCACCGGAGGCGTGCCAGAACGTTTTCCTGTTGCAACGCGATGTCCAATTGCCGAAATCCCACGATGCACCATGGGCAGACCACATCTGATACGATATCCACCTGAATGACGGGGCGTGGGTCTGGTGTGGTCATGTCGGAGGGCTCCTGTTCAGGGCGGTAAGCAAAGAATTCACCGGTACAGATATGAGCAGAAAAAAGGAATTCAATCCGGCGTGTTTTTGAGTCTTCACATCCCGTTCCGCACCGTCTATACGCCCCTCTACCAAGTCACATACAGTGCGGTCGTGGCGGAATTGGTAGACGCGCAGCGTTGAGGTCGCTGTGGGGTAACACCCGTGGAAGTTCGAGTCTTCTCGACCGCACCATCTCCCACTCAGATGTCAGTCGTTTCTTAAGGAAATCTTGTGTAGAGATGCACCAGTTCGGACCGGACTGTGCAAACCTCTATTTCCTGTCTCGCCCGTGCGGTTAGGGATGTGTATGAGTCGGAGGCAAGACCATTCGGGAAAGGTGCAGATGTCTCAGGCCATTACCGTCTTCACGACTATGAAAAACGAAGGCGCCTATATGTTAGAGTGGGTGGCCTTCCATAAATCCCTTGGGGTGGAACACTTTGTGATCTTCACCAACGCCTGTGAAGATGGCACGGACGACATCGCGCGCAGGCTTGAGGATCTGGGCATTGCCACACACGTTCCCAACGAGGTGAAAGAAGGCGGTAACCCTCAGCATCAGATGTTGCGACGTGCACGGCGGCAACCCAAAGTCAAAGAGGCTGATTGGCTGTTATGCCTCGACGTGGACGAGTTCTGGAACATCAGATGCGGTGACAATGGATTCGGGGCTTTGATCGCCGAAGTTGAGGACCGGGCTGGTCAGCCTGTCGATGCTATTTCGTTTGCCTGGAAGCTATTCGGCAGTTCAGGCAATATCAGTTTCGAAGATAAACCGGTGACCGAGGCGTTCTCGATGGCAGATCAGCCTTATCCGTACCATTCGGGTCGGGCGTATGGCTTGAAAACCCTGTTTCGAAACAATGGAAAATTCACGCGTTTCGGGCCGCACCGCCCAAAAGGATTCGAAGACGAAGCCGCGGCCGACATTGCGTGGTCGGATGCTGGCGGCAAACTGTTTCCAGCAGATAAGGTGGGGTGGCGGGCCTGGCGGGGGTTTGACCATTCGCTTGGGCGTTTGCACCATTATTCGGTTCGGTCTTTGGACGGGTTCCTGATCAAGCGTGATCGGGGAAGAACCAACCATATCCGCGTGGACCAAGGGCAATCCTATTGGACGGACATGAATGCCAATAAAGAGGTCGACCAATCGATCCTGCCTGCCGCTCGCAAGGCTGCTCCGGTTCTTGAACAACTGAAAGCGGATCCTGAATTGAACAGGCTGCACCAACAGGCCTGCGACTGGCATCGGGCCAAGATCGCGGAAATCAAGCTGCGCCCCGACTGGGTCGAGTTTCGCGGCTGGCTGGCTGAGAACCTGATCTGATAGCCATGGCGGACGATCTTTCAAAAGAACAGCTTCAACCCGAGCGTCCCGAGCGTAAGACGGGGTACGAGCGGATCCTTACAGATCCGCCGCCACCGTGGTTTGTCGAGCTTTACCCGGGTGGCGACGGAACGGGGTTCTTGCAGAAACTCGACCGTCATTCGATCTTGTTTCACCAACGTTCGGCGTCACAACTGGTGATCAGCTTTGACAATATCGCTAACGCCAACGACCTGTCTTTTGCGCGCGAACCCTGGGGTTGGAAGTTCTTCCGGGATGAAGGGTGGTCGCATATGGGTGTCTTTGCGCGCTCTAAGGCGTGGTACCGCGATCCTGAAATCATCTCATATTTTCAGGGTAGGGCGGCCGAGGGGTTCTTTGACAGGTTCGACAAGGTTGTATTTGCCGGGGCGTCAATGGGCGGGTTCGGGGCGCTGACCTTTTCCGCACTGGTACCCGGTGCGACGGTTATTGCCTTCAATCCTCAGACCTCGTTGGATGAACGTCTTGTGCCTTGGGAAACCCGATACCGGTTTGGTCAGGTTCAGGATTGGGATTTGCCACTGGGGGATGCTGCGCAAACGGTGGTAAATGCAGGTCGGGCTTACGTTTTCTATGATCCGTTCTTTGACCTTGACCGACGGCAGGTCGAACGGCTGCAGGGCGACAATGTTTTTCTATTAAAAACCTGGTTTTCAAACCATTTTGCCGCGCCGATGTTGCGCAAGCTGGACATCCTGAAACCTGTTATGCTGGGGGCGATGGATGGATCGTTAGAGCCCGCGGCTTTTTACAAGATGATGCGCGCGCGTCGCAGGCTTCCGATGTTTATGCGGGGCATCGAGGGTATGGCAGGCGACCGTCATGACATGTTGGTTCGGCAAGCGCGTCAGCGGTTTCGCAGGTTGCGCCGGGCTGCAATGGCTGCGGCAGACGACGCATCATGAGCGCTGCGCGTGGTGTCTTCATCGGTCAGCGCCGCGACCGTATGGGTGCGCGCTTACTGATGATGCTGACCTGTATCCGCCTGGCCGAGGATTATGGTACCGACTACCGTGTCAACTGGTTCCCGCAGGGGGCGGACGCGCCAGAGTTGGACTACCCGCACGAGCTGTTCACGCAAGAATGGATGGATGTTCATTTTGCAAACGCCGACGACTTTGACGCGCTGAGCAAAGACGCCAAACCGATCTGGGCATTTCAAGGCGATGCAACCCCGGACAAGTTGATCGCGCATCTCGACGCAGGCCGCTCGGTGCTTGTGGAAGAAGGGTTTGAGGTGCTCGCCTTCCCGTGGGAGGATATCGAAGCGATCCGCCCTCGCTATCGTGACTTCATTCACCGGATTGGCTTCACGGATGAACTCCGTTTGATTATGAACCGCGCAGATGAGCGGTTATCGGGGCAGGGGGTTTCAGCCTATCATATCCGGCGTGGTGATATCCTGAATGGCCTACCGTGGAAGCACACGACCTGGCCTGCCAAGATCGAACCTGAGGAGTTCTACGAGGCGCATCTTGAAAAAGCGGCTGGTCGTGGGGCGATCATGTTCTCGGACCAGCCAGAACTGATCACGCGGTTTCAAAGGCGGTTTCCGAACCTGTTGCAAATGTCGGATATCGCGGACGTCTCGGGCATGACACGGGCACAGCGCGACTTTCTAGAGCTTTACACGATGTCGCGCGCAGATCAGGTGGTCGCACCCGTAATCAGCGCCTTCTCAATGGCGGCCGCGCGCATTTCAGGGCGACAGCGCAAAGTGTTTCGCGACGTCCTGACCGAGGACGAGATATCCGAAGCCTATGAGGCTGCGATCACCCGATTGAACGGCCCCTTGGATAAGTTTTTGAACCCGTCCGAGGCGGCGCATATCTATTCCAAAGTGTTATTCCACTTTAATCGCCTGAATGCCGAAGATCGTACCGAAGAGGCGTCCAGCTTGGGTGATAAGCTGTTACACGCAGGCGCCGATAACGCATTCCTACCGCTTTTGCAGGCCCTGAACCTGTTCTACCAAGGACAGTGGGATGCCGCTTTAGGGCTTGTGGACGCTGTCTTGCAGGATCCAAATGTGTGGCCTGAAGACCATGCCGTTCTGTGCGCTCTTAAGGCTGCTGCGTTGGGCGAAAAACGCAAGCGCTGGCAGGCGGCGCAAGCGTTCAGCCAGGGATTTTGGGCAAAGCCGATCCGGCCCGACGTTTTGGTGTTTGGGTCGAGGGTGGTGTATCGGGATCACATTTCACTTCGGCTGTTCCCTCCGACCGATTGGGAGTTGCAGAAGGTTATTCGCAGGCCATGGTTCAACTTCAACGCTCACGTTGCACAACGAAAAGTCCTTGTACGGCTGCCATGTAACTTCGATTTTCTGCTTATGGACTGGTGGGATTTGTCGCTGGACCAGAAAGCCCGTAGATTGTTCAGCAGCACACCGCGGTTGCAGCGCCTTGTGGATGGTCTTGCCCGCATGACGGATTTTCCGAACACAGATGTCCGAGTGCAGAGCTTTCAAACCGTGCTGAGCGTGCATACAGGGGAAATCACGGCAACCAAAGCGGTCGACTTGATGCGTCGCGTTGTTGCCGAAGCGCCCGAGAACCCTTTGTATCACAAACGACTGGCCGGGCTCTTTGAAGCCGAAGGAGACGCGACCAACGCACGTCTCGCAATGGCAGATGCACTAGCTTGTGATCCAGGTAACCCATTTCTTGTCTTTGCGATGGGGCGCTGCCTTCAACGGATTGGTGCAACAGAACAGGGGCACAAGCAGATTATTCAAGCCGCGGGCATGGACAAGAACACGGCAGCTATTCAGGGCGAAGCCGGGCGCATTCTTCTGCAAAGGGGCGACAGGAAAGCGGCCCGGCTTTATTTGCGGGCTGCGAAAGACTTGTGTCCGACATATCAACGCTTTTCCAACCAACTGCAGCGCGCAGGAGGAGGAGCATCTTGATTTTGCTTGGTTACATTCGGAATTGAACGTAGGAAGTTTGAAAGATCAAAAATGATATGTTCAGCCAGAACAAGGTATCGACAGGGCGATTGGGGCACCCAGGAATGAGCGACGAAAAATCACGGTTTATCAGCATCACCCCCATGAAAAACGAGGGGCCCTTCGTGCTGGAATGGGTGGCGCATAATCGGGCGATTGGCGTTGATCAGATGGTCGTGATGACCAATGATTGCACCGACGGTACAGATGCTTTGTTACAGAGGCTTGATGAGATGGGTGTGGTGACCCATGTCGACAACAACTCTCGTCGCCGGACAAGCCCGCAAAAGCGCGCTTATAACGCGTTTCTTAAGATGGAGATTGCGCGCCCGCAGGACTGGGTGATCGTGATCGACGCGGATGAACATATCAACGTCAAGACGGGCGACAACACTCTGCGTGCGCTGACACAGGCTATTCCGGATGCCAAAACGATTTCGATGACGTGGCGGTTGTTCGGAAATGCGGGAATTGTCCGATATGAGGATCGGTTCCTATCCGACCAGTTCCGCAAAGCCGCGCCCGAAAGGATTATTCGCCCGCCACAGGCATGGGGCTTCAAGACGATGTTCCAGCGCGGGCTATGGGACGCGCTGGGCGTCCACCGGCCGAAACGCGCGACCGTCGAAACGATGGAAGAGTGTCACTGGTACAACGGTTCTGGCCAGAAAATGCCCGAGCATTACTATGACAAAAGCTGGCGGTCGACACGCGCGTCGGTTGGGTATGAATATGTTCAACTCAACCATTATGCCCTTAAATCCTGTGAAAGTTATCTGGTCAAAAAGATGCGCGGACGGGCGCACCACTTGGGCGAGAGTCTGGGTCTGGAATATTGGAACATGATGAACCAGAACGCGACGACCTGCACATCCATTGACGCTGTTCTGGAGCGTAAGCGCGCGCTGTATTACGAGATGCTGGCTGACCCGGAAATCGCGCGATTGCACCACATGTCTTGTGATCTCCACAGGCAGCAGATCGCGCAGCTACGCGAGCAGCCTGAAATGCAAGAGTTGATGCAGCAAATGACGTCTGTTTCGGCCGAGAATACGGCCTCGTGATGCAGTTGTATCCTGACGTCGGAGACATATGATGCTGTGGCTGCATTTGGGTATGCCCAAGACCGGAACAACAGCGCTGCAGGGGTTCTTGCGCGGCAACCAGCCCGTTCTTGATCAGATCGGCTTGCGTTACATGGAAACCGGCCGACGCAGGCTGGACGGTAATCCTCGACTTGCGATCAGCCATAACATCATCGCGTTCCACATGAACCAAAGCGATCAGCCAATGGATCCTTTCCGGGCAGGGATGACCTCGGAATTTGATGCGCATTCAGGGCAAACCTGTGTTGTGTCATCTGAGATGTTCTATTCCTGCGATTTCGAGAAGCTGGCGCAGGTCTTTGCGGAAATTCCGGCGCGCGCCCTGCGAATTGCATTTTACTGCCGTCGGTACTCGGATTTTTTTGAGGCCGATTACAAACAACGCGCCAAGAACGGACGCTTACCCGTTGTCGGTACTGATTACATCCGTTCCCAATTGTCCCGAATTGAAGCGGACCCTGCAGCCTTTAGCTTCACGTCACGGGTTGAGCAAATCCGAAAGGCGTTTCCTGGCGTGACGATTGTTCCCTCGGTGTATGAGCGCGAACAGATGACCAATGGCCATGTCGTGGACGATTTTCTGTCGCGGATTGGAACGCCATTGCCAGAAGGATATGTTACAGGGTCACCATCCAACCCGTCGCAATCGCGCGCCGCCAGCGAAGCCTTTGGGGTCGTCACGCGGGCGCTGGGGCGCAAGAAAAGTCGCCAGCTCAGACGATTGATATCCGAAGACCCCGTTATGGTGCGCCGCCACGACGTTTTGGAGCCGGACGAACGGGAATGGTTGGATACCCTTATGTCAAAGCAGGATGTTGCGTTTCAGCAGGAGTTCTTTCCGGATGCGTCGCAGGTGTTCGCGCCGAAACAGCTCAACGCGAGCGAACTTGAGTTCCGCCGGGACACTCCGCAGGAATATCAGGCGTTCAGCAAAGCGTCCGAAATCGTCTTTCGAATGGCGCTGGAGAGCTGATCGCGACCTAATCTAGCTTGATTTCCTGACGCTGGCGTCCGGTCGTCTTGTCAAAAATCAGAATGCGGTTGTCATTTGTAACGACGGCGTACCAGTTGCTGCCGATTGTCAAAGCTTGGGCCTTGGCACCATCGGGCAAGGCGATCTCGTCAGGAAGGGTGGGGGTTCTGTCCGTTAGCCGGATGACAATCAGTGCGAATGTCACTAGAACGCCGCCAATCATCACCGCGGTCAGCAGCATGACCATCCGCCGCAGCAGTCGAATCTGCGGCGTTTCCAGCGGTTCTTGAGGTTCGGAAGGGACAGTCATGGGCACTCGCCAGATTGAATTTCACATCGCGGACGATCCGCCGCCTCGTCTTGATAAGGCGCTTTCGCGTGATGTTCCACCCGAGGAAAACCTGTCTCGCACCCGTTTGGGCAAATTGATCGAAGAGGGCGCTGTCCTGATCAACGGGTCCGAGGTGCGCGACCCCAAGGCCAAGGTGTCCGCCGAGGCGGTTGTGGTGATCACAGTAGCCGAAGCCGAAGACAGCCATATCGGCCCCGAGGATATCCCGCTGGATGTCGTTTACGAAGACGCCGATTTGATTGTTGTGAACAAGCCCGCAGGCATGGTGGTGCATCCGGCCCCGGGATCGCCCAGCGGAACTTTGGTCAATGCGCTGCTGCATCATTGTGGCGATGACTTGTCCGGTGTCGGCGGGGTAAAGCGCCCGGGGATCGTACACCGGATAGATAAGGAAACCAGCGGCTTGCTGGTTGTTGCTAAATCGGATGCTGCACATCATGGGTTGGCGACCCAGTTCGAAGCCCACAGCGTCGAGCGTTATTATCGTGCGGTGTGTTACGGTGTACCCGACGCAAACGACCCGCGCTTGCGTGGCGTAAAGGGCGTGAGTTTTGAGCCCGGCAATGTCATGCGTCTGACCACGCAACTGGCGCGACACAAAACCGACCGTCAGAAACAGGCCGTGCTGTTCCACGGAGGCCGCCATGCGGTGACGCGGGCGCGGCTGGTTGAAACTTTTGGCACTCCGGCGGGTTTGGCGTTGATTGAGTGCTGGTTGGAAACGGGTCGTACGCACCAGATTCGCGTGCACATGGCCCATGCGGGCCACGGTCTGGTTGGCGATCCGGTCTATGGCGGTAAGCGAAAACTGGCCGCTAAGGCGTTCAGCATGGAAACCGCAGAGCTTGTTCGTGCATTCCCACGTCAAGCGCTGCACGCCGCTGTTTTGGGTTTCGAACACCCGGTTTCGGGCGAAAACCTGCGGTTTGAAGCGGATCTGCCCGCCGATATGGAAAATCTGATTGAACAGCTGCGCAAGCCATTGTCATAATGCGCAAACACTTGTGAGTAACACGTTCTTATCTTTCCTTTATCAATCGTTAATCCCAAACTGTTAACGGTACCTCTTGAACGGATGGGGATGACCTCCCATATCCTATGTTAACAACTTAAACATTTGTCGGAGGGACATGAATTATGGCAAATTACGCAAATCTCCCCGCGCCGACGCCGGAAGGCGGACTGAACCGCTATATGCAGGAAATTCGCAAGTTTCCCCTGCTTGAGCCAGAAGAAGAGTACATGCTCGCCAAGCGCTGGGTTGAAGAGCAAGATACTGAATCGGCTCATAAAATGGTCACGTCGCACCTGCGTCTGGCGGCCAAGATCGCCATGGGCTATCGCGGCTATGGTCTGCCGCAGGCCGAGGTGATTTCCGAGGCCAATGTCGGCCTGATGCAGGCCGTCAAACGGTTCGACCCGGAAAAAGGGTTCCGTCTGGCGACCTATGCGATGTGGTGGATTCGCGCCTCGATTCAGGAATACATCTTGCGGTCTTGGTCGCTGGTGAAACTGGGCACGACCTCGGCGCAGAAAAAGCTGTTTTTCAACCTGCGCAAGGCCAAGGCGCGTATCGGCGCGTTGGAAGAGGGTGACTTGCGCCCCGAGAATGTCGCTCAGATCGCCAATGATCTTGGTGTGACCGAAGAAGAAGTCATCAGCATGAACCGCCGGATGTCCGGTGGCGATGCCTCGCTTAACGCGACCGTCGGTTCCGAAGGCGAAGGCACCATGCAGTGGCAGGACTGGCTTGAGGATGAAGACGCTGATCAGGCAGGCGACTATGAGGCGCGCGACGAGCTGGACGCTCGGCGTGAACTGCTGGCGGCCGCGCTGGAGGTTCTGAACGACCGCGAGAAGGACATTCTGACTCAGCGCCGCCTGATGGATCAGCCTGTGACGCTGGAAGAACTGAGCACGCAGTATAACGTCAGCCGCGAACGCATTCGTCAGATCGAAGTACGAGCGTTCGAAAAGCTGCAAAAGAAAATGCGCGATCTCGCGCGTGAGAAGGGAATGCTGGGCCAGATGTAATCAGGCCGGTGTGATTAAAAGCCCGCCTGTCTCGGCGGGCTTTTTTTATTGGGTCAACTGCTGGCGAAACACGCGAACCATGTTCTCGCCCATAACCTTGCGGATTTGCGCCTCGGTCAGACCTTCGCTCAACAGGCCCGAGGTCAGCGCCGCAAGTTCAGATGTGTCAAACGCGGTCTCGACCGACCCGTCGTAATCCGACCCAAGCGAGACGTGATCTTCCCCAACAGTATCGACTGCCGCCTTGATCATCTTGGCCACGCCTGCAGGGGTGATATCTCCGCAGGTTACGTCGGCCCAGTATCCCATGCCTATTACGCCTCCGGTGGCCGCGATCTCTTGCATCAGATCATCGGGAAAGTTCCGTTTGACGGCGCAGAAGCCGTGTAGCCCGCCATGGCTGACTATCAGTGGAACGTCCGTCATCGCGATCACATCCCGTGCGACCAGAGGGCTGGAATGGGCAAGGTCGATGACGACGGGCATTTCGGCCAATTGGGCAACAACGTCGCGACCGAATTCCGTCAGTCCGGTGTTCGCCTGTCCGTGCAAAGATGCGCCCAATTCATTGTCAAAGAAGTGCTGAAGGCCAAACACCCGATGTCCGGCGTCAAACAGGGTATCCAGATTTGTCAAATCCCCCTCAAGCGCGTGGGCCCCTTCGATGCCGAGGATACCCCCAACAACGGCTTGGCCGCTCGCACGAGCGGCCAGCACGTCCTCTAGGTCACTACGGGATTTGACAACTTTCAGCTTTCCATCCGAGGCCGCCTCGAACTGATGCAGCTTTTCAGCTTGATAGACTGCGCGCTGCATGAGGCTGTCCCAGGTTCGAAGCGGCCAAAGCTGCCCGATCGCCAGGAGGGTGATATTGTCGAACGCATCGGCCGAGTTGGCCTCATAGTTCTGACCAGCAGGGGATTTCGTGACCGCGGTGAAGACCTGCAGGGCGACGTTTCCTTCGATCAGTCGGGGGATGTCCACCTGTCCTCGCGTACCGCGTTCGGTCAGGTCGCGACTCCATAGCAAAGGGTCAGCGTGCAGGTCGCCTACGATCAAAGTTTCGTGTAAAGCGGCGGCTGAATCTGTCACTGGGTACGGCGCGTGGTCGATGACGTTGTTGCGTTTGCCTTCGATATAGGGTGGCAAAAAAACAAAGAAAATCAACAAGCCAGCGGCCATTGCTGTTCCTGTCAGCCCGCCGACCCATTTAAGAAATCTGCGCATTCCCGGTTCCTTTCAGTATGCGATGTCAGCTTACGTTCGTTTGAAGCAGATAAAAGCCTGACTTCGCGTCCAGACGTTGCTAGAACAGCAGAGATTTTGCCGTTAGCGATAACGATGTTGCGAGAATGTGGGAGGGATCAATGCAAAAACCTGTTCAATGGGGTGTACTGGGCGCCGCGAATTTCGCGCGTCGGTTCATGGCACCGGCCATTCATGCAGCGGACGGGGCGCGGTTTGCCGGATTGGCGACGTCCAGCCCGGAAAAGGCCGAACCTTTTCAGGCGTTTTGCCCGGACCTGACCGTTTACGACAGTTATGATGCGATGCTGGCTGACCCGCAGATCGAGGCGGTTTATATTCCATTGCCGAACCACATGCATGTAGATTGGTCTTTGAAGGCGCTGGACGCTGGCAAACATGTGTTGTGCGAAAAACCGATGACCATGCAGGCACATGAGTTTGACGCCTTGATTGCTAAACGGGATGAAACCGGGTTGCTGGCGGCCGAGGCTTATATGATCGTGCATCATCCACAGTGGCAGTTCGCGCGCAAGCTGATCGCAGATGGCGCGATTGGTAAGCTCGTGCATGTGACGGGGGCGTTCAGTTTTGACAATCGTGCAGAAACCGAAAACATCCGCAATCGTGCGGAAACCGGTGGCGGAGGGCTGCGCGACATTGGTGTCTATGTGATTGGCAGCGCACGGTTCGCTACCGGGCAGGAACCGGTGTCGGTACAATCTGCAATCCGGTGGGAGAACGGTATTGATGCCTTCACCGAAATTCGTGCTCAGTTCCCTGATTTTACATATTCCAGTTACGTTTCGATCCGTATGCATCCCCATCAAGAGATGGTCTTTCACGGCGAGGGCGGCGTTATCCGACTGACGACACCGTTCAACGCGCGAGTCTTTGGCGAAGCACGCGTCGAACTGCATCGTCCGGGGCTTGAGGTTCAGGTCATACGGTTCCCCGGTGATGATCACTATAAACTGCAGGTCGAGGCATTCTGTCGTTCAGTGCGTGAAGGGGCGGATTATCTTTGCTCACTTGAGTTTTCACGAGGGACGCAAGAGGTGATTGACAGCGTGTTTGAAGGTGCATTGCCGCTCTGACTTGCCACACATGGGCCCCGTGACTTAATCTGGTCGCCACCCAAACAGGAGGCGACCAATGGCTGGCGGCTGGGCGCGTGACGGCGCGGTAAGTGAACAGATCGAGGCGTCGATATCCGACGAACTGGCCCGGATGCAGGCGCAAAAGCGCCACCAGGGCGAAAGCCTGACCCATTGCGCAGAATGCGAAGAGCCGATCCCCGAGAAACGCAGACTTGCCTTGCCGGGGGTGAAACTCTGTCTGGATTGCCAGCAGGATAGGGACGGTGCGTTCAAAGCGCGGTCCGGGATCAATCGGCGCGGGTCCAAGGACAGTCAGTTGAAATAGTCCATGCCTGAGCCCATGCCAAAACAGCCACTGTTGCAGAATGGATTGGTTCTTGGATTCCTGGCTGCGTTCTTGTGGGGTGCGCATAGCGTAATCGTGCGCTATCTGACCAGCGATCTGGGCGGGTTGCAAATCGCGGTCTCGCGCCTGTTCATCGCGGCGTTGGCGATTTATTGCATGTTGCGTCTGATGCGGGTTTCCGCCTCGATCCGGTTGAGTGACTGGAATTTCCGTCTGGCCGTATTGTCGACCGTTGTGAACTATATCCTGTTCCACATCGGGCTTGAACATACCGGCGCGGCCAATGCGATGGTTTTGGAGAACACAGCGCCCTTTTTCGTGCTGGTTTTCCTTTATTTCTTTGCGGATACACCGGTCACGCGAACCGATGTTCTGGCCACAGTTTTGGCAATTCTGGGCGTTTTTCTGACCGTTTTCCGGGACTTGCAAGGAGGTGGAGAGCCCCTATTCGGGGATCTTCTTGAAATCGGAGCCGGGCTAAGCTGGGCGGTCTTCCTGATCTCAAGCAGTCGGGCTATGCGCAATTCGAAATCGACCGGAGAGCGGCTGAACTTCCTGTTCGGCATCTTCTTGTGTTCCGGGGTTCTTCTGCTGCCGCTTGCCGCGTTTTCGATGCAGGTTCCAACGGTGAATGACGTCGTGTTCCTGATCCTGCTGGGCGTGCTGCCGACCGCCTGCGCCTATTACCTGTGGTACGAGGCTGCTGCGCGGGTTTCGACCTTGACCGCAACCTTGATGTTTGCGGCCTCGGTCGTGTTCACCTTTGTCAATTCGGCGCTGTTTCTGGGGGCCGCAATCACGCCGATTGCGACCCTTGGGGGTGTGCTGATCGTGCTGGCCGTGTTTCTGACCACCAAAAACCAGAAATGATCAGCCCTCCATCGCTTCCAATTCGTCGATAAAGCCCGAGATCATCGACAGGCCCTTATCCCAGAACTTGGGGTCGCTCGCGTCCAACCCGAACGGGGCCAGCAGTTCCTTGTGGTGCATCGAACCACCGGCGCGCAGCATGTCGAAATACTTGTCCTCGAACCCATCGGACCCGCTTGCGTAAACGGAATAGAGGGCGTTCACCAAGCCATCGCCAAACGCGTAGGCGTAGACGTAGAAGGGCGAGTGGACGAAGTGTGGGATATAGGCCCAGAAGGTCTCGTACCCGTCCATGAATTCGAACGCGGGGCCAAGGCTTTCGGCCTGAACGCTCATCCACAGGGAGTTGATGTCGTCGGGCGTTAACTCACCTTCGCGGCGGGCGGCGTGGAGTTTGCATTCGAAATCATAGAACGCAATCTGGCGGACGACCGTGTTGATCATGTCCTCGACCTTGCCCGCCAATAGCACTTTGCGCTGTTCGGGGGTTTCGGACTGATCCAGCATCTTGCGGAAGGTCAACATCTCACCAAAGACCGAGGCCGTTTCGGCCAGTGTCAGCGGGGTAGAGGACAGCATCTCGCCCTGACCGGCGGCCAGTACTTGGTGGACACCATGACCCAGCTCGTGCGCCAGGGTCATCACGTCGCGCGGTTTGCCCAGATAGTTGAGCATCACGTAGGGGTGCACGTCGGTGACGGTCGGGTGGGCAAATGCACCCGGTGCCTTGCCCGGCTTCACCGCGGCATCAATCCAGCCTTTGCTGAAGAAGGGGGCGGCGATATCGCCCATGCGCGGGTCAAACGCGTTATAGGCATCCATTACGGTCTTTTCGGCCTCGTCCCAACCGACGATGCGTGTGTCTTCCATCGGCAAGGGCGCGTTGCGGTCCCAGACCTGCATCACATCCAGCCCCAGCCATTTGCGCTTGAGCTCGTAGTAGCGGTGACTCAGTTTAGGATAGGCGGCGACGACGGCTTCGCGCAGAGCCTCAACCACTTCGGGTTCCACGTCGTTTGACAGGTGGCGACCGGTTTGAGCGGTTGGCATATTGCGCCAGCGGTCTACGATTTCTTTCTCTTTGGCCTGTGTGTTGTGAACACGGGCAAAGGTTTTGACGTTGTCCTGAAACACCCGCGCCAATTCCCGAGCAGCGGTTTCGCGTTTGCTCCGGTCCTGCTCGGTCAGCAGGTTCAGGGTGCCTTCGATGTTCAGCTCTTCGCCTTCGATGTCAAAGGTCAGGCCGGCGATGGTTTCGTCAAACAGACGTTCCCATGCATCGCCGACAACACCCAGATCGTGCAGGAACTTCTCCAACTCATCAGAAAGTTGATAGGGCTTCATCGCGCGGATGCGGCGGAATACGGGTTCATACCGTCCCAGATCCGCATTGGCGTCGAACCGGGCTTTCAGCGCATCATCGTCGATACGATTGATCTCAAGCGTGAAGAACACCAGCGGCGTTGTGAAGATGGTAATCTTTTCCTGCATATCCGACAGGAACTTGGCGCGGTCCGCATCGGTGGTCAGCTGGTAGTACCGCAGACCGGCGAAGGACATGATCCGCCCGGCAATGGCGTTGATCTTTTCGTTACGCAGGACGCATTGCAGAAGGCCATCGGCATCCAGATCGGCCAGCTTGCCCTCGTAGTCTGCGGCAAAGGACGCACATTCGCCTTCCAGCCAGTCCAGATCGCGCGACAGTTCCGGCGCCTCTTCCGAGCTGTACAGATCCGTCAGGTCCCATTCCGGTAGGTTGCCAAGATTGTCGGACCCGCCGACTGCGTTTGCGTCACGGACGGGGAAGGGAAGGTCGCGCATGGATCACCTCGAAATAACAGCTTTCGCCAACATCTAGGCGTGCCGGGCAGGGATCACAAGCGGGGTGTTAGTCAGACAGGGCAGGTTCACGTTCGGCAGCCATGAAATGCGCCGCCAACTGGTCGAAAACGGGGCCGCGGACCTCAGGCGCTTCCATCAAAACCTCGTGTTCGCCGTCGGGGATTTCCACCAGCGTGCCGCTGGGCCAGTTGGCCATACGGGCGCGGATCGCCTTGCGGTCGACGATCTGTTCATGGGTTCCAAGGAAAGTCAGGCACGGAATGGTGGGGGCAGTTTGCTCCATCAACCAAGCGCATTCGTCCAGCGCCTCGCGCAGCCAGATTGTTGAGGGTGCGCCTAGCACCAACTCGGGATGGACGTTGAGCTGATCCTGCATCATCTGATACATCGCTGGATCACGCGTTAGCACGTTGCCTTCAAACGGTTGCGACAGGACGTAGCTTTCCAAAGATGTCGTGGGCGGGGTTTTCTCACCCAGCCCGAACCGAGGGCCCCAATAGGCGGTCAACCTGCTCAGCGGTTTCATCAATGGGGTGAAGAATATTCCCCACATTGGCCCGGTAAACGCGCAGGTGGCAAACTTGTCAGTTTCAAGTACAGCCCGCAGGCCAATGGCACCGCCCATCGAGTGACCGATGACGTGCCACGGTTTGGGTAGGTCCAGCTCTGTGGCCAGCGCAAAAGCGGCCTGAGCATCCATCTGATAATCCGGTATCGTATCGACATGTCCGACACGCGGGTCGTCCAGAGGGCGATCGGCCAGCCCCTGACCACGCCAGTCGATCGCCAGAAATGCAAATCCACGCCCGACAAACTCAGTCGCGGCATTGCCGTACTTCTCGATATATTCTGTACGGCCGGGAAACATGAACACAGTCCCGACCGCATCACCCTGTGGCAGCCAATGAGCCACTCGGATGCGAACCCCGTCAGAGGTCGTCAGCCAATGGGCCTGTCCACCGGCGGGTGCGCCGGCCACGTCTTCGAACAAAGGGGCCGACGACATTTCCATCAGGCCAGCGCCGATGCCAGTTGCATGGCGACACCCATGTCACCATCGACGGTCAGCTTGCCGGACATGAAAGCACCGGTCGGGTTCAGCTCACCGCTAAGGATTTGTTCGAACGTGTCGACATCAGCGTTCATGGTGACGTCAGCTTCTTCGTCGCTGACACGCGCGCCGCTGCCGTCCAGAACAATCGAACCCACACCTTCAATGGCGAACTTGGCGGATGCGCCAAAGCCGCTGTCGGCCAGTTTTTCGTTCAGCGCCGCTGCGGCTTTTTCCAGAGTGTCGCTCATGGTTCTCCTCACTTTGATTTGAGCACAGGGAATGGACATCCTCCTGCGCTACGCTACACTGACCGTTGTTATGAGCATTGCAAGCACCAATCTCAAAGGTATCGTCGCGGCAACCGCGCTGCTAGTCACGTTTTCCATCCCTTGTCTTGCACAGCAGGCAGATTCACGGGATGAAGCCGAGCTATTGCAGCAATTGGCGCAATCAACACCCGATCAAGCGATTGGCATTGATCGTCAACTCAAGTCTCTGTGGTCGTTATCGGGTTCAGCCTCGGCTGATCTTTTGCTGGAACGGGGACGTGAGGCGCTGGATGACGGTGATACAAAGGCGGCTATCGAACATCTGACGGCGCTGACCGATCATGCGCCTGACTTTGCAGAAGGGTGGCACGTACGCGCGTCGGCATTTTTTGGGGTTGAACGGTTTGGCTTGGCAGCCGCTGATCTGGAATACGCGCTGACACTTAACCCGAACCATTACGAAGCGATCTACGGTCTTGGCCTGATCTTTGAGATTATTGGCCAACCGGACAAAGCGCTGGCTGTCTACGAGCGTGCATTGGCTATACATCCCCATCATGAAGAAGTAACCAATGCGGTGAATCGACTGAAGCCTCAGGTCGAGGGCTCGTCCCTCTAAGGGGCAGGGGGCAAGAGTGAGCGGGTCATCCCGAATCGTGGCCGTACTGGGCCCAACCAATACAGGCAAAACTCATTACGCGATCGAGCGGATGCTGGGCCACCGGACAGGTGTTATCGGCCTGCCGCTGCGTCTGCTGGCGCGCGAGGTTTATGACAAGATCGTCGCCATTCGCGGGCCGTCCGTCGTGGCGCTTGTTACGGGCGAAGAACGGATCGTGCCGCCGCGCACCCAATACTGGGTCTGCACGGTCGAGGCGATGCCCGAGGGTATTGGCGCCGATTTCGTGGCCATCGACGAAATCCAGCTGTGTACCGACCCTGAACGCGGCCATGTTTTCACCGACCGTCTGCTGCGGTCTCGCGGTACAAGCGAGACGCTGTTCCTAGGCTCGGACACCATGCGTGGTCCCATATCAGCACTGGTGCCCGAGGCACAGTTCGTGCGGCGCGAACGGATGTCTCAACTGGTCTATGCCGGGTCGAAAAAGATCAGCCGGATGCCTCCACGCAGCGCCATCGTCGGGTTCTCGGTTGATAACGTCTATGCCATCGCGGAACTGCTGCGTCGTCAAAAGGGAGGGGCGGCCGTGGTCATGGGGGCGCTCAGCCCGCGCACCCGTAATGCGCAGGTGGACCTCTATCAGAATGGCGAAGTTGATTATCTGGTCGCCACCGACGCCATCGGTATGGGCTTGAATCTGGACGTGAATCACGTGGCTTTTTCTTCGCTGACCAAGTTTGACGGTCGGCGGATGCGGCCCTTGGCCCCAAACGAACTGGCCCAGATCGCAGGCCGGGCCGGGCGTGGGATGTCGGATGGCACGTTTGGCGTCACGGGCGAGGCCCCGCCGTTGGACGAAGGCACAGCACAAGCGATCATGGACAGCCGCTTCACGCCGATGAAAAAGCTGAACTGGCGGAATGCTGCCTTGCGGTTCGGATCCATCGAGGCGCTGATCGACTCGCTAGAAGTCAGTCCCGACAACGAAAACCTGCTCAAAGCACGGCCCGCCGACGATCTGAACGTGCTGAAATCGCTGTCACAAGTGACCGAGGTCATGGCCCGCGCCAGCGATCCTCAATCCGTGCGCCTGCTGTGGGATGTGTGCCGAATCCCCGATTTTCGCGGCATCAGCCATTCGGAACATGCCAGCCTGCTCGAGGTGATCTACGGGCATCTGCACGAACGCCAGTCGATCCCTGATGACTTCATGGCGCGGCAAATCCGCCGGATTGATCGGACGGACGGAGATATTGATGCGCTCTCCAAACGGCTAGCATATATTCGCACCTGGACATATGTTGCGCAACGAAACGGATGGGTTCGTGACGAATCCCATTGGCGTGAGGAAACGCGCACTGTAGAAGACAGGCTGTCAGATGCATTACATGACCGTCTGACCCAACGATTTGTGGACCGGCGCACATCCGTTTTGCTGCGGCGGCTCAAACAGAAGGAGGCCCTTTTGGCCGAAGTAAATGACAAGGGTGAAGTGACCGTCGAAGGCGAATTCGTCGGTCGTTTGGAAGGGTTCCGGTTTAGCCCGGACAAGGCTGCGCAGGGGACCGAGGCGAAAGCTTTGAAATCGGCGTCCTTGCAGGCCCTCGCGCCGCAATTCCATCTGCGCGCCGATCGCTTCTACAACGCGCCCGATACCGAAATTGATTTCACCGAACAAGGTGGCCTGATGTGGGGCGAATATGCCGTCGGCAAGCTGGTTGCCGGGGCAGAACCGCTCAAGCCCATGGTCGAGGTCTTCGTGGATGAAGCCGCAGGCCCCGACGTCGAACAAAAAGTGCAGCGCCGCTTGCAGCACTTCATCGACCGCAAGGTGGCCGCGCTGTTTGAACCGCTGCTGAACTTGTCACGGGACGAGGAGCTGAGCGGTCTGGCCAAGGGCTTTGCCTTCCGCATGGTCGAGGCATTGGGCATTCTGCCTCGCGCGCAGGTCGCGCAAGACGTGAAGGATCTGGATCAGGACGCCCGCGGAGCGCTGCGCAAGCACGGTATCCGGTTTGGCCAGTTTACCATCTTCATGCCGCTGCTGCTGAAACCTGCGCCGACGCGCCTACGTCTTGTTCTGTGGGCGCTTGCGGGTGGCTTGCAGGAATTTCCCGAAGCGCCACCTCCGGGCCTGGTCACGGTGCCAGTCGCCAAGGACGCGCCGCGGGGCTATGACACAATGTGCGGTTACCGCGATGCCGGTGAGCGTTCGATCCGTATCGATATGCTGGAACGTCTGGCCGACATGCTGCGGTCTGAGGACAGTCGTGGTGGGTTCGAAGCCAAGCCCGACATGCTCTCGATCACCGGTATGACGCTCGAGCAATTCGCCGACCTGATGCAAGGCTTGGGTTACAAGGCCGAGCGTGGCGAGCGTGAAAAGGTCAAAGCCGCTCCTGCTGAACAACCTGCGGCAGAAGCGTCCGAGCAACCTGTGACTGAGGAAACCTCGGCCGACGCAGGTGCGACGGATGAGGCCGCCGCACCCGCCGAGGCCACCGAAAGCACCGAGGCGGCAGCCAAGGCTCCGGTCGCAGGACCCGCAACTGATGAGCCCGAGGTTGAGGTGTTCTACACCTTCACATGGGGCCGCCAGCGCCAGCAAAACCGCGGTCCGCGCCGCGAACAGGGGCAGGGCAAGGGCAAGCCGCGTGGCAAACCTCAGGACAACCGCCGCCCGCAGGGCAAAAAGGGTGGCAAGCCGCAAGGCGCGAAATCCTTCTCGGCCCGTCCGCCCAAGAAAGAGAAAGCCATTGATCCCGACAACCCCTTCGCCGCTGCGTTGATGGGTCTGAAGGACGGCAACTAAACGCGCATGTCCGAGGCCAAGCTGCGGATCGACAAATGGCTGTGGCAGGCGCGGTTCTTCAAGACCCGCAGCCTGTCGGCCAAACAGGTCAGCGGCGGCCATGTGCGCTTGAACGGCAACCGGGTGCTGAAACCGGCGACAGCCATCAGCCCCGGAGACGTTCTGACCTTTCCGCAGGGCCGCATTGTGTGTGTTGTGCGGGTGGAAAAACTGGGTGAACGCCGCGGCCCGGCCCCCGAGGCACAAACGCTATATACGGATTTGACCGAAAAGCAGGACAAGCCGCCGCGAAATCCAAGCTTTGAAGGAAAAGGTCGTCCAACCAAGAAAGATCGGCGCGCGCTTGATCTTTCTCGCAATCTCGATAGCTGATCCTATCTTGAAGCTGACGCCATACTGATTTAGCTAGACGTCCAAAGCGCAAACGGGAATCCGAACATGACCTACGTTGTCACTGAAAACTGCATTGGCTGCAAATACACCGACTGTGTCGAAGTGTGCCCGGTGGATTGTTTCTATGAAGGTGAAAACACGCTGGTCATTCATCCGGACGAATGCATTGACTGTGGCGTTTGCGAACCCGAATGCCCCGCCGACGCCATCCGCCCGGACACCGAGCCGGGCATGGACCAATGGGTCGAGTTCAACCGGAAATACTCGGAAATGTGGCCGGTTATCATTACCAAAAAAGACCCGCTGCCCGAAGCCGAAGAACGCGACGGTGAAGAGGGTAAAATGGAGAAGTATTTCTCGGAAGCACCGGGTGAAGGCGGTTAAGCGATTCGCCGCCTAAACTCTTTAGTTTAAGAGCAAGAAATCCTCTTAACATTTTGTTTTTATTTAAATTTAGTGCTTTGTCTATCCGCGCTGCTTTCGTGTGTCGCATTTTTGTGATATACTTGGTAGCTGAATGATGACTGAGCTGGGGATGACTCCGTAAGTATGTACGCTTTGGAGTTTTGATTTTTAGACAAACAAACCGCCTGACCGGGCCAGAGTGGCGCGGGTTGGGGCGTATTGTTGTCTGTTGTCCAGCTCATTTAACCAAGGATGAACCTGTATGTCTAAGTCGAAAAAGCTTGAGTTCCGCCCGAACGATTATGTTGTCTACCCAGCCCATGGCGTGGGACAGATCATCTCGATCGAGGAGCAGGAAGTCGCGGGATATTCGCTCGAGCTGTTCGTGATTTCTTTTGAAAAAGACAAGATGACCTTGCGCGTTCCGACCAACAAGGCAACAGAATCTGGCCTTCGGTCGCTGAGTTCACCGGACGTCATTAGCCAAGCGATGAAAACCTTGAAGGGTAAGGCCAAGGTCAAGCGCGCAATGTGGTCGCGTCGGGCGCAGGAATATGAACAGAAAATCAACTCAGGCGACCTGATCTCGATCGCCGAAGTTGTCCGCGATCTGCACCGCACCGATGATCAGCGCGAACAAAGCTATTCCGAACGTCAGCTGTACGAGGCTGCGCTTGAGCGTCTGACCCGTGAAGTTGCCGCCGTTTCAGGGGCAGGCGAGGTGTCTGCGGCCAAACAAGTGGACGAAGTCCTGACATCGCGCGCCGCCTAATCGACCTACTACAAATTTCGATGGGCCGCCTGTATCACAGGCGGCCTTTTCCGTTTGACGGGCTTGGTGAACTGAGGAAAATCCGCTAATTTCCGTTTGGGTAGAGGCGGATAGATGGCAAGGATAAAGAAAACTCTCAGGTATCTATATATCGGCCACGATCCGGTGTCGGTCTGGTTCCGATATTGTCTGATCCTGTTCGACGCCGGAACTATCGTTTTCTTTATTGCCACGGCGCATATTCCTCATGGTCCCGGAATTTCAGCCGCCAGCATGATCGTGGGCTTTTTGATCCTGTTGGATTTTTCTGCCCGTCTGTGGATCGCAAAGAAACCCTGGCAGCTTTTCTTCAAGGTTTACACACTGGCGGATGTGGTAGTCATTCTGTCTTTGATGCTTGACCCCCTGATCACTGGTAATCTGGCGTTTTTGCGTATTCTCAGGGCTTTGCGCTTGATTCATTCGTATCACTTGCTGCGAGACCTGCGCCGTGACAGCTCGTTTTTCCGCACACATGAAGATGCGGTGATCGCGGCGATCAACCTTTTGGTTTTTGTGTTCGTGACCTCGACAGCTGTTTTGGTATTCTTCATCCCTGAGAACAGCCAGACAGCCTATATCGACGCGCTGTATTTTACGATGGCGACGCTGACCACCACTGGCTTCGGGGACATCACATTGGCCACTCCGGGTGGTAAACTCTTTTCAGTTTTCATTATGGTGGTCGGTGTTGCGCTATTTGTGCGTCTCGCGCAGGCAATTTTCATGCCGCAGAAGGTGCGCTACAAATGCCCGAGTTGCGGCCTATTCCGTCACGACCCCGATGCAGTTCATTGCAAACACTGCGGCGAGGTGCTGCGGATTGAGACAGGTGGCTCGTCCTAAAGCAAAGTAACCAATGTCAGCAGCATAGCGATTTCAGAGATTTGCTGAGTCGCGCCCAGTACGTCGCCTGTCTGACCGCCGATCTTGGACCTTGCGACCATTGCCAGAGCAAAAACTGCCAGCGCGCTCAACAGAACGGCCGCTAAAGCGGAAATCCCGATCAGAACTGCGCAAATCCCGAACGCCAATCCGACGCCGCCCGCGACAATAGATATCTTTGGGGCGCCAACCGATTGGCTCAGCCCCGACCCTCGTGCATTCGGTAAGCTGGCCATAACAGGAGGCATCATCGCGCGCGACCAGACACTTGCGGCCAAAATTGCCGAGAAATACTGGGCCGCGAGCAGCGTCTCGATCAAGGTGACGCGTAAGAAAAGTGACATGATCAACGCCAAAACGCCATACGTGCCAATGTGGCTGTCCTTCATGATCTCCAGCCGACGTTCGGGGGTGAAGCCGCCCCAAAACCCGTCAACTGTATCTGCCAGGCCATCCTCGTGCATGGCGCCAGTGGACAGAATTAGTGCGGTTACCACCAAAATGGCGCTGGCCGTGGCGTTCAGCCCGATTGACATCGCAGCCCAACCTACACAGCAGGCCAAAGCGCCAAGAATAGCTCCGACGAAAGGAAAGGCCCATGCAGCGCTGGCCTGTCGCGCAAATACCTGCGAAGGCAGTTTGGGGACGGGCAAACGCGTCAACAGGACCAAAGCCAGCGGAATATCCCACAAGGAAATGGGCACCGTGTCGTTTTTTGCCATTTCCACGCCTTTCAGGGTCTTGTTGGATGGATTGCTTCGGTTAAACACACAGGACCACTCTGATGCAACGAGGCTTTGGATGCTGCCTGAACTTAAAGACCTAAATTCCTTTCGAGATGCCCTTCTTCGTGCGCCGGGCCCTGATCAGGACGCTGTGAACGGAGCCGCAGACCGAAATGGGCAACTGACCAAGCCACCCGGCGCATTGGGGCGGCTTGAGGATCTGGCCATCTGGTATGCGGGTTGGCGCGGGGATGCGCGGCCACAGATTTCGGCACCGCAGGTGATTGTTTTCGCCGGAAACCATGGCGTAACGGCGCAGGGTGTGTCTGCATTTCCACCGGAAGTCACCGTTCAGATGGTGATGAACTTTGAGCATGGCGGAGCGGCCATCAACCAGCTTGCCAAGTCGGCTGGAGCGACCATGGATGTACATGCGCTTGAGTTGGACCGTCCAACAGCGGATTTCACCGCGGGTCCTGCGATGTCTGAGGCCGAGGTGTTGGCCGCGCTTCGCACAGGGTGGGACGCGGTAGACGCAACCGCCGATCTGTTGGTGGTTGGCGAGATGGGAATTGGCAACACCACCCCGGCTGCCGCAATTGCCTGCGCCTTGTTTGGCGGTGACGCTGCGGACTGGACGGGCAGGGGCACCGGTGTAGACGACGCTGGTCTTGCGAATAAAACCCGTGTTGTGGCCGAGGGCGTTGTGCTGCATGGCGGCACGGGTGATGGGATCGAAATTCTGCGCCGTCTCGGCGGACGCGAGATCGCCGCCATGGCTGGAGCGATCGCGGCAGCGCGGGTATTGCGTATCCCGGTCATCTTGGATGGTTTCATCTGCTCGGCCGCCGCTGCGTGTTTGGCGGATGTCGCCGACGGCGCGTTGGATCATTCCGTCGCTGGACATCAAAGTGCCGAAGGTGCCCATGGCGCGGTTTTGGCAAAGCTGGGCAAACAGCCGCTGCTGAACCTTGGTTTGCGACTAGGCGAGGGATCGGGTGGCGCTCTGGCGATCAATATCCTCAAAAGCGCAGTGGCCTGTCATTCTGGCATGGCAACTTTTGCCGAGGCGGGCGTGTCAGACGGTTGATCTTATGGCCTGACCCTTTGGGTCACGCTGACTTTTTGGCGTGTTTTTCGGCCAGTTCCAACAGCTCGGTTTCGAGATCCTTTTCGAACTGTCGGGCCCGTTCGATGTATTTCTTGTTCTCGGCTGTCGGCATTCCGGGAATCCAAAGCTCGGCCAACTCGCGTACCGACATCCTGTCGTGATGATAGAAGGTCTGTTCGGCCTGCGCGGCCTCGTATTCGCTCAGGCCGATGTTTTCCAGAACATACCGACCAGCACGCAGTGATCCGTCAAACATCTCGCGCACGATATCATTGGCGCCAGCCTGATACAGTTCATAGACATGGGTTCTGTCCCGGGCGCGGGCGATAATGTGCAAATCGGGTCGCTGACGACGTGCGAACCCAACCAGACGAGTAACTTGTTTAGGATCGTCCATCGCGGCCACCAAAACAGCAGCTTTTTCCAGGCCAGCGGCGCGCAGCAGTTCAGGACGGGTGGGGTCGCCCAGAAACCCTTTGACGCCGAACCGACGCATCAGTTGGACCGTCTCAATGTCGTGGTCCAAAACGACCGTCTTGGTCCCACTGGCCTGAACCAGCCGGTTGACGATCTGACCGAAACGGCCAATCCCGGCAATGATCACAGGGCCTTTTTCATCTATCTCATCGGGTTCGGGTGTCGGAGCGCCGTCGCTCATCCGGCGCGACAACAGGTCATAGATGATGAACAGAAGCGGCGTGATCAACATGGTCAAAGCGATGATCATCAGCAGCTTTTGTGACAAATCTGGAGGGATGACGTTCTGCTGGGTCGAAAAGGCAAGTAGAACAAACCCAAACTCGCCCGCTTGCGCCAGCCCCAGCGTGAACAGCCAATGATCGCGACCACGTAATTTAAACGCGCGGCCGACCAGAAAAAGAATGATCCCTTTGACGAGGATGACTAAAAGGGCCAGCCCGATCAGATCGAACGGATCATTGAAGAAATAGGCGACGTCAATTCCGGCCCCGACGGTGATGAAGAACAGGCCCAGAAACAAACCCTTAAAGGGTTCCAGATCGCTTTCCATCTCATGCCGGAATTCCGAGCTGGCCAGCACTACCCCCGCCAGAAACGCACCGAGGGCCGGGGAAAGGCCAACCAACGTCATCAAAAAGGAAATCCCGACAACGATCATCAATGCCAATGCCGTATACATCTCACGTAGGCGCGTAGCATGGATAAAGCGGAATAGGGGGCGGGTCAGGTAGACACCAGCCAGAATGACAAAGGCAATGGCACCGATAGTGACCAATGTGACGGCCCAGCCCGGCAGGCCTTCGACCAGTGACAAGCTGTGATGCGCCTTGTCGTGAAGGTCCGTTGCGGCCCTGTTTATGGAACCGTCATTCTGAATTTGCGGAATCGCCGGCAGGGCCAGCAACGGTAGCAGCGCAAGGATCGGGATCACTGCAATGTCTTGCGTCAAAAGCACCGAGAAAGTCGCGCGCCCTCCGTTCGTTTGCATCAAGCCTTTTTCGGACAAGGTTTGCAAAACGATCGCTGTTGAGGACAAAGACAAGGTCAAACCGACTGCCAGTGCCACGGACCATGGATGATTGGCGTAGATGGCAACGCCCGCGATCACTCCGGTAGACAGCAAAACCTGAAGGCCACCTAATCCCAGCAAGCGCTCGCGCATGTCCCACAAAGCGCGGGGTTCCAGTTCCAGCCCGATCAGGAACAGCATCATGACCACGCCGAACTCGGCCACATGCTGCAGGCTTTCGGTTTCGGCGCCGACCAGTCCAAACATGGGCCCTATGACGATCCCTGCGGCCAGGTATCCCAAGACCGAACCAAGCCCCAGGCGCGCCGACAGCGGCACAGCGATCACGGCGGCAGCCAGATAGATCGAAGCCTGGTAAAGGAAATCGTCCATATTATCCTCTTTGGGTCAGGTAGGCAGGGGCGCGTCGCGCTTGAGTTGGTCCATAACGATCTGGCTTTGCACACGTGCTACCGCAGGATGCGGCAGTATCACCTGATGAAGCAAGCGATTGAGGGCGGATAGATCGTCGCAATAGACATGAAGCAGGTAATCTGCCTCACCTGTCATCGTCCAAGCGCTGGTGATTTCGGGCCGGGTGTCGACCATGCGGGCAAAACTTTCGGATTGTTCCGGACCGTGAGTGCCGAGATGGACCTGAACAAAGCCTTGTACCTGCAGCCCCAGCTTCAGCGGGTCCAGACGCGCGGCGTAGCCGGTGATGTATCCTTCAGCCTCCAGCCTTTGACGACGGCGGCCGGCTTGACTGGGCGACAGGTTCAGCATCTCACCCAGCTGATGCGCCGTCAGATGCGCATTTGTCTGAAGTGCTGATAAGAGTCGCGTATCGGTGGAATCCAGCATATGCGGACTTCTTTCGTAAAAATCTGTTTTGGTGCGGACATCGCGCGTTTCCACCTAGTTTACTCGAAAACAATGCGCAGAAACAGCGCCGAATAAGGCGTATTTTGGAATCAGCAAAGAAATTCCTGTTTTCACGGAGACGCGCCATGGGACCCTTCCCGCATAACGCCCCGAAATCCGCCATCAGCAACGAAAACCCCGCCGGAACCGACGGTTTCGAATTTGTCGAATTTGCCCATCCCAACCCGCAAGAGCTGCGTGATCTTTTCACCAAGATGGGCTTTGAGTTGGTCGGTCACCATAAGACGAAGCCATCGGTGGAACTGTGGCAGCAAGGCGATGTGACTTACATCCTCAATGCGGATGCGGACAGTTTTGCAGCTAATTTTGTTACAGAACATGGCCCTTGTGCACCGGCGATGGGGTGGCGCGTCGTGGATGCGCAAAAAGCCTATGAACACGCGGTCAGCAAGGGCGCCGAGCCCTATGATGCTGCGGACAAAACGATGGACGTACCTGCGATCAAAGGGATCGGCGGGTCTTTGATCTATTTCATCGACCAATATTATGAGACGTCTCCCTACAACCAAGAGTTCAAGTGGACCGAACAGTCCAAGCCGCGGGGTGACGGGTTTTATTACCTCGATCACCTCACCCACAACGTCTACAAGGGAAATATGGACAAGTGGTTCAAGTTTTACGGCGATTTGTTCAACTTCCGTGAGATCCGCTTTTTCGATATTCAGGGTAAGTTCACAGGGCTTTACAGCCGCGCGCTGACATCGCCCTGTGGCCGTATTCGCATCCCGATCAACGAAGATCGCGGCGAGACCGGGCAGATCGTCTCTTATCTGAAAAAGTACAAGGGTGAAGGCATCCAGCATATCGCCGTCGGCAGCGAGGATATCTATGCGTCGACGGATGCGATTGCCGAAAAGGGTTTGAAATTCATGCCCGGCCCAAACGAAGCGTATTACCAAATGTCCAAAGACCGCGTGGTCGACCACGAAGAGCCACTGGATCGGATGATGAAACACGGCATTCTGATCGACGGCGAAGGCGTTCTGGACGGTGGCGAAACGCGGATCTTGCTTCAGATTTTCTCAAAAACAGTGATTGGGCCGATATTCTTCGAGTTCATCCAGCGCAAAGGTGACGATGGATTTGGCGAGGGCAACTTTCAGGCGCTGTTCGAATCCATCGAGCGCGAGCAGATCGAAAGTGGTGAAATATCAGCGGCTTGAGCTGGTTATCAAATGCGTAAATTGGGCGGCGCATCACCTGTGTCGCCTTTAACTTCTGGGCATTTTCAGCGTAACGTTCTGACCGCGTTTTTGATATCGCAATTCGCTGTCACCGATCGCGACAACGTTGCCGCCATCAAGACGATCCCCAACCTTCAGCTTTTTGTAGCGCCCGCTGGGCAACCGCACCAACGCTCGACGGTTTGCCGGGGTGCCATACACGCCTATGAGATTCAGTTTTCGCAGGTTGATTGCGTTGTCGATCGTTGCCTGCCGCGCAACCGACGCCGATGACGGAATTTTCGGGGCCACCGCCCGCGGTTGGAAAGTGTCAGGTTCGTTGGTGCTTCGCTGTATCGCAGCGGTCGACCCAAGACTGACTGCGGTGGTGCTTGCAGGTCGGGTAACACCAGCAGGACGCGGTTTCGGGCGCGGGACGCGAACAACCGCCAGCGCGGTTGGTGTTTCGTCTACCTGTGGGCGTTGTTGCAACGACGCCGGACGTAGCTTGGGCCGAAGAACCGCCAATTCGGCAAGAGTTCGACCGCCAAGTTGCTGCCGTTCGAACCGTTCTATCAGATCGGATGGACGAGGGTTGGGCCGCAGCTCTGCCAGTCTGGTCGTTGGGTCTTCTTCAATTGGTTCCTGTTCGAAACGGACTGGTACTTCTGGCGGGACTTTTGACGGTCGGCCAAGGAAAACTAGAACACCGTCCGGATTCAGCGTGCCTTCTGCTGTTGCGCTCACAAGTCCGCGTTCGTCCAGATCAAACCGCGTCCCTGAGGCGCTGGGTTCGCTGGGTTGGGAGTATACGTCTCCCATCGCAAAGCTGGTCACCAATGGCGGAGCCACGGCATCGCGCGACAGGTCTGATCGATCGGTTGACGCTATAAATTGGGCATCAGGCGATTCCGACGCAGGACCAGACAGAGGCTCAACCGAGCCTATTTGCGCGCCAGCATGCAGCTGCTCTGGTTCGGGGGTTGTTTCAATCGGCTCGACTTCGGTGGGTGCAATCTTCAAAGCCTCAAGAATGGCGGCATCGGTCGGAGAAACCTTGGGCGCTTTGGGATCGGTGTCTTCAACTGAGGTTTCTGGTGCCGGTTCGACAACGGTCAATTCAGTTGGCTTTTCAGCTGGTTCGGTTTCGGCTGTGATCGGGGACGATTCCGGTGTTTCTGCTTCCGACACGGCGGTTTTGGATGGTGCCTCCTGCGCTGCTTCTTCGACAAGTGCAGTTTCCGGTAGAGTGACATCATCATCACCCGACCCAAGGAAGGCCCACATCAAAACGGCGGCGATACCCAGAGCAGCCGCGGCGCTGATAGGTATACCGTATCCTTCAAGACGGTTTGAAAGTGACGCCTCGTGGTGCTCTGCAGCCGCAGCTGCGCGGAATTCCGTTGGCTTTTCTTCGGCCGCGATCGCGTGCACCGGAAGCGCCGAAACGGGAGTCTCTTCTGCGGGGGCCGGGTTTCTTGGTGCCAGGAATTGAGGCTCGGACGGGTAGCCCTGCTCGTCGGTGTTGGTCGTGACCTGGGTCGGAACAAAGCCATAGTCGTTGGCGAATGCCATTGCCTCATCCAGCGTCTGCCGGGCGATCGCTGCCACATGTATCACCGCGCCGTCGGTTGCGGTGTCGTATCTCAGGTCTTCAAGCGTATAGGGCGTCGCATCCGTTAACGCGGTCTGAACCAATAGGCTCTGTCCTTCGGCATCTTCATCGCCGGTTCCAAGGCTAAGGAGCCGAACCTGATCGGCCGGCAGGACCAGCTTGCAATTCAGGTCATTTTCCAGCGCGAATCCTTTGTCGCGCAGTGCTTTGACCTGATCCGAAAAATCCGGGGCATCCAGCGAGACATCACCAACGCAGAACCAGTCACCATCCGAAAAGTGGTGCAAAGAAATTCCGGCAGTAGAAAAAGACAGCGCAAAAGCGGGTTTCATAATCCGGAAGAACCATAATTGTCATCGTCTAAGCAGACAGTCATTCTGTCCGCAGACTGACATTAAAGCAGGATCTTGCCGAGGGAAAGAAAAAGCCGGGTTTCCCCCTTGTTCGGCAGACCGTTGCCACCCCATGTTTATGACAAAGAGATCGGAGGGAAGACCTTGAAGAAATACGCTTTTTTAGCGGCTTTTATGGCTGCAACGGCGGCAGGGATGGCCCGTGCGGAAGAACGTCGCATTACTGTCGACGCCCTTGGGACCGCTCTGGCAGTGCCCGATATGGCGACCATAACACTGGGAGTGACACACGAGGATGCCGAGGCCGCGAACGCGATGCAGGCGACGTCCGACGCGGTGTCGGCAATATTGGCGCGTCTGGAGCAGATGGGCATTGAAGCACGGGATGTCCAGACAAGGGATCTGTCGCTCTCGCCGGTTTGGTCGGGCCGAAATAACCCCAACGGCGACCGACCCGAGATTTCGGGCTTTTCGGCATCAAACCGAGTATTCGTACGGGTTCGTGACCTAACACAACTGGGTGCCGTAATGGATGCCGTCATCCAAGATGGCGCAAATGACTTCGGGGGGCTGAGCTTTGGTGTTCAGGACCCTAAACCGCTTGAGGCGCAAGCCCGCGCCAAAGCTGTGGCAGAAGCAACTGCCAAGGCAGAGCAACTGGCGCAGGCTGCCTCGCTGACTTTGGGACCTGTGCAACAAATCAACGAGCATGTCGGAGGTATCCGCCCTGCCGCGCAGATGCGCGAATTCAAAGTTGCGGATTCGGCGGGGGTTCCGGTGGCAGGCGGTGAGATTTCAGTCTCGGTCAATGTCACGATGGAATTTGCGATATCCGAATAAATACTACTCTGCCGCTCGGGCCTGCAGTGTGTGACGCTGCTGGCCCGATTGGTCGAAGTTTTCTGGCGATAGCCATGTTTCGAATGCAGTCTGGATGCGTGGCCATTCACTATCCAGAATTGAATACCACGCGGTGTCCCGGTTGCGCCCTTTATAGTAGGTTGCCTGGCGAAAAATGCCTTCGAAGGTAAAGCCCAACCGCTCGGCCGCGCTACGTGAGGGGGCATTCAGGGCGTCGCATTTCCACTCATAGCGCCGATAGCCAAGCTCATCAAAGACGCGGCGCATCATCAGATACATGGCCTCGGTGGCCAGAGGGGTGCGCTGCAACAAGGGTGAGAAATGAATGTACCCGACCTCGATGACCCCGGCGTCGGGCTGAATGCGCAGATATGTGGCATGCCCAACCGGAGCTCCATCGCCGTCAAGCACCGTGTGAAACAACGGGTCTGCGCTGTTCTCAGCCCAAACCATCCAATCTGCGAAAGCCACTTCAGATGTTATTGGTTCTTCGGGCAGATAGGTCCAGTTTCGACCGTCCTTGTCTTCGGCAAACGCCCGGTACAGACCGGACGTATGCTGTTTCGCGTCCAAAGGCACCACTGAACAGAACCGACCCTGCATGCCCGTGCGAGCTGGCGTCGGGCGAGGAAACTCACCCGAGACCGGCATGCCCACGGGTTGGCCAAGTGAGTTCATCGTGTGCCGCGGCATGATTTAGGCAGTCGCCTTTGCCAAAGCCTGGTCCAGATCCGCGATCAGGTCATTGACGTCTTCGATCCCGATCGAAACGCGAACAACCCCCGGACCGGCCCCTGCGGCCTCTTGCTGTTCGGGTGTCAGCTGACGGTGCGTGGTCGAGGCCGAGTGGATGATCAGCGACCGCGCATCGCCAAGGTTCGCGACGTGGCTGAAGATCTCCAGCGCGTTCACAAGTTTGACGCAGGCGTCATAGCCGCCCTTTACAGCAAAGGTGAACAGGGCACCGGCACCCTTGGTGTATTGTGCCTTGACCCGGTCGTGATAGGGCGACGAGGGCAGGCCCGCATAGGTCACATAATCGACGCGGTCGTCCGCCTCGAGCCAGGCCGCGATCTTTTGTGCGTTCTCGACATGACGCTCCATCCGCAGCGACAGGGTCTCGATCCCCATCAGCGTGTAGTGGGCGGCTTGCGGGTTCATGGTCATGCCCAGATCGCGCAGACCGATTGCGATGCCGTGGAAGGTAAAGGCGAGCGGGCCAAAGGTCTCGTGGAATTTCAACCCGTGATAGGCTGGCTCGGGCTCGCTGAGCGAGGGGAACTTGTCATTCGCTGACCAGTCGAATTTGCCCGAATCCACGATGCAGCCGCCGGTGACGGTGCCGTTCCCGGTCAGGTATTTGGTGGTCGAGTGCACCACCAGTGTCGCGCCCTGTTCAATGGGGCGGCACAGGTAAGGTGTTGCCGAAGTGTTGTCGACAATCAGCGGTACGCCGGCTTCGTCGGCGATGTCAGCCATCGCCCGAATATCGGTCACATAGCCGCCGGGGTTCGAAATGGATTCACAGAACACTGCACGGGTGTTGTCATCAATCGCGGCTTTTACCGCCTCGGGATCGTCCATGTCGACGAATTTAGCGGACCAGCCAAAGCGTTTGATGGTCTGGCTGAACTGAGTCACCGTGCCGCCGTAAAGGCGGGTCGAGGCAATGACGTTACAGCCCGGTCCCATCAGCGGGAACAGCGCCATGATCTGCGCGGCGTGACCCGAGGAACAACACACAGCCCCAACGCCGCCTTCCAGCGTGGCGACGCGTTCTTGCAGAACGGCCACGGTCGGGTTGGTCAGGCGGGAGTATATGAAGCCCACTTCTTGCAGGTTGAACAGCGCAGCGGCGTGATCGGCGTCGCGGAACACGTAAGCGGTGGTTTGGTAGATTGGCGTTTGGCGCGCACCTGTCGCCGGATCGGGACGTGCGCCCGCATGAATCTGAAGCGTGTCGAAACCGTAGCTTGGGCCGTCAGACATTCTGGAAATCTCCCGTTGATTTTTTGGTTGCAGACTCTGTAGGCGATTGACGGGCTGCGCACAACAATCCTGTCAGCGCATCCATAGGCCTTTTGCCTTGATTTTGTTACGTATAGCCTGCTCGCGTTGGGGCAGGTTGTCTCGGTCGAACATCTCGCGGATCTTGTGACCCTTTCGCTGAATGACCAGCTTTCGGATCGGCTCATACCCTTTGAGCACTTTTTTGATGCGGTTTGGCGCTACCACCGTCTCCAGCAGCTCGACCACATGGTCGCTTTCACGTGCGTAAAGCAGTGGGAACAGGCGATAGTGACAGCTCACGGTGCCATCCAACAGGCCGTGGGGCAGGGCGTCTCGCCCCCCGCCAAGGGAATGGATCACCAAGGGCAGAGCGATCTGGTCAAGCCAGGGGTCCAATGTCTGGCCGGCCAGCTCTGGGATATCTTCATCCCGGATAGTGCGCGCATAGTCACGGAACCTGTCGCCAAAGATGCGGGGGCAGGAATGGAAGAAATAACCAGCGTTAAAGTACAAATACCGCCGCCAATAATCATGCGGTTGGCTTGTGTCGACCGAACTTTCGAAATCAAGATTGAACCTGTGATAAAGCGCCTTCCAGATACCATCATATCCGGGCCCATAAAGCGTTGGGTGTGGCCATGTCCCCTCGACTTTCAGCGATGCACCGGGGTGGGCAAAGTCGAAGGGAACGGCGTTCAAATCTCCGGTGATCAGCGTGTCACTGTCGAAGAATACAAATGGCTCGCCTTCTGGCAAAGCCGACAACGCCTCAATCTTGTTCCCATGCGGGTAAGTCTGGCCAAAGACCTGATTTTCAAAAGGCAGCAGCTCGGCATCCAATTGGCGCAGCGCTTTAAGGATATCTTCGTCCTGGATGCTGGGATCTTGTGACCATCGTTGGCTGGGTTGTGGAATAGCGACAAACAGGCGGCCGGCGAAATCGGGGCTGCTGTGGCGCAAAGAGGCGGCAAACAGCAATGCCTCGTATTGCAGCCGGTTATTCTGGCCAATGATGACAATATTGAATTTCGAAGGGCTGGCCTGCATCGGTCGGTGGTCGTCGCTCGTATTATCTGTTGGCGGCACAGTACGCAGGGTATGCAGACAAAACCAGATGTGAAGACGATCGCATGATGCAAAAATTGAAAACCGGCATGATGCCCCCATCTTAGGCTGAGATGTCCAGAAGGAGATACCGCATGAGGGTCAACGCAGATTTCACAAAGCGCGTCGCCGTCCACTTTGATCAGAACGAATGGGTCGCGTCCCCCGCAGCCGGGGTCGAGCGAAAAATGCTGGACCGTATCGGTGAAGAAGTTGCCCGCGCCACTACAATCGTACGATTTGCGCCGGGCAGCGCGTTCGCTGCGCATACCCATGATGGCGGCGAGGAATACCTGGTTCTGGATGGAGTGTTTCAGGACGAAACAGGCGACTTTCCGGTCGGCAGCTATGTGCGCAACCCGCCGACGTCCTCTCATACGCCCTCGGCCAAGAACGGCGCGACGATTCTGGTCAAGCTGCATCAGTTCGACCCTGCAGACAGAACCGAAGTGCGCCGGTCAATCGAGGGGGCAGAAAAACTCCAGCTGTTCAAGGATGACCTTGAGGACGTGCGGGTTCTCAGTTTGGCGCCGAATGAAGCGCTGGATTTGAATGCCGAAAAGGGGCTCGAGCTGTTTGTCATCGAAGGCACTGTTCGGGAATCGGATGAGGCGTTTTCCGATTGGGATTGGCTTCGCTTGCCGCCCGGCACCCACTCCGTCGCCACGGCAGGAGAGGCCGGCGCACGGGTCTGGATCAAGTCTGGGCATCTATCGCAGATGGTTTGAATTTCGCCGCTGCATCAAAAACAGGCATATTTTTCCGAAAACCGGGCCGCTGAGCCCGGTTTTTTGATTTTTTGACCATTTGGCAAATTTTACCAATTGATAAAATTTCAGACTGTGGCAAGCTGATCCCATAACAACCATATCTACAGGGAGTAGAGCGATGGCACAGGGCCAGATGGCCCCCGGCATTGTCTCCGGGCGGCTTTCCAGCGATGAGCTGACCTCGAATTTCACGGATCTGCATCCACCACTGGCCCCGCACGAGGCTGCCGTGGCTGCTGATCGGTGCTATTTCTGCTATGACGCGCCGTGTGTGGCGGCTTGTCCGACCGAGATCGATATCCCGCTGTTCATGCGGCATATTCAGGCCGGGCAGCCCGAAGCAGCGGGCGAGACCATTCTGGCGCAAAACATTCTGGGCGGTATGTGCGCCCGCGTATGTCCGACCGAGACACTGTGTGAAGAAGCCTGTGTACGCGAAGCTGCCGAAGGGGCTCCGGTCGAGATTGGGCGTTTGCAGCGTTATGCGACCGATAGTGTAATGGCGGGCGGGGCGCATCCGTTCGACCGTGCCGCGCCGACCGGAAAGACCGTCGCGGTGATCGGGGCAGGGCCCGCTGGGCTGGCCTGCGCGCATCGGCTGGCGATGCTCGGGCATGACGTTGTCATTCACGAAAGCAAGCCCAAGCCCGGCGGCCTGAACGAGTACGGGATCGCAGCCTATAAATCGACCAACAACTTCGCGCAGGCCGAGGTGGATTGGCTGATGCAGATCGGTGGTATCACGATTGAGACGGGATCGGTTCTGGGCGAGACGATCTCGCTGGATGGGCTGTCCACGAATTACGACGCGGTGTTCCTGTCGATCGGTCTGGCAGGGGTGAATGCCCTGCGCGCCGGTGGCGTCGACAAAGACGGCGTGCGCCCGGCGGTCGAGTTCATCTCGGACGTGCGGCAGGCCAGTGATCTGGCGGCATTGCCCGTGGGGCGCAATGTCGTTGTCATCGGTGGTGGCATGACCGCTGTTGACGCGGCGGTAAAGTCCAAGCTGCTGGGGGCCGAGCATGTGACCATCGCTTATCGCCGGGGCCGCGACGCCATGGGTGCCAGCCGGTACGAGCAGGACTTGGCGGCTTCGCATGGGGTCAAGATCATGACTAACGTGCAGCCCGTGGCCGTGCATGGAAACGGCGCTGCGGCTGAGATTGAGCTGGAGTATACATCTAGCGAAGGTGGGCAACTGACCGGCACGGGCGAGGTAATCCGCCTGCCTGCAGATCAGGTGTTGAAAGCGATTGGTCAGACGTTGGAGGGCGCGCCCGAAGGGCTGAAACTCGACGGTAACAAGATCGCTGTCACGGGCGCGGGGCGTACCTCGATCACGGGTGTCTGGGCCGGAGGCGACTGCGCTGCCGGCGGCGAAGACCTGACCGTGACCGCTGTAGCCGAGGGCCGCGATGCGGCAATGGATATCCACGCAAATCTGACCGCGTGAAAACTGGATTTGGGATGCTGAGTGGCATCAGGAGGGCCGGATAAATGGCTGATTTAAAAACTAACTTTCTGGGAATCGAAAGCCCGAACCCGTACTGGCTGGCCTCGGCGCCGCCGACTGACAAAGAATACAACGTCCGCCGCGCGTTCGAGGCCGGATGGGGCGGTGTGGTCTGGAAAACGCTGGGGTCCGAGGGGCCTCCGGTGGTGAACGTAAACGGGCCTCGGTACGGCGCGATCTATGGCGCGGATCGGCGGTTGCTGGGTCTGAACAATATCGAGTTGATCACCGATCGTCCGCTTGAGGTGAACCTTGAAGAGATGGCGCGGGTCAAGGCCGATTACCCGGATCGCGCGCTGATCGCTTCGATCATGGTTCCGTGCGAGGAAGAGGCGTGGAAAGCTATTCTACCACGGGTCGCCGAAACCGGGGCAGATGGGATCGAGCTGAACTTTGGCTGTCCGCACGGCATGAGCGAGCGTGGCATGGGATCTGCTGTCGGCCAGGTGCCGGAATATATCGAGATGGTCACCCGGTGGTGCAAAAAATACTATGACCGCCCGGTGATCGTGAAGCTGACGCCAAACATCACGGATATTCGCAAACCTGCCGAAGCCGCAAAGAATGGCGGCGCTGATGCGGTGTCGCTGATCAACACGATTAACTCGATCACCAGCGTCAATCTGGACACGTTCAGCCCTGAACCTTCGATCGACGGCAAAGGCAGCCACGGAGGGTATTGCGGCCCGGCGGTGAAACCGATTGCCCTGTCGATGGTGTCCGAGATTTCACGGGCTCAAGCGACGCATGGCCTGCCGATTTCCGGCATCGGGGGCGTGACTACATGGCGCGATGCGGCCGAGTTTATGGCGTTGGGTTGTGGTACAGTTCAGGTCTGCACTGCTGCGATGACCTATGGCTTTAAAATCATCGACGAACTGACCGCCGGGCTGTCGAAATGGATGGATGAGAAGAGGTACAAAGACGTCTCTGAAATTGTTGGTCTGGCTGTGCCAAACGTGACGGATTGGCAGTATTTGAACCTCAACTACGTCGCAAAAGCAAAGATCGATCAGGACCAGTGCATCAAATGCGGCCGTTGCTACGCTGCGTGCGAAGACACCAGCCATCAGGCGATTTCAATGTCTGAAGACCGTGTTTTTGAGGTGATGGACGATGAATGCGTTGCCTGCAACCTGTGTGTGGATGTGTGTCCTGTAGATGGGTGTATTTCCATGGAGCCGATGGCCGCGGGAGAGGTAGACCCACGCACTGGCCGCGAAGTGCAGCCCAACTATGCGAACTGGACGACGCACCCGAACAACCCGATGGCCAAAGCGGCTGAGTAATCACAAAAAAGGGGCCGGCAATCGGCCCCTTTTATCAGGGCGTCAGAAGTTTGCGATAAAGTGTATCGATAAAGGGTTCAGCGCCTTCGAACGGGTCTTCATCAGCTAGTATCGCACGGACCTGAACATCAAAATCCGCATAATGCTGAGTCAGTGCCCAGATCGAAAAGATCAGGTGATAAGGATGCAGTTTTGCAATTTTACCCTGCTCCATCCATCTGATGAGAATAGCGGTCTTTTCATCGACCAGCGACTTGAGGTCACTCGACAGAGCCGCATGAATTCTGGGGGCACCCTGAACCAGTTCGTTGGCAAACAAGCGGCTTTCTCGCGGCAGGTCGCGGCTCATTTCCAGCTTGCGGTGGATGTACGAGAGCATCTCTTGCATCGGATCGCCCGCTTCGTCCAAATCGTGCAAAGGGGCCAGCCAGACGTCTAGCAGGCCGGACAGCAGGGCGGTATGAATCGCTTCTTTCGACGGGAAGTAATATAGCAGGTTTGGCTTGCTCAGACCCGCTTCGGCCGCGATTTGATCCACGGTTGCACCCCGGAATCCGTGCGCTGAAAACACGTTTAATGCGGCCTCGAGAATCGCGGCGCGGTTCTTTTTCTGAATACGGGTCGGGGCGCGGTCTTTAGGCATGTTTTCAGGCTGTCTCTTTTTCCGGCATTCGGGCGTGAAATAGGTCAAAAAATCTGGCGGTGTCCTGCAATTTCTTGACTGATCTCGAACCCGTGATAGCGTGAGTTTGACCAGATGGTCAAATCAAGACACCAAAAGCGAGCCAAATCGCAAGCGACAGGGAAGAACAAGATGGCAGCTCCGGCGCAGAACCTACGGATTAATGGCGACAGGTTGTGGGACAGCCTGATGGAGATGGCCAAAATCGGCCCCGGCGTAGCCGGTGGCAACAATCGTCAAACCTTGACGGATGAGGATGCCGAAGGCCGCGCCTTGTTTCAAAAATGGTGCGAGGATGCGGGCTGTTCGATGGGGCTCGATCAGATGGGCAACATGTTCGCCCGGCGCGAAGGCACAGACCCGGACGCGCTGCCGGTTTACGTAGGCTCGCACCTGGATACGCAGCCGACGGGCGGCAAGTATGACGGTGTGCTGGGGGTTCTGGGCGGGCTGGAGGTCATCCGCACGCTGAATGATTTGGGGATCAAGACGAAACACCCCATTGTTGCAACCAACTGGACCAACGAAGAGGGTACCCGGTACGCGCCAGCCATGCTGTCATCGGGCGTGTTTGCCAGAGTGCATACGCAGGATTGGGCGTATGCGCGCGAAGATGCCGAAGGCAAGGCTTTTGGTGATGAGCTTCAACGGATTGGCTGGCGTGGAGACGAAGAGGTTGGCGCGCGCAAGATGCATGCGTTCTTTGAGCTGCATATCGAACAGGGCCCGATCCTTGAGGCCGAGGGCAAGGATATCGGTGTGGTCACTCATGGTCAGGGCCTCAGCTGGACGCAGATCACGGTGACGGGCAAGGATGCACATACCGGTTCGACTCCGATGCCCATGCGCAAGAATGCCGGGCTGGCGATGGCGCGCATACTTGAGAAAGTGGATGAGATCGCATGGTCCCATGCGCCTCATGCAGTTGGGGCGGCGGGGCATATCGATGTGTTCCCGAACTCGCGCAATGTGATTCCGGGCAAAGTAGTGTTCACGGTCGATTTCCGCTCGCCCGATCTGGAGGTGATCAAGGATATGGAGGCGCGTCTGCGGGTCGCGGCTGAGGATATCGTGGATGAAATGGGCCTGCAGATCGAGTTCGAGAAGGTGGGTGGGTTCGATCCGGTGCAATTCGACGAAGGGTGCGTGGCCGCAGTGCGCGATGCGGCTGAGCGGCTGGGCTATTCACATACGGATATCATCTCGGGCGCGGGGCATGATGCGTGTTGGATCAATCGTGTGGCACCGACGGCCATGGTGATGTGTCCGTGCGTGGATGGGTTGAGCCATAACGAGGCCGAAGAGATCAGCAAGGACTGGGCAGCAGCCGGGACGGATGTTCTGTTTCATGCGGTCGTTGAGACGGCGGAGATCGTGGAGTAGGGGGCGCTGCCCCCGTTGCCCCCTGGGCGACTCCCCCGAGGTATTTTTAGCCAGATGAAGCAAGCGGCGCAGACCGCGTCAGGGAGATTAGAATGAGCACTGTTATCAAGAATGGGACCGTCGTAACCGCGGATCTTTCCTATAAAGCAGACGTCATGGTCGAGGACGGGGTGATCACCGAAATCGGCTTGGATCTGAAGGGCGACAAAGAGCTTGATGCGACTGGCTGCTATGTCATGCCGGGTGGGATTGATCCGCATACTCATCTAGAGATGCCGTTCATGGGCACCTATTCCAGCGATGATTTTGAAAGCGGGACGCGGGCTGCTTTGGCCGGGGGCACCACGATGGTGGTGGATTTCGCGCTGCCCAACCCGGGTGAGAGCCTGCTGGATGCGTTGAAGCGTTGGGACAACAAATCGACGCGTGCGAATTGCGATTATTCGTTCCACATGGCCGTCACCTGGTGGGGCGAGCAGGTGTTCGACGACATCAAGACCGTGATCGAGACGCGCGGGATCAACACGTTCAAGCATTTCATGGCCTATAAAGGCGCGTTAATGGTGAATGATGATGAGCTGTTTGCCTCGTTCAAACGTCTGGCTGAGCTGGGCGGGATCGCCATGGTTCATGCTGAAAATGGCGATGTGGTGGCTGAGCTCAGCGCCAAGCTGCTGGCCGAAGGCAATACAGGGCCCGAGGCGCATGCCTATTCCCGGCCGCCTCAAGTTGAGGGCGAGGCCACGAACAGGGCCATCATGATCGCCGACATGGCAGGTGTGCCTTTGTATGTAGTGCATACCTCGTGTGAAGAGGCGCATGAGGCCATTCGTAGGGCCAAGATGAATGGTAAGCGGGTGTGGGGTGAGCCTCTGATCCAGCACCTGACCCTGGATGAGAGTGAATATTTCCATCAGGATTGGGACCACGCGGCACGCCGGGTCATGAGCCCTCCGTTCCGCAATAAGCAGCATCAGGATAGCCTGTGGAACGGGTTGCATTCAGGAACGTTGAGCGTGGTGGCCACCGACCATTGCGCCTTTACCACCGATCAGAAACGCTATGGCGTGGGTGATTTCACCAAGATCCCCAACGGGACCGGCGGGTTGGAAGATCGGATGCCAATGCTGTGGACCTATGGTGTAAACACCGGGCGTCTGACGATGAACGAATTCGTGGCTGTCACTTCAACAAACATCGCTAAGATCATGAATTGTTATCCGAAAAAGGGTGCGATTCTGGTTGGGGCTGACGCGGATATCGTTGTTTGGGATCCCGAAAAAACCAAGACGATCAGCGCCGAGACGCAGCAGTCCTCGATCGACTACAACGTGTTCGAAGGCAAAGAGGTCAAGGGCTTGCCACGCTTTACCCTGACACGCGGTCAGGTGGCCGTACATGACGGGGAAATCCGTACGCAGGAAGGTCATGGCGACTTCGTAGCGCGCGAGCCTAACGGGCATGTGAACCGGGCGCTGAGCACTTGGAAAGAGTTGACCGCACCGCGTCCGGTCGAGCGGACGGGTATTCCGGCGACGGGGGTTTAAGAGTTGACGCAAAGCACAGAATACCCAACTGCGATTCAGTTTATTGCGTTCGCGGTTCTCGCCACGCTAATCGCTGTGCTCGCGTTTTGGGTAATTGGTGCAATGCTCGCACTGCCCAAAATTGGGCTAGCGAACTTGCTTCCCAGCCTGCTGTCGATGTTAACGCTTACTTTGCTGCTCGGATGGCCAATATGGGGTCCGATACTGCTTTGCGCGCTATTTCCGGGTTGCGTTGTTTTTGTGGCGATGCGTCGCGTCGTCACCAGACTTCCAATCGGTCGCCGCGGGCCTACACTGATCGCGGCAGTAGCTGTATCCGTGTTTTCCTGGACTGGCGCTGGCATACTGTTTTGGGCTTTCAGTTCAGCTAGTCAGCCCTTTGGGAATGCCTTCCTGTTAATTTTCGGAGTCCCTGCCGCAATGATTGCGGCGTGTGTCACACTGCCTATTCCTGAGTAAGAAATGCCAACCGATCCAAACAACAATTCCGCAGTCGTAGAAGCTGCCAATCTCGACCTCACCTTCCAAACCAATGATGGCCCGGTTCACGCGTTGAAAGATGTGAACTTGACCATCGACAAGGGCGATTTCGTCAGTTTTATCGGCCCCTCGGGCTGTGGCAAGACCACCTTCCTGCGCTGTATTGCGGCGCTTGAGACGCCAACCGGGGGAACACTGACCGTCAACGGCATGACCCCGGATGAGGCGCGGCGGAAACGGGCCTATGGCTATGTGTTTCAGGCCGCTGGGCTGTATCCGTGGCGGACCATCGCCAAGAACATCAAACTGCCGCTTGAGATCATGGGCTATTCGGCGGCCGAACAGGAAGAACGGGTCAGCAAGGTTCTGGAACTGGTCGATCTGGCGGGCTTTGGTGGCAAATTCCCGTGGCAGCTGTCGGGCGGGATGCAGCAGCGGGCCAGTATCGCGCGGGCGCTGGCCTTTGACGCCGATATCCTGCTGATGGATGAACCCTTTGGCGCGCTCGACGAAATCGTGCGCGATCACCTGAATGAACAGCTTTTGGCGCTGTGGGCGCGGACGGGCAAGACCATCGGATTCGTGACGCATTCGATCCCGGAGGCGGTCTATCTCAGCACCAAGATCGTGGTGATGAGCCCTCGGCCCGGGCGGATTACGGATGTGATCGACAGCCCTCTGCCCAAGGAAAGGCCTTTGGATATCCGCGACACGCCCGAGTTTATTGAGGTCGCTCATCGCGTGCGTGAAGGGCTGCGGGCGGGGCATTCGGATGACTAGCGGCCTGAAAGCCTTTTGGGCGGTGCTGACCGTCCTGACCGTGATCGTTGCGTTCTGGTACGCGGCCTGCGTGCCGATGAACATCAAGGGCGTGCTGACCGAACAAGAGCGGGCAGGGGCCGAGGTGCAGCCGCCCTCGGCCAAGGATCGGCGCGACATGTCCGAGTTCGGCCTGGTGCTGAACAACAGCTTTGCCATCCCCGCCACGTGGGAGCAGGACCGCCCCCGTCTTCCTGCGCCACATCAGGTCGCCATTGAGATGTGGGAGACGACGGTGCAGAAAAAGATCACCTCGAAACGGTCGCTGATCTATCATGGCTGGGTGACGCTGAGTGCGACGATGCTGGGATTTGCCATCGGCACCGGGTTGGGCATTTTGCTGGCGGTGGGGATTGTGCATAGCCGGGTGATGGACCTGTCGGTGATGCCATGGGCCATTGTCAGCCAGACCATCCCGATCATCGCGCTGGCGCCCATGATTATCGTGGTGCTGTATTCGGTGGGCATTCAGGGCATCATTCCCAAGGCGGTGATCTCGGCCTATCTCAGCTTTTTCCCGGTGGTCGTAGGTATGGTCAAAGGTCTGCGCAGCCCCGACGCGATGCAGCTGGACCTGCTCCGCACCTATGGTGCCAGTCGGTCGCAAGGCTTCTGGAAACTGCGCCTGCCAGCCTCGATGCCGTATCTGTTCACTTCGCTGAAAATCGGCATCGCTGCTTCGCTGGTCGGGGCCATCGTTGGTGAGCTGCCGACCGGGGCCGTCGCTGGCCTGGGCGCGCGTCTGCTGGCGGGCAGTTATTATGGTCAGACGGTGCAAATCTGGTCGGCCCTGTTTGCGGCGGCCATTCTGGCGGCCGGTCTTGTGGCGCTGCTGGGCTTGATCGAACGGACGGTGCTGAAACGAATGGGAATGGCGCAATGATCTTGGTTATTGGTGCAATCCTTCTGTGGCTGCTGGGCTGGTGGGTGAATGGCCGTCTGGCCAGCGGGCCTTATGCTGACACGCGCATTGTGGGCGTCGTGGCCCCGCTGATCTTTGGCCTTACGATCATCGGTATGTGGGAGCTGCTGGTGCGTGGGCTCGAAGTGCCGCTGGTCATCCTGCCCGCGCCCTCGGTGATTGCGGTGCGCTTTGCGGACAGTCTGCCGATCCTGTGGGCGGACTTCGTGCAGACCATCGTCAAAGGGGCGCTTAGCGGCTACATCATCGGGTGTGGTGCCGCGTTTCTGATGGCGATCGCCGTGGACCGCTGGGATTTCCTGCGTCTGGGTCTGCTGCCCGTTGGAAATTTCGTCGCCGCTCTGCCCATCGTCGGCACGGCCCCCATTCTTGTGATGTGGTTTGGGTTCGACTGGCATTCCAAGGCCGCAGTCGTCGTTGTGATGGTGTTCTTTCCGATGCTGGTGAATACTGTGGCCGGCCTGCGCGAGGCGACGGCGATGCAGCGCGACCTGATGGAGACCTATGCCGCAACCTATTGGCAGAGCTTTCTGAAACTGCGCCTGCCTGCGGCGATGCCGTTTGTGTTCAACGGGTTGAAGATTTCCACCACATTGGCGCTGATCGGCGCTATCGTGGCCGAGTTCTTTGGCTCTCCGACCCTGGGTATGGGCTTTCGGATTTCCACCAGCGTCGGTCAGCTTTCGCTGGATATGGTCTGGGCCGAGATCGTGGTAGCCGCACTAGCCGGAACCGCATTCTATGGCGCGGTCGCGATGATCGAAAAGGCGGTGACCTTCTGGCACCCGTCACAAAGAGGATAACACTTCAACAGACCCCGAAAACGGGGCACCAACAGCAACTAGGAGACATGAAGATGAATAAGCTACTTAGCGGGGCGCTTGCTGCCTTTGGACTTACAGCCGGTGCGGCATGGTCGGCGGATGAGGTGACATTGCAGCTGAAATGGGTCACGCAGGCGCAGTTTGCGGGTTACTACGTGGCGGCAGACAAAGGGTTCTACGAGGAAGAGGGGCTGGACGTCACCATCCTGCCCGGCGGCCCCGATATCGCACCCACGCAGGTGATCGCAGGGGGCGGCGCCGATGTAACCGTTGAATGGATGCCCGCCGCGCTGGCCGCGCGCGAAAAGGGGCTTCCGCTGGTCAATATCGCCCAGCCCTTCAAAAGCTCGGGCATGATGCTGACCTGCTGGAAGGATGCGGGGATCACTTCGCCCGAGGATCTGAAGAACCGTACGCTAGGTGTCTGGTTCTTTGGCAACGAATTTCCGTTCATGAGCTGGATGAGCCAGCTGGGCATCGACACCAGTGGCAAGAGCGAAAGCGGAGTTGAGGTTCTGAAACAGGGCTTTAACGTGGACCCTCTGTTGCAGCGTCAGGCCGATTGCATCAGCACCATGACCTACAACGAGTATTGGCAGGTGATCGACGCAGGCGTTAGCCCTGATGAGCTGGTGACGTTCAAATACGAAGATCAGGGCGTCGCCACGTTGGAAGACGGTCTCTATGTGCTTGAGGAAAACCTCAGTGATGCGGCCTTTACGGACAAGATGGAACGCTTTGTGCGCGCATCGATGAAAGGCTGGAAATACGCCGAGGAAAACCCGGATGAGGCGGCCGAAATCGTGCTGGAAAACGACGCGACCGGTGCCCAGACTGAAGAGCACCAAAAGCGCATGATGGGTGAAATCGCCAAGCTGACCGCTGGTTCGAACGGTGCGCTGGACCCTGCGGATTTTGAACGCACGGTGGGCACACTGCTGGCTGGCGGGTCGGATCCAGTGATCACCAAGCAGCCTGAGGGCGCTTGGACACATCAGATCACGGATGCAGCCCTGAACTAAGCCGTCTGTCAGACGCATTTGACGCGGTCCCTTCGGGGGCCGCGTTTTGCGTTTGAGATGCCGGAAAAGTGTGTGCCATTCGTTGAAAAATGCCTTAGTATTACTATGAAATTAAACGCATTTGGTTCCGATTGCGTGGATATGGGGAGATTATGCAGGGATTTGCAGCAGAATTTACATCGGCTTTGGCTCTGATCCTGAACGGGGATGCCGAGTTGTGGGCGATTGTTCTGTTGTCCCTGAAAGTTTCGATTTTTGCCGTGCTGATCGCTGCATTGATCGGGATGCCTGTTGGGGCAGCGCTGGCCGTTGCGCGCTTTCCGGGGCGGCGGGCGATGATCGTGTTGATGAATGCTTTGATGGGGTTCCCTCCGGTCGTTGTGGGGCTGTTGGTTTATCTGATGCTGTCGCGCTCAGGGCCATTGGGTGTGCTGGAACTGCTGTATACGCCCACGGCCATGATCATCGCACAGGTCGTGCTGGTGACACCGATCGTAGCTGCTCTGACACGACAGGTGATTGAGATGCTAGCCGAGGAATATTCGGAACAGTTGCGATCGCTGGGCGTGTCGCGTCTGGCCTCGGTCCCGGTGCTGCTATGGGACGCGCGGCTGGCGTTGATCACGGCGCTGCTGGCCGGGTTTGGCCGCGCTATCGCCGAGGTGGGCGCGGTGATCATCGTGGGCGGCAACATCAATCACGTGACGCGGGTGATGACCACGACCATCGCGCTTGAGACCTCCAAGGGCAATCTGGCGCTGGCATTGGCGTTGGGCGCGATCCTGATCGGAATTGCAATCGCGGTAAACGCTATGGTCAGCGCAGTCAGCCTGCGCGCTGAACAGGAAGGGCTGCGTCATGCGTGATATGCTATGTGATACAGCCAGCAGCCTGTTGGTGCGAAATTTGCGCGTTGTTCGAAACGGCAAAGCGCTGCTTAATGTTTCGCGCCTTTCGCTGGACGGGCCGGGTCCGACACTGATCCTGGGGCCGAACGGGGCTGGCAAAAGCCTGCTTTTGCGTTGTTTGCATGGCTTGATCGAACCGGATCAGGGGCGGGTTGAGCAGGATGGGTCACGGCTGACCGATAGGCACAAAGCGCAACAGGCGATGGTGTTTCAACAACCTGTGCTGCTGCGCCGCTCGGTTGCGGCCAATCTTGATTTCGTTCTGAAACGTCAGGGGCTGCCGCGCGGTGCCCGCAAGCTACGGATCGAAAGCCTGTTGGCTGAGGGCGGGCTGGAAGGCAAGGCGCGTCAGCCCGCGCGATCCTTGTCCGGGGGCGAGGCTCAACGGCTGGCCATCCTGCGCGCGCTGGCGCTGGACCCCGAGACGCTGTTTCTGGACGAACCCACCAGCGCGCTGGACCCAAGCGCGACCCAGATGATCGAGCGGATGATCCTGAGGGCATCAAGTCGCGGCGTGCGGATTGTCATGGTGACCCATGACATTGGGCAGGCTCGCCGACTGGCTGCGGATATCGTCATGATGCAGGGTGGGCATGTGGTTGAACATGGGTTGGCTAAACAGGTCTTAAACGCGCCTCAAAGTGATGCCGCACGCCGCTATCTGGCGGGCGGGCTTGTGACTTAATCAATAAGACGGAGATCGAAATGATCCGGAATTTTCTTCGGGCAGCATTGCTTTCGCTTGGCCTGGCCGCACCTGCGTTCGCCGAAGAGCCGTTTATCGTCGTGCAATCGACCACGTCCACGCAGAACTCGGGGCTTCTGGACTATATCCTGCCGGGGTTCGAGGCCGAAACTGGGATAGACGTGCGTGTGGTGGCTGTGGGCACCGGGCAGGCGATCCGCAATGCGGTCAACGGGGACGGAGACGTTCTGCTGGTCCATGCCAAACAGGCCGAGGATCAGTTCGTCGCCGATGGTTGGGGCGTCGAACGCTTTGACGTCATGTATAACGATTTTGTTTTGGTCGGGCCGAAATCCGACCCGGCCAAGGTGAAAGGCGGCACGGATATCGTGGCGGCTTTGACCGCTGTGGCCGAGGCCGAGGCCCCCTTTGCCTCGCGCGGGGATGACAGCGGCACGCATAAGGCCGAGATGCGCCATTGGACTGCGGCCGAGGTTGATCCCACGGCTGCATCGGGCGCATGGTATCGCGAGACGGGCTCGGGTATGGGGGCGACCCTGAATGTGGCCAGCGGCATGGATGCCTATGTGCTGACCGACCGCGCCACGTGGCAATCCTTTGGCAACAGGGGCAATCTTGAGGTGATGGTCGAGGGCGACCCGCGTCTGTTCAACCAATATGGCGTTATTCTGGTGAACCCGGACAAGCATCCACGTGTTCGGGCTGCAGCGGGCCAGCGGTTCATCGATTGGCTGACCGGGCCGGACGGGCAAGCGGCGATTGCGTCTTACAAGCTGGACGGCCAGCAGTTGTTCTTTCCCAACGCCAGCGGGTCTTAACCGCTGGCTCCGTTGTGATGGATCGTGCCCAGATGGCTTAGGTCATAGCCGCCAAACTCTGCGGCGCGGGCGGCAAATCGGTCGGATTGCACAAAGGCCAGCAGTTTGAGCATCGGTTCGTCGAAATAGGCCCGCCGCCAGATGGCCAGGTCCAACCGTTCAGCATGGGTCGGACAGAAGCCCAGATCATACAGCCCCGCCAGCGCGCCCAGACCAAACCCGGCCTCAGCCTTGCCGTCATGCAGGGCGATGGCCAGCTCTTCCTCGGTACGGGCGCAAGTGGGCAGGGCGTCCAGATCCGCGCGGGTGAGGCCATGTGCCTCCAGTTGCCCGTCAAACAGGCGCTGGCTGGCGGCCGACTCCTGCCGCAGGATCACGCGGCGGCCTTTCAGGTCGGTAAATCCTGAGATGTCACTCACACCCGGAGCCAACAGCAATCCACGCTGACGCTGCGCAACTTCGTACAAAACCACCGGCGCCTCGCCCAACGCACCGCGCAGAGCCCCAAGGTTGAACCCGCCGTCTTCGTGAATATGCAGCGCGGCGGCCTGCGCAGTCCGGTCTTTCAACCGGTTCAGGCCATCGAACGAGCCGTCATAGTACGTCGCCAATCCCGAACCGCTTTCGCGCAGCGCCCAGTCCAGAAGTGGATCATGGCTACCCGCGACAATCGGAGGCAGGGGCGGTTCTGCCACCTGCGGGCCACTGCGCGACGCGTTCAGCCAGGCGATGACCTCGGCGCGGGGAAACAGCAGCTTTCCCATGGCGCGTACGCAGGGCACCTCGCCCGACGAGGCCAGATCATAGGCTTTACGCTCGCCGATACGCAGCAGGTCGGCCAGTTCCTTTGTGGTCAGGAATTCAGGCATTCAGTCGAGGCGCACCGCTGAACCGGTTCCAGCATCGGCGGCACTGAATCCGATCTGATTCAGCACAAAAGGCGCTGCTATTGCAATGACGACCATGGCGGCCACGGCGGCAAGGAAGGCTTTCATCTGTCTCCTCCGGTCTTTCAGTTTTCCGGTGCCGTGGCGCGGCGCAGAAAGGCGATCAAATCGTCCCGGTCGCTGGGCTGCGTGATCCGCTGCATCGGCATCTTCGACCCCGGAATGTAGTGGTCTGGCCCCTCGTCGAAAAGGGCATTTATGGTCTCGTCATTCCAAATGATATCAGAGTCTTGCAGCGTGTCCGAGTAGAAATATCCCGGCAGTGACCCGGCCTTGCGTCCGAACACCCCATGCAGCGTCGGCCCGGCGCGGCGCTGGCCGTCTGGTATCAGGCTATGACAGATCGAACATTTGCGGGCGAACTGCCGTTCACCATTGCTCATCTGATCGGGGTTTTTCAGGAAACTGGGCTCCACGGCGGCCATCTGGTCCTGTTCGCGCAAGGTGGCGATGGGCCAGCTATACATGGCCTCGTCAATCCCGCCTGCATGGATGTTCTGGCCGTCCGGCGAAAAGGCCAGCGCCCAAACTGGCCCGCGCAACGTGGCGCGGAAATCCTGTGCGATGCGCCAATCGACCGTGTCGATGAGCATGATATAGCCTTCGCCATCCCCCACCGCCAACAAGCTGCGATCCGGGCTGAGCGCCAGCGCCAGAATAGGACGGCGGTCGAGGGTGAAATCTCGTTCCTCACCCGTGGTCAGATCGCGAATGCGGGTCACGCCATCGACCGCGCCATAGGCGATCCAGTTGTCTTGCGCGTTCAGGACCAGCTCATTGATGCCAAAGCCATGCTCGACCACACGCAGAGTTTCCTGCCCGCTTGCGACATCCCACAGGCGCAACGCCCCGTCGACCCCGGCGGAATAGAGCTGTGATCCGTCGGGCGTAAACACAACCGCATTGACGCCGCCGCCCGCAGACAGAACCGTGGGGTCCGACCCATCCGCCGGCCAAAGGCCAATTGTGCCGTCCCAACTGGCCGTCGCCACATGGGTTTTCGACGCTGCGATGTGGACGATCTTGCCCTTGTGCTGGCCCACAACCTCTCCGCCCGGCCAGCGGCGCAGGGTGAAATCATCACCTGCGGAATAGATCGCGGTGCCGTTGAAGGCGACTGCGTTTACCGCCGCCTCGTGGCCTTCCAGCCATTCGGGCATCTGGTCGAACCAGAGGCCGACCGAGTTGTCGAAGCTTGCCGTAGCGATCCGCCCATCCGGGGCCGTCGCGATCCCCATGATCGGCCCGCCATGGCCTTTTAGCGTAAAGAACTCGGACCACGCGGGCAGGGGGATCAGCGCAAGGATCAGCGCCAGTACGCGCATCTATTCGGCAGGCGAGGCTGCGCCCTTGGTAGCCTCTTTTTCCTGCACCTCTGCCAGCCACAGCGAATGGTGTTCACGCGCCCACTGTTCCTCGACCTCGCCGGTTCCCATGGCGTCGAAGGCGCCCTCCATTCCCACCGAGCCCAGATAGATATGCGCGATAATGATGGCGATAAAGACATAGGCAATCATCACGTGCCAGATTTGGGCGTATTGCATTTCCTCTTGCGGCGACATTTGCACCGGCAGATTCAGGCCCATTGCCTGAGGCAACCCGGTTGCATTGGCGATCTGGAATGTTTTGGCAAACAGGGGCATCTCGAACGGAAACAACAGGGACAAACCCGACAGGCTGATCGACACGCCAAGCAAAATGCAGGCCCAGAAAATGACCTTTTGCCCTGCATTGAATTTCTTGGCTGGAGGATGACTGTTTTTGGTGAAAAGCCCACCGCCAGCGGCCAACCACTTTAGGTCGGTACGGTTTGGGATGTTATGGGCGATCCAGTTTACAGTGACGATGACAAGGCCCAGCATGAAGGCCCATGCCAAGTTGTTATGAAGCCATTTGCAGGCTTGCGCGATCGTCGCAAAGCCTTCTTTTCCAAAGATTGGGATTAGAAAGTCTCGACCGTAAAGCGTCAGCAAGCCAGTGAGCCCGAGGATCAAAAACGATCCGGCGAAAAGCCAGTGGCCAAACCGTTCGAAACCGTTGAAACGCGTGACTGTGCGGCCTGTTTTTTCGCCATCAATGCGGATTTTTCCGCGGATCAGGAAAAACAACAAGATTACTGCAGCCATGCCTGCGATGATGTAAGTGCCGTATTCGCGCAGAGGTCCGGTGCGGAAAGCCCACCACCACATGCCACCATCTTGGATCAAGACGCTTGCAGCAGGTCCTTTTGATGAAACGGTCACATCCGCCGAACCGTATCGAAGAGCGCGATAGACGTCACTGTCGGACGCCACGCCGCGTGTTCCAAACTGGCCCAACAACCCTTCGACGTTACCCTGTCCAGTGTTTTCAGACCGATAGGTATTGTCGACTTTCTCACCACGTTGACGGGCAAGAATGTCTTCAAGCGTTGTCGCTCCACCTGTCGACGTGCGCTCGTTCGCGGCAGGAGCGTCGGTGTCACTTGATTGTGCAATGGCTACGTTTGCCATCGTAAAAGTTAGCAACAATGCGGTGAGTAAGCGGAACATCTGAACCTCGGTCATAAATCCAGTTCAGACGACCCACGCATGCGGGTCGTCTGTTTGGTTCAATAAGACGAACTTAGCCGTCTTTCTGGTCGTAGGCGGTGCCCCAACCCCACGCGCCCGAGCCAAACCCGCGTGCCACAACGCGTTCGCGGTAGATGGCCGAGACCACGTCGCCGTCACCGGCAAGCAGGGCCTTGGTGGAACACATCTCGGCGCAGATAGGCAGTTTGCCCTCGGCGATCCGGTTGCGACCATATTTGGCGAACTCTGCGGTCGAGTGCGTTTCTTCGGGACCACCGGCACAGAAGGTACATTTATCCATCTTGCCGCGTGATCCGAAGTTGCCCGCCTGCGGGTATTGCGGCGCACCGAACGGGCACGCGTAGAAGCAATAGCCGCAGCCAATGCACAGGTCTTTGGAGTGCAGGACGACCCCTTCTTCGTTTTGATAGAAGCAGTCGACCGGGCACACCGCCATGCAAGGCGCATCCGAACAATGCATACAGGCCACCGAGATCGAGCGTTCGCCCGGGTTGCCGTCATTGATCGTCACCACCCTGCGGCGGTTGATGCCCCATGGCACCTCGTGCTCGTTTTTACACGCGGTGACACAGGCGTTGCACTCGATGCAGCGTTCAGCGTCGCAGAGAAACTTTGCTCTAGCCATTTTCGTCCTCCTTTACGCTGCCGAGATCTTGCAGAGAGTACATTTGGTCTCCTGCATCTGGGTTACTGAGTCGTAGCCATAGGTCTGGGCGGTGTTAGAACTTTCACCCAAGACATAGGGGTCTGCACCTGCGGGGTATTTGTGCCGCTGATCCTCGCCCTGGAAATGGCCGCCAAAGTGGAACGGCATAAAGGCCACGCCGGCGCCAACCCTGTTGGTCAACATCGCCATCACCTTGACCTTTCCGCCCTCAGGACCTTCGACCCAGACCTGTGATCCGTCACGAATACCAAGGTTGTTGGCATCGCGGGGGTTGATCTCGACGAACATGTCCTGCTGAAGCTCGGCCAGCCATGGGTTCGACCGGGTTTCATCACCGCCGCCTTCATATTCGACCAGACGACCTGACGTCAGGATTATCGGATAATCCTTTGAAAAGTCGTTCTTTTGGATCGAAGCATAAAGGGTGGGTAGACGATAAGCCTGACGGTCCTCGTAGGTCGGATAGTCCTCCACCAGATCGCGCCGGTTGGTATATAGCGGCTCGCGGTGCAGTGGGATCGGATCCGGGAAGGTCCAGACGACCGCGCGGGCTTTGGCGTTCCCGAAGGGCGCACAGCCATGCTTGATCGCAACCCGCTGGATACCGCCGGAGAGGTCGGTCTTCCAATTGGTTTCAGGACCCGCAACAGCGTCAATCGCCGCGCGTTCCTCGGCTGTCAGATCGCCATCCCAGCCAAGATCCATCAGCATCTGCATCGTGAATTCCGGATAACCATCCTGAATTTCCGATCCAACGCTATAGACCCCTTCGGCCAGCAGGTTGTCACCATCGCGTTCCACACCGAAACGGGCGCGGAAAGTCAGGCCGCCTTCGGCCACCGGTTTGGACATGTCATAGAGGTTCGGTGTCCCCGTATGACCCATCTCCGGCGTGCCCCAGCAGGGCCACGGAAGGCCGTAGTATTCGCCGTCGTTGGGTCCACCGATGGCTTGCAGCGTGGTTCTGTCGAACGTGTGCTGGTTGGCCATGTGGCTTTTCAGACGTTCCGGCGACTGCCCGGTATAGCCGATGGTCCAGAGGCCCGAGTTGAATTCACGCGTGATGCTTTCAACATTCGGGGTCTCGGCATCTTCCATCTCGATATTACGGAAGAAGCGGTCCGCCCAGCCGAACTTGTTGGCGAACTTGGCCATGATGACCTCGTCCGGCAAGCTTTCGAACAGCGGATCAACCACCTTGTCGCGCCACTGCAGCGACCGGTTCGATGCCGTGGCCGAGCCACGTGTTTCGAACTGCGTACAGGCGGGCAACAGGTAGACGCCGTCGGTGCGGTCATGCAGCACGGCCGAGACGGTGGGGTACGGGTCGATCACGACCAGCATGTCCAGCTTCTCCATCGCCGTCTTCATTTCCGTCATCCGGGTCTGCGAGTTGGGCGCGTGGCCCCACAGAACCATGGCACGGACATTATTGTCCTGATCCATGTTGGCTGGGTCTTCCAGAACACCATCGATCCAACGGGAGACCGGGATGCCGCGCTCGTTCTGAAGCGGCTTGTCCTTGCCTTCCTTGTCCTTGATCGTGGCGAACTGACCCGCTAGCCATTCAGGGTCTTCACCCCAGACACGCGCCCAGTGGCCCCAAGCACCCTTGGACAGGCCATAGTAGCCGGGCAGGGTGTGGGACAGAACACCAAGGTCTGTTGCGCCCTGCACGTTGTCGTGGCCGCGGAAGATGTTGGTGCCACCACCCGATGTGCCCATGTTGCCAAGCGCAAGCTGAAGCACGCAGTACGCGCGGGTGTTGTTGTTGCCGTTGGTGTGCTGTGTACCACCCATGCACCATACGACGGTGCCAGGACGGTTGTTCACCATGGTCCGGGCGACGCGGCGCAGCTGCGAGCCGGGCGTACCGGTGACGCGCTCAACCTCGTCGGGGTTCCACTTGGCAACCTCTTCGCGGATCTGGTCCATACCCCAGACACGGGTGCGGATGAACTCTTTGTCCTCCCAGCCGTTGTCGAAGATGTGCCACAGGATGCCCCAGACCAGTGCAACGTCGGTGCCGGGGCGGAAACGGACATATTCATCCGCGTGGGCCGCGGTGCGCGTAAAGCGCGGGTCGCAGACGATCAGAGGGGCGTTGTTTTGCTCTTTCGCACGCAGGATATGCAGCAACGAGACGGGGTGCGCCTCGGCCGGGTTACCACCGATGATAAAGATGGCCCGGCTGTTGTGCATGTCGTTGTACGAGTTGGTCATGGCGCCATAGCCCCATGTGTTCGCAACGCCCGCAACAGTGGTTGAGTGGCAGATACGGGCCTGATGGTCCACGTTGTTCGTGCCCCAGTAGGCGGCGAACTTGCGGAACAGATAAGCCTGTTCGTTATTGTGTTTCGCAGAACCCAGCCAGTACACGCTGTCCGGCCCGGATTCCTGGCGGATGTTCATCATGCCGTCGCCGATCTCGTCGATCGCCTGTTCCCAGCTGATGCGCTTCCACTCTCCGCCTTCCTTTTTCATCGGGTACTTAAGGCGGCGTTCGCCATGAGCGTGCTCGCGGACCGAGGCCCCCTTGGCGCAGTGCGCACCCAGGTTGAACGGGCTGTCCCAGCCGGGTTCCTGCCCGACCCAGACGCCATTCTGCACTTCGGCAACGACGGTACAGCCAACCGAGCAGTGGGTGCATACGGATTTGATGTTTTCAACGGCCTTGTTCGCCGCTGTCTGGGCACTGGCTGGCGTCACGGTTCCACCCGTGGCGCTGATCGCGGCAAGGCCGCCGATCGTCAGGCCCGAGCCACGCAGGAATGCGCGGCGATCGACGGTTTTCTCGCCGACCTGGGACAGGATACTTGTCCGCTGGGGGCGTCTCGCAACCCCGTTGGTCTTTTTCCTAAGCATTACTTTCCTCCCTTGCGTGCCGTGTCAGCCACAGCTGCTTGGTACTTCGCAAAACCGACGTCAGGGCCAATCGCAACCGTCTGTCGGGTGGTGAAAACGTCCGATCCTAGAACCGGGTGCTTTCCAGATATGCGCGTGTATGCGCGGTGTCCTGCATCCGGGTTTCGTCCGTGGGCAGCTCAGCTGCCTCGGCCTTTCCGGTCAGGCTGGCTGCGGCGACAGCAGCGGGTGCTGCGGTTCCGGCCAGTTTGAGGAAGTCGCGGCGCGTTGCACCTTCTTCCTTGGTCTTGCTCATGGGGTTCTCCTTTCCCATTTGCAGTTTAACGCCCCGCAAGGGACGCTGGCGAATGACAACGTCTCACGCTGCCGACATTCGGAAAGCTTCGCGCTCGATCTCCATGAAGACCCGACCGGCAGTGCCGACCGAGGCATAGAGGACCGAGTTCTCGGCGCCTTCCAAATCCGAATAGAAATGCGTGGCCCAAGGGCCGATATGTTTGTTCCAGAACGCTTTCTGGTCTTCCAAAGACGCGGGCGGGCCGAACCGGCCGACGATCATCCCCGCCATCATCTCCATCAACGAGGCGATGTTGTCTTCGGGTTCATAGACGTTTTGCGCCCGGGTAATACCGCGCACGGCCATGTCATTGCGCAGCTGTGCCAATGGTTTCTCGTTCAGGAATCCGGTCAGGTAAAAGCTGGCATAGGGCAGAAGCTCTCCGCGTCCCAACCCAATGAACAGTGCGTTGAACTCACGTTCAGCAGCCGCAGGTTTGGTGACTTTGGCCACCCGAGCCATCGCCTGAATAGCCTGACCCAGATCGCTGTCATCGCCGCTGAGGCCCACCATCTGGTCCAGCAGCATCTGATCTGGCGGACCGGCCAACAGCAGGCCCAGAAAGTTATAGAAATCCGCGCGCAGGCGATCCTCGGCCGAGACATCCATCTGTTGCGCTTCACTTGCGGTCATTCGGTTATCCTTCGAATTCAAATTTCATGCGGCGCGGGGCAGGGGCGACTTCCGCCTCCTCCGGCGCGTCTGGTTCTATTTCAGCCAAGAGAACGGGCTCTGGGTCGGGGGTGTCGATCTCTTCGGGTTCAGGCTGAGGCTCCTCGGCCTCGACCTCGATATCGGAATCTTCCGCCTCGACTTCGGCCTTGGCGGCCAGCGCTTCGACATGAGCCAACATGCCCTTGCCGACCTGATAGGCGGTCTGCAGGTTTTCGATCACACAGGCCGCGTCGGTATAGTCTTCGCCATAATCGACCAGCCCATCGACATTGGCCAACACCGGGTTCAGCCGCCACAACCTGCGCAGGGCGCGGCGGCGAAGACGGTCGGGAACGGCTTTGGCCATAAAGCCCGAGACGTCATCGCCCGCTTGCAACTGATCGGGATCGGGGAGGTTAAGCTCGGCCAGAATCTCGGCGTCGGTCTTTTCCTCAAGCTCGGCGCGCTGGTCTGCGATCACCTGTTCTTCGGCTGCGATTACTTCGGCCTCAGCCTCGGCCTGAACGGCGGCTTTGCGGCGGGACCAGAAATCGCGGGCTTCAGTCATTGGATGATCCTCCGCGGGGCGCGGTAAACATCGGACTCTTGCCGTATGCGCGCATCGCCTTTGCCATCTTCGACCAAATCAGTGCGTTTCTTGTCGCGCTTGCGTTTAACGAAGACTTCATCGCGGTGATGTTCCAACGCGAAATCCCGTACCCAGGCGATCAGCCCGTCGGTCATTGGAATTTTCTCGACAATCTCTTCGCCGGTATCCGCGTAATCCTGCCCTTCATAGGGTGAGGCTGTAACCAGCACAGCATCCATCGGGCGTTGCCCGTCCAGCGCATCCCGCAGCACAAGGTATATCGAGGGCGTGCCGTCGGACAGGTTGACCATATACGCCTCGGTCTCATCCGCCCACAGCGTCAGGGGCAGGGTGGCCGCGTGGTATTCCACAGCTTCGCCTTCCCGGCGCATTTCGTGCCAATCGGCAGGGCCCGCACCGGGCAACACCGCAATCGCACGCCAGTTCCATTTCGCCCAGCGAGTGACACCGGGTGTTTTGCGCACAACAACGCCTATCGGCATTTCAATCTGAGTAGCGGCCTTCGCCACGTAAATCCTCCCCGGAAGGCTCTCCCCTGCCTTCCCCGTGTCCACTATGGTACACAAAATGATCTTCTGCCAAGTCCAAGCACTACGACTTTAGTCGCATACGTCGATAGCGAGTTCGTGAGGGGCCTTGTTCCCGGGTAGAAAAACAGGGTTGTGTAGCGCGTCCGGGGGTTGGATTTGGCGTGTTTGCGATGGGGTTTACATTGCCGTCCCCCGAATACAGCCTACTGTGCTGTGAGATGGCGCGACATCCGGGGAGGGGATATGAGCACCAAACTACTATTATGCGACTGCGCGGGCACTCAGCGCGTGGACGCAGACAAGATGGCATCCGCCTGCGATGCGACATGTTCCAAGGTCCACACGGCGCTGTGTACGCGCGAGTTGGATACAGCTGCGAATTTTATGCAAGACGGTGACGTGATCGTCGCCTGTGGGCAAGAGCAGGAAGTTTTTCGCAACTTGGCCGATGAGCTTGGGGTCGAGGCACCTGGTTTCGTCGATCTACGTGACCGCGCGGGATGGTCGGATGAGGGCGCGGATGCCGCCCCCAAGATGGCTGCGCTGGCGGCCGAGGCGCTGTTGCCGCAGCCGATCACGCCCGGCGTGGATGTCGTCAGCGAAGGCACGTGTTTTATCATCGGCCCCGGCGCGGTGGCGTTTGATCTGGCCGAGCGTCTTTCGCCTACCTTGGCCGTCACGGTCCTGAGCACCGACGATAGCGAGCCGATGTCGCGCGCCTATGATGTGGTGCGCGGGCGCGTTCGGTCGCTGACCGGTGCTTTGGGCGGATTTTCCCTGCGGCTGGATGCGCTACAACAGTTAGAACCCGGCGGGCGCGGGGCGTTTGCATGGTCTGAACCGCGCGACGGGGCGGGCTCCTCCTGCGATATCGTGCTGGATCTGACCGGTGATACGCCTTTCGTGCAGGCCCCTGCCAAGCGCGAGGGGTATCTGAGGGCCGATCCCAAGGATACGGTCGCCGTTGAACGCCTGGCCTTTGAGGCCGCGCAACTGGTCGGCACCTTTGAAAAACCTCTTTATGTGCGGATGGAGGAAACCCTCTGCGCCCATTCCCGCGCCGAACAGGTAGGGTGTTCGAACTGTCTGGACATCTGCCCGACTGGTGCGATCACCTCTGCGGGTGAACATGTGGCTATCGATCCTATGATCTGTGCCGGATGCGGAGAATGCGCGGCGGTTTGCCCCTCGACGGCGATCACCTACGAAGACCCGCCGGTTGCAGCACTTTTGTCCCGGATGCACATTCTGGCGCGCACTTATCGACGGGCCGAGGGACAAGCGCCCCGGCTGCTGGTTCATGATGCCCACGGGGCTGAAATGATCCGACTGTCCGCCCGCTTTGGTCGCGGTTTGCCTGCCGACGTGATCCCATTGGAACTGAACGTGATCTCGGGGTTTGGCCATTCCGAAATGCTGGCCGCGCTGGCCCATGGGTTTGCTCGTGTGGATGTCTTGCTGGCACCAACGACCGAGCGGGACGCGTTGGATCGTGAACTGGCACTGGCCGAGGCCATAGCAGGCGCGGGGAAGCTGGGCCTGATTGATCAGGCTGATCCGGATGCGATGTCTGACGAACTATACGCACAGGACGTACCAGAGCCTTTGGCCGATCCGGTGCTTCCCTTGGGAAACCGGCGTCAAATCGCACGCTTGGCCGCGCAGGCGCTCAACCCTCAGGCCGAAGCTCCGTTGCCATTGCCCGAAGATGCGCCTTACGGAGCGGTGGCGGTGAACACAGACAGTTGCACGCTGTGCCTAAGCTGCGTGTCGCTCTGCCCGTCGGGGGCGTTGATCGACAACCCTGACATGCCGCAGTTGAACTTCCAGCAGGATGCCTGCCTGCAATGCGGTATGTGCCGAACAATCTGCCCCGAGGACGCGATCACGCTGGTCCCGCAACTGGACCTGAGCGATGCCGCCCTGTCTCAGCAGGTGTTGAACGAGGAAGAACCATTTGCATGCGTCGAATGTGGCGCGCTGTTCGGTGTGAAATCCACGGTCGAACGGATCATGGAGAAGCTGTCGGGCACGCATCCGATGTTTGCCACCTCGGACAAGGCGCGGATGATCCAGATGTGCGATAACTGCCGTGTGAACGCGCAGTTCCAGCAACAGGACAACCCGTTCCAGTCTGCGCCGCGTCCCAAGGTTGTTACGACCGAGGATTATTTCACAAAGCGCAAGGATCACTGAAGCTGCAACGGTGCGCCCAGATCCGCGGCTTTGATGACCGATACAAAGGCCAGTATCGCCTCCAACTCGTCCAGCGTCATCTGGACGGGGTGGATGGGCGAGGGGCGTTCGGGGTCAAAGGGCAATGTCAGCCCGTCGATCTGGGTAAAGGCGGGGTGTGGGTTCAGGGCAAAGAACGCCTCGAATCGTTCCGACCAGTCGGGCATGGCGCGCAGGACTGCAAAGGATGGCGTCGAGCCCAGCCCATTCATGCGGTTTTGCGGGCCGATCACGTGGCACCGCCCGCAATGAGTCATCGACAGCTCTTCTCCCCATGCGGCGTCGCCATCAACAACCACCTCTTCCTGCACCGCGGCAACTTCGAACTCGGCCGAGAAGGGCGCGCCGGTTTCCGGAGCAAACCCTTCAACCGTGCGCTTGCCGATATCGGACAGCAGCCAGTCGCGGAAACGTTCGTGTTTGGCATCCTCGCCGATCCTGAGGTGATAGATCACACCGTCGCGGGCAAAGACCGGATCACCCGGCGGGCCGCTTTCCAACACCAAAACGCCGGTATCATCCGCAATAACGCGTATCCCGGTCTTGAGCGAGAAGCGCGGAAGAATATGTTGCAACAGACCAGAGTCGGCAACCTCGGGCGGGGCAGCCAGTCCCAGCGCCTCTTGCGACCAAGAGGGGGTGGCGGAGAGCGTCAGGCTCAGGCACAAAAGGATAACGCGCATGGGGTCAGCCTAACGGCAGCGCCCCGATTGCGTCAAATAAACTGAATGAGACGGAGACACATGCAATGAAAATCAACCACTTGGTTGGATCGACACACGGAGAAAAGGCATGAGTGTTCGTGACGCAATTCTGGCGAACCTGAAGAAAATCACCGATCCCATGTCCGGACAAGACATTGTCAGCGCCGGGATCGTGCGTGCCCTGAATGTCGAAGGTGACACCGTACGCTTCGTGATGGAGATCGACCCTAAGAACGCCGACAAGATGGAACCCGTGCGCGCAGCGGCCGAGCAGGCCGCGCAGATGGTTGATGGTGTGTCCAAGGTCTCGGCCATGCTGACCGCGCATTCCGACAAGGCACCGCCGGATCTGAAGCCGAAACCCAAACCTTCGCAAACAGGTCCGCAGCCGGTGGCGGGCGTGGATCGCATCATCGCCGTGGCCTCGGGTAAGGGGGGTGTCGGTAAATCGACCGTGTCCGCGAACCTCGCCTGTGCGCTGGCCGCCGAGGGGCGGCGCGTGGGTCTGTTGGATGCGGATGTGTACGGCCCTTCGCAGCCCCGGATGCTGGGTGTTTCGGGTCGTCCGGCCAGCCCGGATGGCAAGACGATTCTGCCGTTACGCAATCACGGCGTCACCATGATGTCCATGGGGCTGATGACCAACGAAGGGCAGGCGGTTGTCTGGCGAGGTCCGATGCTGATGGGCGCGTTGCAGCAGATGATGAACCAGGTGCAATGGGGCGCGTTGGATGTGCTGATCGTCGACCTGCCGCCCGGCACCGGTGACGTGCAACTGACGCTGAGCCAAAAGTTCCAGGTGGATGGCGCGATTGTTGTGTCGACCCCGCAGGACGTAGCCCTGATCGATGCCCGCAAGGGGATCGACATGTTCAACCAGTTGAAAACGCCCATCGTCGGCATGATCGAGAACATGTCCACCCATATCTGTTCGAATTGCGGGCATGAGGAACATGTGTTCGGCCATGGTGGTGTCAAATCCGAGGCTGAATCGCTGGGTGTACCGCTGCTGGGGGAAATCCCGTTGCATCTGGACATTCGCGTGGCCGCTGATGGGGGAGCGCCCATCGTAGTCAGCAAACCCGACAGCCCGCAGGCCGACGCGTTCCGCAAAATCGCCCGCGACTTGATCGCCAGGGGAAACGCATGAGCGAGCCGGTTTTTCCCCCTCTGTTGGTCGGTCACCCGGTGCAGGGGGGACAAGATCCGTTTCAGCGCGCGCAAGCCATGGCCGCGCTGGGATGCGATGCGGGCACCGTGGTTTACAACATTCAGGCTGACCGCTTACGCGTGGCTATCGTCTTTGCACCCGAAGTTCCGCTGCAGGACGCGATGGTGATGTTGCCGCTCTGTGCCGTGGGGTTTCAGAACGCACTGGGCGCGCTGGCCCCGCCCGAGGTGGCGGTCCATCTGGACTGGGACGGCCCGATCTGTGTGAACGGGGCTAAATGTGGGATGTTTCAGGTCACGGCCTCAAGCACCGCGCCCGAGGAAGAGCCCGATTGGCTGATCGTCGGCTGGGAACTGGCACTGCTGCAAACCAGCGATGCGCCCGGTGAAAACCCAGATATTACAGCGCTTTATGATGAGGGCTGTGCTGAGGTGTCGCCGACTCAACTGGTTGAAAGCTGGTCGAGGCATATGCTGACATGGCTCAACCGCTGGCAAGAGGACGGAAATGCGCCGCTTCATGCCGAATGGATGGGGCTGCTACGCGGGGTGGGCGAACCCTATGACACAGGTGTCTTTCTGGGCGCCGACGAGCGGTTCGGAATGCTGATCCGCGACGGTGCCGAAACAACCCTGCGCCCCTTGACGGATCTACTGGAGAACTAAAGATGAAACTGGCCCGCGCAATTCATTTCGACGAAAGCGACATGAACGTGTTTCATTCCCCGGCCCGCACGGGCGAGTGGTGCATCTCTGGCGGGTTCGAGTTTTCGAACTGGGGCGAGGGCGATCTTGAGGGCAAGGCCCGGCAGGCTTTCGCGAACGGATGGCTGGGTGTCGAGACCTTTGGCCGGGTGACATTCGTGGCAGTGACGCAAGTGGAACCAGCCGAGATCGACCAGATTGCGCAGAACCTGGCCGAGCATTTCGTACAAATCTACGGCGCGCCTTCGGTTGAGGCGGCGATGGGCGTCGCGCAAGCCGAAATCACTCATATGTCCGAGCTATGCGAAGAACATGCGCCCAACACCCTGCTGACCGTCGCGCGTGAACTATCCGAGACGGGTGTGCATGAGGCTTTCCGCATCATCACCCCGCAGGAAACCCAACTTGAGGCACTGGCCGTGCATGGGTCGCTGGACGAGTGACTAAATTGGTTTCAGCTTAGGGTGCTTCAGCAACTCCATCTGGTCTATGGATTGGTTATTCGGATCAGTGCTGTAGCCTAGTAAGTTGAAATCCGCGCGGAACGTTTCGACGACAATATCTATCATCTCGGAGTTGTAGTGATCCGCAACTACCCTTGATCTATTGGACTTGTTTTGGTGGCTTAAACTGGCTTGGATGTCGACTTTCGCACAAAAACTCTGGAAGTTGGTGCCTAGGTTTTCCATTCGGCCAACAAAGCTGACAAGACATCGGTTCTGTTCGTCCAACAGAAAACTTGTTTGTCTGTAAGGTGAAAGCTCGCCTCCGCAGCGCGTCAATATAAACTCTTCAAAAGAAATACCTTTGACCGCCTGGTGGTCATGATGAATTTCGGTTTGTTGGATGTAGCTATAAAGTGAAATCAACAAGTCGAATGGATTACGAACGAATGCAACCGAGCGCATTGTCCAATACACTGGGCCCAAGCGTTCCAGATAGTCTATCGCCTTGGCATGATCTGGAAGCGGCTGGAACCGCGACTTTTGGTAGATGCCCCTGTTTATCGTTCGACCGTCCAAGCTTTTTAACATCCGCTGCAACGGATTCGGCCGATCAAATTCCTTACGTAACGCCCATGCGACCGAGCTTCCGCCGGTTTTGGGTATGTGGACGAAGACTATTTTATTCCTGGTGCCGATCATCGCACTACATTGCTGTATTATTCAGATATAGCAATGTAATTTGGGCTTATTGATCTATATTAGATCGGCAAAACCCCCAAATTGTCCACGCTTGAAAATCAACCCCTTGCCTGTGCGGTACATCACCTTTTCGACCTGGCCAATCAGGATAAGGTGATCTCCGGCATCGTGTTGGGCGTTTAGCGTGCAATCAAACCGAGCAAGGCAATCAGACAGGTGCGGACGCTTGGCATGGTCAGCTATCCAATCTGCGTGGGAGAAGTCTTCGCCATTTTCGGCAAACTTCAGTGCTTGATCCTGCTGATCTTCGGCCATGACATGGATCGAATAATGCTGGCAGTTATGGAACGCGCCGAACCGGTTTGAGTCCTTTGCAAGGCACCAAAGAACCAGAGGTGGATCTAGCGAGACCGACGAAAACGAATTCACCGTGATCGCCCGCGGCCCCATTTCGGTATGCGTTGTCACAACGGTGACCCCTGTTCCGAAACAGCCCAAGGCTTCGCGGAAAGCGATGCTTTGGTCGGGGGATGGGGTGAAAGTGGTCTCGGTCATCACGCGCTCATTCAGTGGCCGCGCCTCAGGTGCCACGGCCCAGTGAAATTGTCCACGAAAAGCTGCGCTTGAAACTGTATTTTTCCAGCCTAGTTCAGATCTTCCAGTAAGCGTCCGTGCTGACGGGTCGCCTCGATCACCGCGCCAAAGGTGGTCATGCCGCGTGCCTCAAGCATCGGTAACATACGAACCAGCGCCTCGGCAGTTGCGACCGCATCCCCCAGCGCCGTATGGCGCAACTCTGGCGGGATAGTGATGTCGAGCCTGTCGCACACGGCGTCCAGCGTGTGTGTGTCACTGGCGCCGAACAGAACGGCGGACAGCAGGACAGTATCCAAAATTGGGTGGTTCCATTCAACGCCCATCCGGTTCGCATGGCGGCGCAGAAAGGCCATGTCGAATGGCGCATTATGGGCCACGATCACCGCGTCCTGCGCAAATTGATGAAAGACCTTGCCAGCCTCGGCGATTCCAGGCGCGCCCGAGACCATATTGTCTGTGATCTTGTGAACCTTGGTCGAGGCAGCAGGGATTGGCATACCGGGGTTGACCAATATATCCAGCCGTTCGCCTTCAATGATCCGGCCATTTACGACACGCACTGCTCCGATCTGCACAATTTCGTCCTTGTGTGGCAGCAGCCCCGTGGTTTCGGTATCAAACACAACAAAGCAAAGCTCGCGCAGGTCAAGTGTACGCAGTTCCTTATTGGCAGCCGAGTTCAATAGGGCAAAGTCATAGACCAGCGGCCGCGCGGCCTCGGGCGCGATGTTTGTGGCACTGTCGTCAAAAATCAGCATGTAACCTGGTGCGTCGCCCAAGGGTTTCATACGCGTCATATAGTTTTGTGTGCCGTCGATACTTGTGAGAGTGCAACCGACCTCAAGCCCTGTTTTGGTAAGTTTGGCAAAGGCTTGTTCCAAGGGACCCATCTGAAAATACTCGGACATCGACGCATTCAGGCGGGGATGTGAAATCTGCGCCAGAACTTCGGCCGCCTGACCATCATAGAGCACGATCTTATGCGTCGGGCTGGCCAGCAGCATGGCCACCGGAATGTCGGTCAGCAAGGCTGTCAGCCTCTGCTTTTCGGCAGCAAGATGGGCGGTTTCAGCAGCGACGGCTTCGGCTACGCTCATAGTCTTCTCTGACAGCTGGTCGGCCAGACCAGCCGCAGCAGGGGCCAGATCACCCAGGTAACGCGCGGCCTGAACATCCATTTCCCGGTTGACGCCTGCGTGTGCGCGCGCGCGCAGCTCAGCCGAAAGACGCTCGATCGGCTTGGCGACGTTGTCATCAAACAGCAACCAAACGGCGACTATCAGCGCCACAAAGCCAAAAGCCATAAGGATTTCAGCAAAGATGAAGGCGTTGACCAATTCAGGATCTGCAACGCGCCGATAACTGATCCACAAGGCGAGAGAACTGACAGCTAACCCGCCTACAGCCAGCAGGCAAAAAAACAGGAAGATGCGTAAGCGCAGGCTTAACCGGGTCAGCATGTTACACTCCGCAGGTGGCCTCGATGATGGGGTCGTTGGTTTCTGCGTTGATCCAGTCAGCGTTCAGCAGCTGACCTTCGGATCCGAATTCGGCCCCGTCCGCCAGATTGGCGCGCTGGTTTTGTGCGCAATCCACAGCGACCGGCAGCTTGGAAACCGGGGACCAGCGCCCAAAAAAGTAAAGGTCTACCAACCGTTGCTCGGGCACCTGTTCGTTGGTCCGAACCGAGGCTGTGTCAATCGCGGCAAAACGTTCAACAAAGGGGACCGCATAGGTCCAGGGGCGATAAAAAGCGCGACTTTCGATTTCTTGAATAATCGCCATGCCTTCAGGCAGCGTATCTTTGGTGCGGTCATACCAGGAATATTCGCTGGAAATGGTCATTCCGATCATCCCCAAACCGGCTGCAACAGGGGCTGCCCACCTTGGCAAGCGACCGCCCGTCATCTTGTTCACCAGCATCACGACGCCTGCAAATGCAACGCCTGCGAAGAGTGTGGCGATCAGTTCCAGGAACATTGCGTTTCTCCCAATTTCGGCCGGTTCAACCCAGCATACCTTTTCCGTGGCCCGCCGCCGATTGCATCGTCTTGATCACGACGAACGCGTCCCGAAGATGGCTGCGTTCGAAATCGGACAGGGCCGTGGGTGGCATGAAGTTGTCCGGCTTTTCGCCACTTTTTACAAGCCGCACCTGGTGTTCCAGACGGGTTTCAGCAATCAGATCGTATGCATCCAGCAGGTCCCGCGCTCCGGACTCGCTTAGGATACCAGCCGCTCCAGCCGCCCGTAAACGCGCGCGCGTGTTCGCCTCGGGAAGCTCGCCCTGCAAACTGTAAATCCGGGCCAGATCGACGACGGGAACGACACCGTTGTGCTTTAAATCCAGTGTATTGCGGTGCTCACCTGACCGGATCGTCGCAAATCCCCGTAACAAACCAAGCGGAGGCGTATGTTTCAACGAGTTTGAAATCATGTGCGCCACAAAGATCGAATTCGCCCGGGCTGCAGCCAGCGTATCGGCTTGCAGCTTGTCGAACAGCTCGAATGCGCCACCGATCGGGCGTAAGTCAAACATGACGGATGCCAGCATTTGTGCTTCGGGGTTCGGCTTGGCGATCCAACCTTTGAAATAGTCGCGCCACACGTGTACCGGTTGGCACCAGCGCGGGTTTGTCGCCATCATGTCGCCGGGGCAATAGAAGTACCCGCATGTGTCCAGCCCGTCCGATACAAACTGTGCCATCGCATGAAAATAGGGCATGTCACCGTCGGTCACGCTGTCTTCCAGCATCAAGCAATTGTCCTGATCAGAGACACCAGTCTGTTCCTGCCGCCCTTGCGATCCGCAGGCCAGCCACAGATAGGGTACGGGGGGCGGGCCAAGCTTGGCTTCGGCCAAGGCTAACAGTCGACGGGTGGCTGTGTCAGCGATATCCGTGATCAGGCGCGTGACGATCTCGTGTCGGTTTCCTGCGGCAACAAGCTGTACCAGAAGCTGTGGAATTTCATCGGTCACAGTCGCCATTTGTTGCGCTGTCTGCGCAGCTGCAATCTGGCGCACAAGTTCGGCCGAATTGACGGCCTGATAATGGGTCAGGTCGGTTTGAGTAACGATACCGACTAACCGCCCACCTTCGGAGATTGGAACATGGCCAATCCCCCGTTCCATCATGATATGCAGAACATCCGAGCCGATATCGGAAGGTGACAGGGTAATCGGGTTAGCGGTCATGATCGCGGCAACGGGCGTGTCCGCTGGCATTTCGTCCGCGACAAACTTGCCGGACACGTCGCGCAGGGTCGCGATGCCAAGAAGAGTTTCCTGATCCGTTACGCACAGCGATGAGATATGCTTGTCACGCATCAGCTGCGCGGCTTCGCGGACCGGTGTATCAGGCGGGCAGGTGGCTGGGTTGCGCGCCATCAGAACGTCGATCGAACTGGTGGCCAGACTCTGTGGTCCCGCGCGTGTGGTGCGGCTGCGGTTGAAGAACTTTGCGACGACTTCATGTCCGGCGATCAATTCGCGCACCAGATCCGGAGGCAAAAGCAACAGCACCGATGAGGCGTCGGCGCGTGCCTTGGTGATTGCCTTGCCATCCTTCAAAAGCCCGCGTTCACCGAATGAGTTTCGTAGACCAAGATGCGAAACGACGACATCGTTCCGGTCTTTGATCTCAATCTGTCCCTCATAGATCACAAAAACACCGGGTAAAGAATGACCCAATTTGTAGACCGTGAAGTCCTCTTCGACCTCCCACACCTCGATCTGGTGTGCGATGGCATCCAAGACATTCGCTGGCAGGGCGTCATAAGGGTGTACGGATTTCAGAAACCGGGTGATCTCATCATGGGACAGGGGCATGGAATACTCCTCGGTTTCCGGTTTAAAAATCCCGCCCGGTAGAGTGCCGGGCGGGAGTAGTCAGTCGAAAGACGCGGCCTTTGGCAAGTAGGCTTTGGGCCGCATCATGCTCATTTATTCTGAGCTGCACCCGCGCCACGGGGAATGCGGACGCTTTCGACCAGATCTTTGATCTCCTGCGGAGTTTCCTTGGTCGCACCGGCCACGAAGTAGGCGACGGCAAAGTTGACCATGGCACCGATCGCCCCGAACGAGGTCGACTTGATCGGACCCAGCAGCGGATCAGCATCAGTGAAAGAGTTGGTGCCCGGAATGAACAGCCAGCCCTTGTGCAGGAAGATGTAGATCAGTGTTACAACCAGACCAGCCAGCATACCCGCGACCGCACCGGTGTTGTTGATGCGGGTCGAGAAGATACCCATCATCAGCGCCGGGAAGATCGAGGCTGCCGCCAAGCCGAAGGCCAAGGCCACCGTCTGCGCCGCGAAGCCCGGAGGATTCAGACCCAGCCACGTTGCTACAGCGATGGCTACAGCCATTGCAATACGCGCTGACAGAAGCTCGCCTTTTTCCGAGATCTGCGGGTTGATCGCACCCTTGATCAGGTCGTGGGACACTGCCGACGAGATCGCCAGCAACAGACCCGCGGCGGTCGACAGCGCAGCCGCAAGGCCACCAGCCGCGACCAGACCGATCACCCAACCCGGCAGGTTGGCAATTTCGGGGTTGGCCAAAACCAGGATGTCACGGTTGAACTTGGTCAGCTCGTTTCCAACCCAGCCTTTTTCCTCGGCAATTGCCTGCAAGTCGGCGTTTGCGTCGTTATAGTACTGGATTTTACCGTCACCGTTCTTGTCTTCCCAATCCAGAAGACCGGTTTTCTGCCACGTGGCCATCCAGTCGTAACGCGGGTCGGTGTCGATTGCTTCGACAGAAACAGCGCCGCCCTCGATACCACCATTAGGCCACATCATGTCGGTGATGTTCAGACGGGCCATTGCGCCAACCGCAGGGGCGGTCAGGTACAGCAGTGCGATGAACACCAGCGTCCAGCCAGCGGACCAGCGGGCGTCAGACACTTTGGGAACGGTGAAGAAGCGCATGATGACGTGCGGCAGACCCGCAGTACCGATCATCAGCGACAGGGTGAACAGAACCATGTTCAGCGTGTTCGAGTGGTGGGCTGTATATTCGTTAAAGCCCAGCTCGGTCACAATGGCATCCAGCTTGGTCAGCAGGGGTTCACCGCTTGCGGTGTCACCAAACAAACCCAGCGCCGGAACAGGGGTGCCGGTCAGCTGCAGCGAGATGAAGATCGCCGGGATGGTGTAGGCGGTGATCAGCACGCAGTACTGAGCAACCTGAGTGTAGGTCACACCCTTCATCCCACCAAACACCGCGTAGGCAAACACCACACAGGCACCGATCAGCAGACCGGATGTGTTCGACACCTCAAGGAAGCGGCCAAAGGCCACGCCGACACCGGTCATCTGACCGATCACGTAGGTCACCGAGGCAACGATAAGACAAATCACCGCAACGACACGGGCGGTCTGGCTGTAAAAACGGTCGCCAATGAATTCCGAGACGGTGTATTTGCCGAACTTACGCAAGTAAGGCGCAAGCAGCAGAGCCAGCAGCACGTAGCCACCGGTCCACCCCATCAGGAAGGTCGAGTTGTCATAGCCGGTGAAGGCAATCAGGCCCGCCATCGAGATGAACGAGGCCGCTGACATCCAGTCCGCTGCTGTCGCCATACCGTTGGTGACCGGGTGAACGCCGCGACCGGCGGCGTAGAATTCCGATGTGGAACCCGCCCGGGCCCAGATCGCGATGCCGATGTACAGCGCAAAAGACGCGCCGACAAACAGCAGGTTGATGGTAAACTGGTCCATGCTGTTACTCCTCGTCCACGCCGTATTCAGCGTCCAGCTTGTTCATGCGCCAGGCGTAGTTGAAGATCAGCACCAGAAAGACCAGGATCGAACCCTGCTGTGCGAACCAAAAGCCCAGATCTGTACCGCCCACGGAAATACCCGACAGCAGCGGACGCAGCAGAATGCCGAATCCAAACGACACCAGCGCCCAGATCACAAGGCTGATGTAAATTAGGCGCAGGTTGGCCTGCCAATAGCCCTTGTCGGACTCGGCAGCCTGCGCGGAGTTTGATGATTGATCCGCCATTGCGGGTTCCTCCTTCGCTTTTTCGCCGTACGGCCTGGCACACAACTCCTCATGCGCGTCAGGTCGCTTTGCGATTGTGCCCAACGCCCCGTGACGTTAGGTAAAACTTCTCGGTTCTGCCAAGGCAGTTCCTTCGAAGTATTCTGATTTAGGATTAAAGCCCTGCGCTTTGATCCACCCTTTAAGTCATGACCTCTTGCACATACCCTTGCAGGTCGATTGAGATGTCATCTATCTGGCCCATTGCGTCGATACCCTTCAGCACTCCCTGGGCCTGATAGTAGTCAATCAGCGGTGCCGTCTGCGCGTGATAGGCCGTCAGCCGGGACGCAACAGTTTCAGCGTTATCATCTGCGCGCCGTTTGAACTCTGAGCTGCCGCATTTGTCGCATTTTCCTTCAACCGCGGGCAGCTTGAACGTGTCGTGGTAGCCTTCACCGCACATGCCGCAGGTGTAGCGACCCGAAATCCGGATCACCATTTCAGCGTCTTCTACCTCGAGGCTGATGGCCGAATTGATCTTTTGCCCAGATTCGGCCAACAATGTGTCCAGCGCCTGTGCCTGAACCGTGGTGCGGGGAAAGCCGTCAAGGATGATTCCTTTCGCGCAGTCCGGCTCGGCCAGTCGATCGCGCAGGATCGCGATGACAATATCGTCGCTGACCAGATCTCCGGCCTCCATCACGGCTTTGGCGGCCAAACCTGCTTCAGTCCCGGCCGCGACGGCGGCACGCAGCAAGTCTCCGGTGCTGAGTTGAACCAACCCGAACTTCTGTTCAAGCATACGAGCCTGTGTACCCTTCCCGGCACCCGGAGGGCCGAGAAGGATCAGGACGACGGGTGTGGTGATCGTGGCAGCGTCCATCACATCCTCACTTGTTCGCGCGGTTTTCAATCAGGTCTTCGACCACCGACGGATCGGCAAGCGTCGAAGTGTCCCCTAGTGCGCCAAAGTCATCCTCGGCGATTTTGCGCAGGATGCGGCGCATGATCTTGCCCGAGCGCGTTTTCGGCAAGCCCGGTGCCCACTGGATCACATCCGGCGAGGCAATCGGTCCAATCTCGGTCCGCACCCAGGTGCGCAGTTCTTTCAGCAGCTCATCCGAGGGGGTGCGATCATTCATCAAGGTCACATAACAATAGATGCCTTGTCCTTTGATTTCATGCGGATATCCCACCACGGCGGCTTCGGCCACAGCGGCGTGGGCGACCAGTGCGCTTTCGACCTCGGCGGTTCCCATGCGGTGCCCGGATACGTTGATCACATCATCTACGCGGCCAGTAATCCAGTAGTCGCCATCCTCATCCCGACGGCACCCATCACCTGTGAAATAGTAGCCTTTGTAATCCGAGAAATAGGTCTTTTCGAACCGCTCATGATCACCCCAAACGGTACGCATCTGACCGGGCCAGCTATCCTTGATGCACAGCACGCCTTCGACCCCGTTACCGCTGATTTCCACGCCCGATTGGGGGTCCAGAACCACTGGCTGGATGCCAAAGAACGGCTTCATTGCCGCGCCGGGCTTCATAGCGTGCGCACCGGGCAGGGGGGTCATCAGATGACCGCCGGTTTCGGTTTGCCACCAAGTGTCCACGATAGGGCATTTGCCCTTGCCGATCACCTCATTATACCAGTTCCAGGCTTCTGGGTTGATCGGTTCGCCGACAGTGCCCAGAAGGCGCAGGTCGCTCAGGTCGTGCTTCTCGACAAACTCGTTGCCCTGACCCATCAGCGCGCGAATCGCGGTGGGGGCTGTATAGAATTGGTTGACCTTGTGCTTCGCGCAAACCTCCCAGAAACGGCCTGCATCGGGGTATGTTGGGACGCCTTCAAACATCAGCGTTGTAGCGCCATTGGCCAGCGGACCGTAAACGATGTAGCTGTGGCCTGTGACCCAGCCGACGTCCGCAGTACACCAGTAAACATCACCCTCGTGATAGTCGAATGTTACCTCATGGGTCAGCGCGGCGTAGACCAGATAACCGCCGGTCGTGTGAACGACGCCTTTGGGCTGGCCGGTCGAGCCAGAGGTGTAAAGAATGAACAGCGGGTCTTCGGCATTCATCTCGGTGGGGGCGCAATAGTCGTCGGCCTCCAGCGCCATTTCGTTGTAGTCGTAGTCGCGACCGTTGATCCATGTGGTTTGACCGTTAGTCCGCTTGACGACGAGGCATTTCACCGTGTCCTTACAATGCAGCAGCGCCGCATCTGCGTTGGATTTCAGCGGGGTCTTGCGGCCGCCACGCGGGGCTTCGTCCGCTGTGATGATGACCTTGGCGTCACAGCCATTGACCCGTGCCGCCAGCGCATCGGGCGAGAAGCCGGCAAACACGATCGAATGAATTGCGCCGATACGGGCACAGGCCAGCATTGCGTAAGCAGCCTCGGGGATCATCGGGAGGTAGATGACAACTCGATCACCTTTGCGCACACCCATTGATTCCAGGATGTTGGCCATTCGGCAGGTGCGACGGTGCAGTTCGGCGTACGTAATGTGCTGAGCGGGATCAGTTGGATCATCTGGCTCCCAGATGATCGCGGTTTGATCTCCACGGGTTTTCAGATGGCGATCCAGGCAGTTGGACGAAACATTCAGAGTACCGTCGGCGTACCAGTTAATACCGACCGAGCCGAAATCGAAGCTGACGTCCTTGACTTGGGTATAGGGTTTGATCCAGTCGATACGCTTGCCCTGTTCGTCCCAGAAGGCAACAGGATCGTTGACGGAGGCTGCATACATCTCGTTGTATTTGTCGGCATCGACATGTGCACGGGCAACAGTGTCTGCTGATGGCGGATAGGTTTTGGCATCTGCCTGGGCAGCGGTTGTCATTCTGAGGCTCCTCCCTCTGGACTAAATTTCGTGGGGCCGAATTTTGCCTGCTAAACTGACAATGTCGACCCGCTTCCTCCCCATACCGAATAATACGGAGAACAGAAAACAAGGGAATAAATTACCGGAAACTATGGATTAGTTTGTAAAAAAATTTCTCTAAATGCCGTTGAGGTGAAAACATTTTTGGATCATGTTGATAATAATCTATTAATAACAAGATGATAATTGTAACGGATTTCCATCCTCGTGTTTGCGTTGGTTGGGCCCAAAAATGGCATCGGAAATTCATCTTTAGCGTGTTAGCGGTCACTTGATCTGATGATCTTGGTTCCGTGAAATCTTCCGGGGGTTGGCACACTCAGATGTTGGCGCTAGCTTTGACATCAAGCGCTTCGACAAGGGGCGCAGATAAGGGAGAGATCATAATGAAAAAGATGCTGAGCGGTGCCGCTGTCGCCGCCCTGACCGTTGCCTTCGTATCCGAGGCCGCGGCAACCGAATGGAGCGCCTCGGTCTGGGGTAAACGCCGCGCCTTTACCGAGCACGTTGAAAAGCTGGCCGAGCTGGTCAGTGAAAAAACCGGCGGTGAATTCACCATCAATGTAAGTTACGGGGGCTTGTCCAAGCCGCGAGAGAATCTGGACGGCATTGAAATCGGCGCGTTCGAGATGGCGCAGTTCTGCGCGGGCTATCACCGGGACAAAAACCGCGCCATCACTGTGCTCGAACTCCCATTTCTGGGTGTAAGCAACCTTGAAGAAGAGGTTGCCGTCAGCCACGCGGTTTACGATCACCCGGCGGTGAAAGATGAGATGGCACAGTGGAATGCGCGTATCATCATGACCTCACCCATGCCACAGTATAATCTTGTCGGCAAAGGTGACCCGCGCGACGAGCTGGCCGATTTTGACGGTATGCGTGTGCGCGCCACCGGCGGTCTGGGGCAGGCGTTTGAAGCGGTTGGGGGTGTCCCGACCTCGGTTCCTGCGACAGAGGCGTTCAATGCGATGGAATCGGGTGTTGTGGATACTGTGGCTTTCGCCCAGCACGCTCATCTGTCGTTCGGCACCATCAACGAGGCGGATTGGTGGACCGCGAACCTCAATCCCGGCACGGTGAACTGCCCGGTCGTGGTGAATATCGACGCTTATGAAGCGCTGCCTGCCGAGCACCGCGAGGCGCTGAACAGCTCGATTGATGAGGCGATTGACCATTACCTCGCCAACTATGGCGGCCTACTGGAGCAATGGGACAGCGTCCTGTCCGAGAAAGGCGTCGCCAAAGTTGAAATCGACGATGCCGTAATCGAGGAGTTCCGCACAAAAGCCGCGGATCCGATCCGCGAGCAGTGGATTGCGGATATGTCAGCACAGGGTCTGCCTGCGCAAGACCTCTATGATCTGGTTCAGGCAACGCTGAAGCAACAGCGCGGCGGTAACTGATCACTAAGTCCGGGTGCCTGTTCGGCGCCCGGACACCTATAAAGACAACAGGGGAACACCGGCATGGCAGGACAGGCCACGGTGCTTGAAGACGGCAGCCGTCTCAGCCGTCTGGATCATCATCTATTGCGATTGGAGAAGCTCCTAGCACTGATCAGTGGGATAGCTGTATTTGGGCTGATGGTTTTGGCCGTGGTATCGGTTAGCGGGCGTAACGCGTTCAACGCACCTTTGCCTGGCTATGTGGACTGGATCGAACAGGCCATGCCACTGATCGCGTTCCTTGGCATTTCCTTTGTCCAGCGGGATGGCGGGCACATCCGAATGGATATCGTCATCTCGCGCCTGCACGGGCGGGCGCTGTGGCTGTTCGAACTGATCTCGGTCGTATTGATCCTTGTTCTGATGCTAGCCCTTGTCTGGGGCAGCTGGTCCCATTTCGACCGCTCGTTCGATTTCGGCGCACCGTTGTGGAGCCGTGACAGCTCAATCGACATCGGTATTCCGCTCTGGCCTGCCAAACTGTTGGCTCCGGTTGCTTTCTCGGTGCTTTGCTTGCGGCTGATCCTGCAAATCTGGGGTTATGGCCGCGCCTTTGTCTTAGGGCTGGAGAAACCAGTGGCCGTGCCGCTGATACAGGATGTCGCCGCCCAGGCGGCTGCCGAGGCCGAGCAATTCGAAGGGCAGGACTAGATGGACACGATTGATATCGGCCTGTGGGTCACAGGCGGCCTTCTGGTTCTGGTCGTCACTGGGATGCGCGTGGCCTTTGCGGCAGGTTTGGCAGGTCTGGTTGGGCTGGTCTGGATTTTCTGGGCCAAGTTCGGCTATGATCCCGACCGCTTTGGCAAAGCACTGACCGTGGCTGTCAAAACGGCGGGACAAGTGCCCCATTCCAAGGTTGCCGCCCATACGCTCAGCCTGATTCCGACCTTCATTCTGATCGGTTATCTGGCCTATTACGCAGGCTTGACCCGCGCGCTGTTCGAGGCCGCCAAACGCTGGGTCGCTTGGGTGCCCGGCGGGTTGGCGGTGTCCACCGTCTTCGCCACGGCTGGCTTTGCGGCAGTGTCGGGCGCTTCGGTCGCCACTTCTGCCGTGTTTGCGCGCATCGCCATCCCCGAGATGCTGAAGGTCGGGTACAATAAACAATTCGCGGCCGGCGTCGTCGCTGCTGGCGGAACACTGGCCTCGCTGATCCCGCCATCTGCGATTCTGGTGATCTATGCGATCATCGTTGAACAGGATGTCGGCAAACTGCTGTTGGCCGGTTTCATCCCCGGCGCATTTTCAGCGGTCATTTACGGTCTGCTGATCGTTGGCATCGCCGTGATCTTCAAATCAGTTGGTCCACCCGTTACTGGGTTCACTTGGAAGCAGCGCTTTGCGGCACTGCCCGGTGCGTTCCCAATCGTCGCTGTGATCCTCATCATCATCTGCTTCGTCTACAACCCGTTCGGAGATAAGGCTTGGGGCACCCCCACCGAAGGCGGCGCTATCGGAGCCTTCATCGTCTTCTGTTTTGCCCTGTTTCACGGAATGCGTTGGACTGAACTGAAATCCGCTCTGCTGGAAACAGCCAAACTGACGGCGATGATCTTCTCGATCATCTGGGGGGTTCTGATCTACGTGCGGTTCCTCGGTTTCGCTGATCTGCCCGGCGCATTCTCGGATTGGATCACATCGCTTGAGATGTCGCCCATGCTGATCCTAATCTGCATCCTGTTGGCCTATGCGGTTTTGGGAATGTTCATGGACGCCATAGGGATGCTTCTGTTGACCTTGCCGGTGGTTTACCCTGCGGTGATGGCCTTGAACGGGGGCGAGACAGTCAGCGCGGCTGACAGCGCTTTTGGTATGTCTGGTCCAATGTGCGCGATCTGGTTCGGGATACTGGTTGTAAAAATGGCAGAGTTCTGTCTGATCACGCCGCCCATTGGTCTCAACTGTTTTGTTGTCGCCGGAGTACGTCCAGATTTAAGCGTTCAGGATGTATTCAAGGGCGTGACACCGTTTTTTATCGCGGACGCAGTCACTATCGCGCTTCTGGTCGCGTTTCCCGGTATCGTGCTCTACTTACCATCGTTGGCGGGATAGAGAGCTCTTTGCGAGGCTCTGCCTCGCGCTTCGGGATATTTGCTGCCAGATGAAAATAGGATCCCTAGCTTCATCTGGCCAAAAATATCTCGGGGGAGTCGCCCGCAGGGCAGCGGGGGCAGCGCCCCCGGTTTAGCCGGCACGCATCAACATGCCGAACAGATCTCTGGGGTCGTCCGGGTCCGCCAACATGTCCAACGGTTCATAGAAATTCGTGCCTTCGATGGCAGTTTTGATAAACCGTAGCGCCGAGAAATCCTCGATTGCGAAGCCAACACTGTCAAACAGGGTAATCTGCCGGTCGTCTTTACGGCCTGTGGCTTGGCCTGTCATGACCTTCCACATCTCTGTCACGGGATGATCCGAGGCCAAGGCCTGTATTTCGCCTTCAACCCTTGTCTGCTCAGGATACTCGACAAAAATCTCGGAGCGGAGAAGGATGTCCTGGTGGAGTTCGGTTTTTCCAGGGCAATCTCCTCCGATTGCGTTTATGTGAACGCCGGGCCCAACCATGTTATCTGTCAGTATGGTCGCGTATTTCTTATCTGCTGTGCAGGTCGTAATAATCTGCGCGCCTTCGATAGCATCCTCGGGCGTTTTGCAGAGAACAACAGTCAGTCCTGAATTCTTGAGGTTCGCGGCGCATTTTTCGGTGGCGTTGGCGTCAGTGTCGTACAGGCGAACGGTGTTGATGTTGCACATCGCCTTGAAGGCTAGGCATTGGAACTCGGATTGCGCACCGTTTCCAATCATGGCCATCGTTGTGGCGGATTTGGGGGCAAGGTAGCGACCCACAAGGGCCGACGTGGCCGCTGTTCGCAAGGCTGTCAGCAATGTCATTTCCGTCAGCAGGGTAGGGTACCCGGTGTAGACATCTGCCAGCAGTCCAAATGCTGTGACGGTCTGAAGGCCCTCAGATGTGTTTTTGGGATGGCCGTTGACGTATTTGAACCCATAAGCCTCGCCGTCGGAGGTGGGCATCAACTCAATAACCCCATGCGGAGAATGGGCGGGAATGCGCGGGGTCTTGTCGAAGCTTTCCCACCTTTTGAAATCAGCTTCGATCTGCGCCGCGATCTGAGCGATCATGTGTTCCACGCCGATGTGGTGCACCAGTCGCATCATGTTGTCGACAGATACAAATGGAACGAGGGCTTTATCGGACGGTTGGGTCATCAGAAACTCCGGGTCGGTCGGTCGAAGATGCGCCGCCCCAGAAGGGACGCGGCCAGATCGACCATCAATTTTGCAGTGCGGCCGCGCTCATCAAGAAACGGGTTGAGCTCGACCAGATCAAGCGAACAGACAAGGCCGCTTTCGTGCAGCAGCTCCATGACCAGATGCGCTTCGCGTTCGGTCGCTCCACCGGGTACGGTCGTTCCAACAGCTGGTGCGATGGAAGGGTCCAGAAAGTCGACGTCCAGTGACACGTGCAGCATCCCGTTTGCTGCGCGAACGCGTTCGAGAAAGGCCATAAGTGGTGCTTTGATGCCGTGTTCGTCGATGCTGCGCATGTCTGCCAACATGACGTGATCTTTTTCCAACTGGGCCCGTTCGGCAGGGTCGACCGAGCGCAGCCCAATCATGCCAACTCGGTCCGTCGGGACTGTCGCAGTGATCGGTGGGAAAGCCTCAAAACCCGATTGGCCGGTGAAATAGGCAACAGGTGTTCCATGCAGGTTGCCACTGTCGGTACTCTGCGGTGTGTGAAAATCGCTATGTGCGTCAAGCCACAGTACAAACAGGGGGCGGCCAAGCTTCTGTGCGTGTTCGGCCATACCAGAAACGGTCCCCATCGACAGGGCGTGATCTCCGCCCATGAATATCGGCATGCCCTTTTGCGCCGCCTCCTGAGCGGCCCGGTTCAATGCACGGGTCCAACCGATACATTCAGGCAGCGCGAATAGGTGCGAGTGTTCAGCCACATCCAATTGGTCGGGGACGACGTCGCCAATATCCTGTACAGCATGCCCAAGACTGTTGAGAGCGGTCTGCAACCCTGCGACCCGATAGGCGTCGGGGCCCATCCGACAGCCCTGTCGGCGTTTACCCGAATCCATGGGGCTGCCAACCAGTATGATATTTGTGTTTTTCATGTGCTTATTTATGCAGTCATAGTGGGTTGCGAAAAGTCATCAAAATGCTCAAAAAGAACTTTGATATCTCGAAATGGGAAGTTGATATGGACGAACTGGACAATCGGTTGTTAAGTGCACTGCATCGCGATGCGCGCGCATCCTTGTCTGAACTTGCTGAAACGCTTGGGGTAACACGCACGACTGTTCGCAGTCGATTGCAGCGGCTCAAGCAATCGGGCGAGATCGTGGGTTTCACAGTCCTGACCCGACAGGATGTGGCCCAAAGTCCGGTTCGCGGGTTAATGATGCTTGAGATCGAGGGCCGCGGCACCGAGCGTACGATGGCCCGTATATCAGCCATGCCCGAAGTGCGCGCCGTTCATTCAACCAACGGTAGCTGGGACCTCATAGCCGAGATCAGCACAGATACGTTGGCCGAGTTGGACGAAGTCCTGTTTCAAATCCGCCGGATGGAGGGGATCACCCGATCGGAAACCAATCTGCTTTTGTCCACACGTAAGGGCCGGATGTAAGAGCCGTAGTGCTTTGAGGTTCAACGAATTTGTGTAAAACTGCTACAGCACGCAAGCAACCAAAACCTCAAGAGCAGAGAACAGATATGACCGATCAGGATACCGGCCACGACCTCTGGGCTGTTCGTTTGGCTGAACGTGTGGCCGGGTTTCTGGAACGTCCCTGGATTAAAATCCTGGTCCCCGTTCTGGTTATGCTGGTGGCTTTGACTGTCCTGCACGAGTTGTCTTCGCACGTAAAATGGTCCGATGTGCAGTCGGATGTAGCTAACACTTCTTGGAAATTGATGTTTTTTGCGCTGTGCTGGACGATGGTCAGCTTCCTGTCGCTGTCGCTCTATGACGTGTTTGCTGTGCAAAGCGTAGCGGATGGCGAAGTGCCGTTGCCAGTGGCGGGAATGGCCGGGGCTTGCGGATACGCAGTGTCGAACTGCCTAGGGTTCTCTTATATTACAGGGACCGCGATCCGGTATCGGATTTATGCATCTTTGGGTCTGGATCTGAGCAGGGTTGCGGGGGTCATCGCGACCTCGTGGATCGCCTTCTGGTCAGGCATGGTGCTTCTTCTGGGCATCCTTTTGACACTGCATCCTGATGGGATATCCAAGGTTATTCCGATAAGTGACACAACCGAAACGGTGATCGGCCTGTGTATGCTTGCCGCATTGCTGGGTCTGTTCCTGTGGCTTGCCAATGGTGGGCGACGTCTGGCCTATGGGGGCGTAGGCTTCAACCTGCCCAACGGCAAATTGGCCAGTCTTCTGACGCTTGCTGCGCTGGGGGATTTGTTTGGTGCGTCGATGGTGCTTTATACGTTGATGCCCAGTGATCTGGGCGTCGGTTTTCCGTATTTTTTCACCATATTCATTGCGGCAATCGCAGTCGGGATTGTCAGCCACGCTCCCGGCGGTATCGGCGCGTTTGAGGCCACCATGATCGCGGGTTTGGGGGCCTCGGGCCGTTCGGATGTGATCGCCGCATTGCTGCTGTACCGTCTGGTTTACACGTTTCTGCCCTTCGTGATCGCCAGCCTCTCGATTGCGGTCGCCTCGGCGCTGAGCCACCGGCACCACATCACAGGTGCCGCCACGTGGGTGTATCGCGTTATCCGACCCATCGTTCCAATGGTCGCAGCCGGCGTTGCTGCGGTTGCAGGTGTCATTTTGCTGGTGTCTGGTGCTCTGCCAGCCAGCAGTGAGAACCTTGGGGTTTTGCGGGATGTCCTGCCGCTGTCATTTGTTGAGGCATCGCATCTGGTCGGTAGCGCGGTGGGCGTATTGCTATTGCTGGTGTCGCGCGGCCTGTTCCGCAAGCTGTACCGCGCGTGGGTGGTTGCGATGTTGCTTATGGTGGCCGGCTTTGGGGCCTCGATTGCGAAAGGGTTGGATACGCATGAAGCGATCAGCATGTTGGCCACGATTGGGGTGCTGGCCATGTTCCGCGATGCCTTTTATCGGGTAAGCGGCGCGTCGATTTTTCGTTTGAATATTCCGTGGCTGGTCAGCGTCATGGCCCTGTTGGCCGTGATTTTCTGGATCGGTCTGTTTGCCTATTCCCATGTCGAATATCAGAATGCCCTATGGTGGGAATTCGCGTGGAACGGCGACGCCTCGCGGTTTTTGCGCTCTAGTCTTGTGGTGGCATTAATCCTTGGGGTCGTGGCCGTGACCTCTCTGTTCGGACGCGAAATTCCTGTGCCGGAACGCACCGAGATCCCCGCAGTTGTTGAACGGTTGGTGATGGAGAGCGAGGATACCGAGGCGCAGATTTCCCTGACTGGGGACAAGCAGTTCCTGATCGCCCCCGATGACAGCGCGTTTCTGGCCTATGCCGATACCGGCAACGCACTGATAACCAAGGGCGAGCCGGTGGGCGATGAAAAAGCCGGGCAGCAACTGATCTGGCAGTTGCGCGAGATGGCGGATCGCGAAGGTAAGCTGTGCGCGTTCTACAGCGTCTCGACGAAATACCTGCCGACCTTTCTGGATCTTGGCCTGTCGATCCTGAAAATCGGTCAGGTCGCCCGCGTGCCACTCAAGGATTTCTCGCTGGATGGTAAATCGCGCAAACGGTTCCGGCAGGCGAAAAACCGAGCTGAGCGTGAGGGCTATGTCTTTGAGATCATTCGCAAGGAAGACCTTGCCCCGATTCTGCCGGAGCTGCGGAAAATCTCGGATGACTGGCTGGCCCAGAAGGCCGGAGAGGAGAAGGGGTTCGCGCTTGGGGGATTCGATGACGACTATCTGTCCTATTTCGACCACGCCGTGCTGCGTGAAAGCGGAGGCGGGCGGATCGTGGCCTTTGCCAACCTGTTTCAGGGCGGCCATAAATCGGAGCTGTCACTGGACCTGATGCGATATGAACCTGACAGCGCCAGCTTCGTCATGGACGCGCTATTTGCCGAGATGATGGCATGGGGTGCCGAGCAGGGGTTCCAGTGGTTCTCATTGGGGGCTGCACCGTTTTCAGGGATCGAGAACCGGCAACTGGCGTCATTCTGGAATCGCGTCGGTGGGTTTGTCTATGAACATGGTGAGCAATTCTATCACTTCGAAGGGTTGCGCAGTTTCAAACAGAAATTTGACCCGGAATGGAGCCCGAATTATCTGGCCAGCCCCGGTGGGCTGGCGGCTCCGCGCATCTTGTACGAAGTGAACATCCTGATCTCGGGCGGGTTGCGAGGGCTGACGAAATAGCACTTAGTTCAGGCTGGCGCGCGTGGGGTCTTGTTCCAACAGGTCGCCCCAATCGGTGCGATAGGCCATTTCAGCTAGTACCGTTTCAGGCAGGAATTCCTGAGTTTGCCGGATCTGCCAGCCGCCGCCCAGACCTTTGTAAACAGCGACCAGATTGCTGGACACCTGCTGGCGTGCCTCGATCAGATTGGCTTGCGAATTCAGCAATGCCGTCTGCGTGTTCAGGATGCGGGAATAATCCACGATGCCGTCCTGGTATTGGTCGACCGCAATCTCGGCTGCGCGGCGCGAGGCGGCGACGCTGTTTTCATAAAACCCTACCTGCTTGCGCGATTGGGTATAAGCGACCATGGCGCTTTCAACCTCGGAATAGGCGGTCAGTACGGTGTTCTGATAATTCGCGATCAACGCTTGATAGGCGGCGTCCTGCGCGCGGACATTGTTCTTGATCCGCCCATAGTTCAGTACGTTCCACACCACGCCCGCATTGGCCAGACCGGTTGAACTGGCTGATGTGAACAGGTCACGCCCACCGGACGCCTGCACGCCGATCGAGCCTGACAGGATAAATTGCGGATACAGGTCTGCGATCGCGATCCCAACCTGCGCCGATTGTGTGGCTGCGGCCAGTTCCGCTGCGCGCACATCGGGACGGCGGCGTAGCAGTTCGGCCGGAACACCCACAGCGACGTTTGACCGGGCCGTGGGGATACGCCCGGAATTGCCCAACAGAGTGGTCATGCGCGACGGTGTCGTGCCCAGCAGAACAGCCAGCGCATTCTTGGTCTGTTGCAGATCGCTTTCCAGCGCGGGCACCAGCGCCTTGGTGTTGTTCAAAAGGGCCGTGGATTCCTGGACGTCCAATTCGGTCGTGACGCCATTGTTGAAGCGCAACTGGGTCAGGTCGGCCGATTCCTGTTGAAGCTGGATATTGTCCCGTGCGATCGCCAACGACTCCTGCAGGGCGCGAATATTGACATAGAGCGCGGCCACATCGCCCGTCAGCGTCACCAGCGCATCATCATAATTGGCCACCTGCAACGCAAGATTGGACCGCGCCGCCTGCACGCCGCGCCGTTGCTGGCCCCAGACGTCCAGTTCCCACTGCGCGTCAAACCCGGCTTGCGATGTTGAAAATTCGGTGTCCAGCGGGATGATCTCGCGAATATCGGCAATCGGGCCGAGGTTTTCGCTGACCTGACGCCGCTCGATCGAGGCGCCGATGGCTTGTGATTGCGGGTACAACTCGCCAAATGCGATGCCCAACTGCGCTCGGGCTTGCAACACGCGAGCCCCGGCAACCTGCAGGTCGAGGTTTTGGGCATAGGCCTCGTTGATCAACCTGTTGAGAGTGGGGTCATTGAATGTCTCCCACCATTTGACCACGGGCGCGCTGCGCGAGGTCAAACCGCTGGGGCCGACACTGGGGCTGTTAACCTCGATCCATTCCTTCACGACCGGAGAGTTCGGGCGCACAAAATCCGGCCCCACCGGTGCGCATCCGACCAAAAGGGCGGCGCATAGCGCGGTGCCCATCATCTGGCGGGTCAGGCGGGTTCGTTTCATGCGCTATGTCCTCAGATATCCAGCGGGCGGATGAAGTTCGCAAATGAGTATAGGCGAATGTTGATGCGCCGCAGGAACTCAAAGCTTTTGCCCTGACCGGTATAGATCGCGACCGCCGCGTGGCCGCCTGCGGGGAAGGTGTGACCATCAGGAATATCGACCGAGATTTGCACCGCAATGCGGCCCGGCAGCTTGGGCAGCTCAAAGCCGGGCAGGCGGCCCGAAGGTAGGTATTGCCCCTGACGAGTGGCCCACCAGATCGCCTCGACCTTGCCGGTGAGGATTTCACCGGGATAAAGGTCCAGTGCCACCTCAACCTCTTGCCCCGGTTCAACGAATTTCAGGTTCTGTTGGCGGTAAGTGGCCAAGATATAAGGATTATCCTTGGTGACGAAACTGGCAATAGCGCCCAGCCGGATTTCCCCCACAACCATGCCAGGACGTGCCTGCTGCGAGACGATCATGCCGTCTTCAGGGGCGTAAATCGTCGTGTTGTCCAAGAAATACTGCGCTTTGTCCAGCTGCGCTTGCGCTTGCAGAATGCCTGTGTTGACCCCGTTAATTTGGGAATCCAGCGCCAGTTGGGCTTTTTCCAGATTGGCCTCGGCCTCTTTGATCTGGGCCTGATCCTCGGTCACCTGTTCATTCCAGCGGTCCAGCTCATCCTGCCGTGCGCCACCTGCGGGCACCAGGTTTTCATAGCGGGTCTGCTGCGTCAGTGCATAAGCCAGCTGCGCGTTTGCGCGCTCGACATTTTCGGCGGCGACGATCACGTCCTGTTCCAAAATTTTCGCGTTTTGCTGGGCAGCGACTAACTGCGCTTTGGCTTCATCGACCTCAAGCGAAAAGACAGTATCGTCAAAGCGATAGAGTGGATCGCCTTTTTTGACCTGCGTATTCGGCTCGACCAGTACCTCGGTCAGGATGGTCGGTTGCGTCAGGCGGGGGACGATCTGAATGGTCGAGCGGATCACATGGCTGTCGATGGAAAACGGCTGAAAGAACCGCAGGGCCACCAGAAAGATCAACAGCAGATGCGCCCCTACCCAGAACGAGACGATACCCCAGGCGATATTGAATTTGAGCCATTTCAGTTTGAAAAAGATCAGCCAAACAAAAATGAGGTAAAAAAGCGTAATGCCCAGGGCGACAAACATAGTGTGAGAGTTCCTTTGGCCTTAGCTTTTCTGACTGTCTTCAGGATCCAGCGTGTCGCGGTATTCTTCGGTCAGAGTTCCGCCTAACCGTTTGATTTCCTTGCGCACCGCATCGCGTTCGTCGTCGGGCATACGGCGGATATCGACAGTGGTGCCATCGTGGAAGGCCCAGATAAACGCGTGAACCCAAGGCACGATCGCCAGAAACCCCATCCACCCCATGATCTTAACGGCCTCGGCATGGGGGTGGTTGCGCTTGATAGCAATGCGCCCTGGCAGTCCCATGATGAACAAAAACAGTGCCATCACTGCAGCCAGCAGCAAAATGAGCGCGACAAATGTCAGGTAGTCATAGTAGCCTAGTGGCTGCCCCAATAATCCCATGCTCGTGCCTCCTTATGGGAAGGTTGACCCATCCTCATTTGTTAGCATCCACTTCGTCAATCAATTTATAGCTTGTCGGAGGGTCAGCGCAGATACCGGGACCACATTCCAGCAGGGCCGACACTGTGTTTAGAGCTCCGAGGCCCAATAGGGTAAAGAACGCGACTTTTGCCAGTATATTGCCGCCAAATCGGGGTTGCTCATTTGAAACGTCGGTGTATTGGCGCGAAAACAACAGCATAATGGCGGTTCCCAGCAGGATCAGGAAAAAGCAGATCGCGGCCCAGGTGTAGTAGTGATAGCCGAGAACCGGCGACCCGTAATGGCCGGTTCCCGGTACGATGTGCAGAAAGATCTGTCGGATCGAAACACTGATCCCAAACAGCGCCGAGATCAGCATTAGCGCATAATGTTGCGGTTGCGCGCCGTGTATCAGGTTTAGCGCTAATCCGACCCCGACCGCCATGAAACCCACGCGCTGCAACAGGCATAAAGGGCAGGGCAGTTCGTACAAGGCTAACTGATAAACGAAAGCCAGCAACAGTATCAGGCTAACCGCTAGGGCCCCAATCGCGTTTAGGCTGCGAGACAGTTCGGGTGTCACTGCCGTCTCCTAAAGCTGAATGGTCAGTTGACTGGTCGCGTGATAACGGAACCAGTAGACGCTCAGCGCCAGGGTTACGAAAAAAACCGCGTTGGCAGCCTTTTTCATCCGATAGTAGATCAGCCCTATAGCTGTTGTAAGCAGCGCGAATAGTAGTGCGATCATGTCTCGCACCCCTCTAATCATAAGAATTGCAATATGCTTAAATATTGTCAGCTTAGCTCGCGTCTGGCAAGAACTTGACGGTCAAAGTTCGCCTAAAGTGGAGGTCAGGTGCAGATTTCCAATCGCGTGCCCCAGTCAGCGCATTTCTGGACCAAGCTGCGTTGTAGCTGAGCATCGGTATAGAAGACATCCACATCAGACAGGGATGCGATGCGCGCTGGTGCTGAGCGCTGGAATTTCGAACTGTCTGCCGCAAGCATGACATGCCGCGCCTGTGCTATGATCGTTTGACTTACATGGACCTCTTGAAAGTCGAAATCCAGCAAGTCGCCCTCGGCGTCAAGCGCAGAGCAACTGATCACAGCGTAGTCAAATTTGAATTGCTCGATCGTCGAGGTCGTAAGGTTGCCAATCAGCCCTCCGTCCGACCGGCGCAGCACGCCACCTGCAACCACGATCTGACAGTGTGGGTTTTCGACAAGTATGTTGGCCACGTTCATGTTGTTCGTCACCACCATGAGGTCTTTGTGAGACAAAAGTTGGCGCGCGACCGCCTCGGTCGAGGTTCCGATGTTCATGAACACCGATGCACCGTCTGGAATGTCGCGCGCGCAGGACTGCGCGATCCGGGTCTTGATCTCGGCATTTAGGGCGCGTCGATCCTCGTAGCCGATGTTTGACACGCCGGACCGCAACACGGCGCCACCGTGAACGCGGTCCAATTTCCCCATGTCCGCAAGATCGGACAGGTCACGTCGGATGGTCTGAACAGTGACCTCAAAACGCGCGGCAAGGTCTTCAACCGCGACACGGCCATCTTGCTTGGCGATTTCCAGAATATCGGATTGTCGAAACGAAAGGGACACGTGATCCTCCGGTTGGAATGTTTTTTCGGTTTTCTTCTCTTTTTGAATAATATCAACCTTTGAAACAGGTGAATGTGCAATTTGTGCAGAAATGCGACAAATAAGAACGAGCTAAAACGAACATAAACGAAAAATATCGTTGACGACCCAAGGTCTCACCGGGTTAATGGCCGCAGATTTTCAACATCGGGACTCACCGGGTATGACAGTGCAAACAGACGATGTGGCCGACCTTTTCATTATCGGCGGAGGGATCAATGGTTGTGGCATTGCCCGCGACGCGGCCGGGCGCGGATTGTCGGTAACCTTGGCCGAGATGAACGATCTGGCGTCGGCCACTTCGTCAGCCTCGACCAAGTTGTTTCATGGTGGTTTGCGATATTTGGAGTACTTCGAATTCCGCCTTGTACGCGAGGCGCTGATTGAACGCGAAACACTGCTGCGTGCGATGCCGCATATCAGTTGGCCGATGCGCTTCGTTCTGCCGTATCACGAGGACATGCGGTTCGACTCGGATACGCCGACTTCGCGGCTTTTAAGCACCATAATGCCGTGGATGCGGGGGCGTCGTCCGGCCTGGCTGATCCGGCTAGGCTTGTTCATGTATGACCACCTTGGAGGGCGCAAGATATTGCCCGGTACCTCCTCATTGGATCTGCGATCTGCGCCTGAAGGTGCCCCGCTGAAAGACAAGTTTGAAACGGCCTATGAATACTCGGACTGCTGGATCGAAGATTCCCGGCTGGTTGTATTGAACGCCCGTGACGCCGAAGCCCGAGGTGCAAATATCATGGTGCGGACCGAGGTTCTTTCGGCCGAACGTGTTGCGGACCTTTGGCACGTCACGATCCGCGAAACAGGGACCGATGAAACCCGCGTCGTCCGCGCGAAGATGTTGATCAATGCGGGTGGGCCGTGGGTCGGGGATATCATACAGACCAAGATACGTGTGAACTCTCGTGAGGGGGTTCGTCTGGTCCGAGGCAGTCATATTGTAACGCGCAGGCTGTTTGACCACGATAAATGTTACTTCTTTCAGGGCGAAGATGGCCGCATCATCTTTGCCATACCGTATGAGAGGGATTTTACCCTGATTGGAACCACTGATCAGGACCACCCCAATCCATCAGAGCCGCCAGTCTGCACCGAGGTCGAGCAAGAATACCTCTGCACCTTCGCGACGAAGTATTTCGAGCAGCCGATCACGCGTGACGACATCGTCTGGACCTATTCCGGCGTGCGGCCATTGTATGACGATGGGGCCAGCAGCGCCACTGCTGCGACCCGTGATTATACGCTTAAGGTCGATGCGACAGGTGGTGCCCCGGTTTTGAACGTGTTCGGGGGGAAAATCACCACCTATCGACGGCTGGCTGAAAGCGCGATGGAGAAGGTGGCAGAGCATTTCTCTGATCTGCCGGGGCCATGGACGGCTAGTGTGTCCCTGCCAGGAGGTGACTTTCCCGTTGATGGTGTGCAGGATTTGATAGCAGGTTTGGAAGCTGATTATGCCTTTCTGGATAGGGCATGGGCAGAACGCTTGGTTCGCGCGTATGGCACCGAGGCTCGTGCAATTCTGGGTGACGCGCAAATCACCGAGGATTTGGGAGAGGATTTCGGCGCGAATCTGACTTCGAAAGAGCTGGAGTGGCTGGTCGAGAAGGAATACGCGCGCAGCGCCGAAGACATCGTCTGGCGGCGCAATAAACTGGGCCTAAGACTGACGCGGGATCAGATCGCCCACATCCAAGACTGGATCGAAAACCGCTAGAAAAAAGCCCCGCTTAAATGGCGGGGCTTTTGGGTTCAGGCGGTTTCCTCAGCGGGGTCAGGGTCATCCTTGATGCCTTTTAACCATTCTCGCAAGCCTTGCAGCAGGGCGTAGAGAACTGGAACGAGGATCACGCCGATTAGGGTAGCGGCCAGCATTCCGCCGAACACAGCCACACCGATCGCTTTCTGGCTGGCTGCACCTGCTCCGTTAGCGGCCAAGAGTGGAACGACCCCCAAAAGGAAAGACAGCGCTGTCATCATCACCGCGCGGAAACGCTGATGGGCAGCTTCGGCGGCGGCTTCTTTGATTGATAGTCCTTTGGCACGCTGTTCCATCGCGAATTCCACGATGAGGATGCCGTTCTTAGACGCCAGCCCTACAAGCATGATCATCCCGATCTGCGTATATAGGTTGATGTCGCTGCCTACGATAGCCACGGCAGCAACCGCTCCGAAAAGCGCGACAATCACAGACAGCAGAATGGAAACTGGAAGCGACCAGCTTTCGTATTGTCCGACAAGGAACAGGTATCCGAACAAGATCGCCAGTCCAAGGATCACGATCACCAGACCGCCCGAGGCCAGCTGCTGCTGGGCCGTACCGGTCCATTCAAACGCGTATCCGGGGGGCAGGGCGCTCGCAGATTCTTCGGTCATGACAGAGATGGCGTCGCCGGTCGATAGCCCCTCGGCCGGGACAGCCGTGACCGTGGCCGAACGGAACAGGTTGTGACGTTTCAGCAAAACCGGGCCGAGTACGTTTTCAACGTCGATCAGAGTGCCCAGAGGAACCATTTCGCCTTTTTGCGACCGAACATACAGGTTTGAGATATCGTCGACATTGTCCCGATACGTCCCATCGGCTTGGATCATCACACGATACACCCGTCCGAACAGGTTGAAGTCATTGACGTAGTAGGATCCCAATTGCGCTTGCATGGTCTGGAACACTTCGGCGACTGACACTTGCAGTGTCTTGGCCTTTTCACGGTCCAGATCGACGAACAGCTGCGGCACGTTTGCCCGGAAGGTCGTGTAAGCTTGCCCAATCTCGGGGCGCTGGTTCGCGGCATAGACGAAAGAGCCAACGGCCGAGGCTAGGTCCTGAGGAGTACCCCCACCGGTTTGCTGGACCTCCATCTCGACCCCGGCCGAGTTGCCAAGGCCCTGAATGGGGGGTGGGTTAAAGGCCACGATGGATGCAGCGGTTTCGCCATATGCAATGGCCAGCACCTTCTCCAGAATGGCATTTGCGCTCAGGTCGTCTTCCTGACGTTCGTCCCAGTTGTCGAGGTTCACAAAGATCGCGGCACCGTTGGTTGACGTCCCGTTCAGGATCGAGAAGCCGTTAATCAGAACCGTGTTGGCCACACCCGGAATTTCCCGGATTTGGTCATCCACGCGCTTGGTTACAACTTCGGTACGTTCCAGAGTTGCCGCATCGGGCAATTGCACATCGACGAACAAGTAGCCGTTGTCTTCAAGCGGCAGGAACCCGCTGGAGGTTTTGGACATGATTGTCCCGGTCCCCATCGCCAAAGCTACGATGATCCCCAGCGCAACGATCGGCAGGATCAGCAACCGGCGTACGATGGCGACATAGCCCGAACGTACCGAACCGATGAACCGCTCGAACACAGCCAGCAACCCTGTCGGTGGACCAGATCGTGCGCGCAGCACAAGACCACAAAGCGCGGGCGACAGCGTCAATGCGTTGATCGATGAGATCACAACCGCGGTTGAGATCGTCACGGCGAACTGCGAGTAGAGCCGCCCCGAGATGCCGGGCATGAAGGTCACGGGGACGAAAACCGCCAAAAGAACCAGCGTTGTCGCGATGACGGGACCGGTGATCTGGCCCATCGCCTTGCGGGTCGCCTCGGCCGGAGGCAGGCCTTCTTCTGCGATGATACGCTCGACGTTTTCGACCACCACAATGGCGTCATCGACCACGATCCCGATGGCCAAAACCAAGGCGAACAGCGAAATCGTGTTCAGGGACATTCCAAATAGGAGTAAGAAGGCAAAGGTCCCGATCAAAGACACGGGGATTGCGACCGCTGGAATGATGGTTGCTCGCCAACTGCCAAGAAAGACAAACACCACCGAGATCACCAAAATGAATGTCAGGATCAGGGTGGAAACCACATCGTTCAGCGATTGTTCAACAAAGTCGGTGGTATTGAACGGCACAGCATATTCTACATCTGTCGGGAATGACCGAGACAGCCGGTCAAGTTCAGCCTGCACCCGTTCCGAAACAGCCAGCGCATTTGCGCCCGGCGCCTGATAGATGCCGATGACCGTCGCAGGTACGCTTTGGAAATAGCCCGAAGCGGCGTAGTACTGTGCCCCAAGCTCGACCCGGGCGATGTCTTTGACACGCACGATGGCGCCTGCATCTCCGGTGCGAATGACAATCTCACCGAATTCGTTGGCGGATGTCAGGCGTCCCTTGGTTTTGATGGTATATTGAAACGTTTGCCCTTCAGGCACCGGAGGTGCGCCGATTGAGCCTGCCGAAACCTCGACGTTTTGTTCACGAATGGCGCTGATCACGTCGCCGGGTGTGATGGACAGGCCGGCCATTTTGTCAGGGTCCATCCAGATCCGCATCGCGTATTCCAGATTGGTCAGTACATCCGCCTTACCAACCCCCTGAACCCGCGCCAGCGCGTCTTTGAGATTGATTGAGGCATAGTTGGAGAGGAAAACACTGTCATATGTCCCGTTTGGCGACGTCAGCGTCACCAACAGCAGCATATTGGTGGATGCTTTTTGGGTCACGACACCGGACGCGGTCACTTCCGTCGGCAACGACGACATCGCTTGCGCCACGCGGTTCTGCACGTTGACAGATGCGATATCGGGGTCGGTGCCGACCTCGAATGTGACATTCAACGAGTAGGAGCCGTTATCCGATGAAGTCGACGTCATATAGATCATGTCGTCCACACCATTGACCTGAGCCTCGATCGGCGCGGCGACGGTGTTTTCTACGGTTTCGGCATTGGCGCCGGTGTACGTGGTCGAAACGCTGACCACGGGCGGTGTGATGTCAGGAAATTGCGCAACCGGCAGAACCAGATAGCCGATACCGCCCATGATGGTCAGCACCAACGAAATAACAAGTGCCAGCTTGGGCCGGCTAATGAACAGGGCAGAGAACATTCTTTATTCTCCCGGCTGCTGAGAGGCGACTACAGCATCTACAGCCACGCCGGGACGCACCCGCTGGAGGCCCTCAACGATCACGCTTTCACCTTCACGCAGACCATCCTTTACAATGATCGCTGTCTCTACGGTCGTGCCTGTGGTGATGTAACGCTGTTCAACCATCTGCTGGTCATTCACCACCAGAACAAAGTCACCACGCTGATCGCGCTGCAAAGCGGCTTGCGGGATCAACACCTCAGTCGTTGGTTTCAATGCCTCGATCTGTACGCTTAAGAATGCACCATCGACGATCAGACGCTTGGCGTTGTCGAATTGAGCGCGCACCCTGATCGCCCCGGTCAGCGGGTCTATTCGGTTGTCGACAAAGACGATTGTACCTTCCTCATCCAGTTCGGTCCCGTTGGGCAGGACAACTTTCACCACTGGGCTTTTATTGCTTTCCGCAAGCGAGGCGGCGTTTTCACCCACCGCTTGCAGAACCGACGTGAATTCCTTTTCGTTCAGCGAAAAATTCACATAGATGGGGGCTTCGCTGACGATATTCACTAGCGGCGGGTTATTCGGCCCAACAACATCCCCGACACTTGTCGTAGCGCGACCGATACGTCCATCAAAGGGAGCGTGGATTTCCGTATAGCTGAGATCAAGTTTGGCTTGTTTAATCGCGGCCTGCGCGGACTTGACCTCGGCTTCGGCCACCAGTTCGTTGGCGCGGGCAATGTCGCGTTCAGATTCCGGGGTCGCGTCACGCTCGTACAATTCCTGTTTACGTGCGAGCTCCACCTTGGCCAGTTCCAGATTGGCCTGCGCCCGGTCCAGATCGGCATTTCTGGCATCCAATGTCGCTTGGTAAAGGTCGGGTTCAATAGTGAACAGCAGATCGCCTTCCTTTACCAAAGCCCCGTCTTCGACGTTCTGGCTGTCCAGAAAACCACCGACGCGGGCAACAATATCGGCTTTGTCCAGCGCCTCGGCGCGGCCGATAAACGTCGCTTCCTCGGTTATTTCCTGAGTGTAAGCCGCAGCAATAGAAACCTTAGGCGGCGGGGCTTCGCTTTGGTCTTGCGCCGTGGCTGTTGATGCCACCCCGATCAAAGCCGCCGCTGTCGCGCGCCGCACGAAAGCCGGCGTCACGCTGGATAGGCAGAGTCTGGAAATCGTCTGTGAAAGGGGCATTGCAATCGCCTCACTGAAGTAAACTTTACGCGCCTCGGCACTTGCAGGGCGGCCGAGTCGACTAAACTCTCTGTGAGGATGGCGGTTTTAAGTTGATTTCTCAAGCATGTTGAACGCTGCGACCCGGCTTTTGGTTGCGGAAATTATGCTGATGATCCTTATATTTACTCACTGATGCGCCGAATTGAGGCGACCCTAAACGAAAAAGGGGCCATCAAGGCCCCCTGTGTTCTTGTGATGTCGTGAACCGTCAGTCGCGGGTGCCCGCAAAACGAGTTTGCCAGTCTTCGCGCTGTTCATCCGTAATCTTGGCGAAAAGAACATCTGGAACAGCAAATTCATGACCAGCGGGCAGGGCGTTCAACGCGGCTGCGATGTCTTCTGGCCAATCGGTGTCCAGCGTGTTCATCGCGCTCAGCATCCGAGCCGAGGTGATCGGGATGAACGGTGCGCTTAACACGGCGTACAGTCGGATCAGGTTCAGACCAAGGCGTACTTGTGCGGCAGCCTGTGCCGGGTCTTCCTTGAAGGTTGACCACGGCGCTGCGGATTGCAGGTATTCGTTGCCCGCGACCCAAATCGCACGCAGTTCTTGCGCTGATTTGCGGACCTCCATTGATTCCATAAAACCTTCATAGGCTCGGACCCGGCGGGTGAGCTCTGCGATAAGCTCTTGTTCACGCTCACCAAAAACGCCACCCTCAGGCACTGCCTCACCAAATTTCGAACGGCAGAACTTGGTGATCCGGCTGACAAAGTTGCCCAGCACGTCGGCCAGGTCCTTGTTCACCGACTGCTGGAAATTTTCCCATGTGAACTCGCTGTCGCTGCTTTCGGGCGCATGGCTCAGCAGCCACCAGCGCCAGTAATCGGCGGGCAGGATCTCAAGAGCCTGATCCATAAACACGCCACGACCCTGAGAGGTCGAGAACTGGCCGCCATCATAGTTCAGATAGTTGAAGGATTTCAGGTGATCGACCATCTTCCACGGCTCGCCTGATCCCAGAATGGTGGCCGGGAAGCTGAGCGTATGGAAAGGCACGTTATCTTTGCCCATGAACTGCACATAGCGCACGTCATCTGCGCCTTTGTCGGTGCGCCACCAGCGTTCCCACTCGGCATCCGGTTTTCCACTGGCATCGGCCCATTCCTTGGCACAGGCGATATATTCGATCGGCGCGTCGAACCAGACATAGAAGACTTTGCCTTCCATTCCCGGCCAGTCCTGATCGCCTTTCTTGACCGGAACGCCCCAGTCCAGATCGCGGGTGATACCTCGATCCTGCAGGCCGTCTCCGTCATGCAACCATTTCTTGGCAATCGAGGTGGTCAGGATTGGCCAGTCAGCTTTGCTGTCGATCCACGCATCCAGCTGATCTTTCATCGCGGATTGACGCAGATACAGGTGCTTGGTCTCGCGGACCTCAAGATCAGTCGAACCACTGATCGCGCTGCGCGGCTCGATCAGGTCGGTGGGGTCCAACTGTTTGGTACAGTTCTCACACTGATCGCCGCGTGCGCGGTCATAGCCGCAATTGGGGCAGGTGCCCTCGATATAGCGGTCGGGCAGGAACCGGCCATCGGCGTTGGAATAGACCTGTTTTTCGCTGACCTCACGGATCAGCCCGGCCTCGTCCAGTTTGCCCGCGAAATGCTGGGTCAGGTGCTTGTTCTGATCGCTGGACGACCGGCCAAAGTGATCAAAGCTCAGTCCGAACCGGTTTGCGATATCGGCCTGAACGCCATGCATCTCGGCGCAGTATTCGGCCACAGGCTTACCCGCCTTGGCGGCGGCGAGTTCCGCCGGGGTTCCGTGTTCGTCGGTGGCACACAGGAACATCACCTCATTCCCGCGGCCACGCTGATAGCGCGCGTACAGATCAGCCGGCAGCTGCGAGCCGATCAGGTTGCCGAGGTGCTTGATCCCGTTGATGTAGGGTATCGCCGAGGTGATGAGAATCCGAGCCATTTTGCGTGTCCACGTATCTGTCTGCGCGCCCGTCTACCTTATGTAACCGGGCAGCAAAAGCCCGGCTTTTGCGTGTGTTGTTATTTGTTAACTCAATTCGACCGGTTCAGGGGCTGTTTTTGTCGGCCTCACGTGACCGTTTCAACAGCCGCCCAATCGTGAAGGATGTTCGCGGAGCGTAGACATAGTTTGTTCGCTCATCCGGTGTCGGACGCGACCGCATTCGTGCTAGGCCAAACGCGATCAGGAATACATGACCCAAAGCAACAAAAGCAAACAACGCGCCGGGGCCGAACTGCTGAATCAGGTTAGACGATACATAGGGTGACGCAATCGCACCCAGCGCAAACCAGAACATCAATGCGGCAGAAAGCTCGACCCGTTCTTCGGTTGTGGCAAAGTCGTTTGCGTGCGCAGACGAGACGGAAAAGATCGGGAAAGTCGTCAATCCAAAGATCCCCGCAGCCAGCATCACGCCTATTGTTCCTGCCCCACCGGCTGCCATCGTGATGCCGCAACTCAGGACCGCTGCGGCAGACAGCCAGATCAACACCCAGCGACGGTCATACTTGTCTGCCAACCAACCTACCGGGTATTGCGCCAATGCCCCGCCCAGAACGAAGGACGCCAGAAAGAAAGCAATCTGGTCGACGCCAAGTCCGACCTCTTGCCCATAGACCGGCCCGACCATGCGGAAGGATGCCGAACTGAGCGCCGCGACGATCACGCCCGCCACAGCCAATGGTGAACTGCGCCATGCCAGTTTAGGACGCAGGCGAGGGGCGTCGGGCGTTTTAGGTTGGCTCGCCTTGGTCAAGGTCAGCGGCAACAGCGAGGCACAGCATAAAATGGCCAGCAAGTTGTATGAGACATAAGATGCGGGCGGCAGCACAGCGATGATCAACTGGGCACAGAGCGACGCGCCCAGATCGGCGATGCGGTAACTGCCCATGACACGGCCACGCGACTCGTTGGTGACCTTGGCGTTCAGCCAGGCCTCGATCACTGTATAGCACCCAGCGACACAGGTGCCTGACGCGATCCGTAGCACGGCCCAGACGTTCGGGTTTTCTGTCAGAGTATGCCCCAGCAACCCCATCGCGCCCAATGCCGTACAGACAGCAAAGGCGCGGGAATGCCCCACGCTGCCCATCAGACGAGGCGCCCACCAGCAACCCACAAAAAAGCCAATGAAATGCGACGATCCGAGCATACCAATCTGCTCGGTTGAAAAGTCCAGCGTCAGTCCCGAGATGGCGTCAAGCGGCCCCACGCCGCCGGTCGATAACTGCAGCAGAATAACCGAAAGAAACAGGGCGGCAAAAGAAATCATCGTGCGCATAACGATACCACCTTGGGACATCCGCAGCGAGATGCGCGCAGCTTATCGACCTTGACGCGTCGTTTTTTTGCTATTGTGAGCGTTGGATTTCCGCCCGGATGTCCAAGCCTACGGTGTCCTGTACCAGATCAGCATAGCCTGACGCTCCGAAATCGTGCCGGTTCAACTCTCCGGTCAGGCGGATGGACAGATCGTCCAGATTGTCAGCGGCACTGCCCGGAGGTCGGAATAAATCAGCTTTCAACTCGATTGGGCGGGTGACGCCACGAACGGTCAAATCCCCGCTGATCTTGGCGCCCTGAGAGATGCGGCCGCTTTCACCAAGTTGTACGCTTGTTGACACAAAATGGATGGTCGGAAACCCTTCGGCATCCAGGACGCTCTCGCTCAGCATGGGTTTGTGGGCGAATGGCAGCTTGGTCCGCGCTTTGGCGACGTTCAGGATCACGTCCACACGGCTGTTCAGCAGGTCGTTCAGGTCGATCCGAATGTCGGCGGATTCGATGGGCATGGTGCCGGATTGTGAGATGCCGGAAAGGTCAAAGGTGAAATCGACCGATGTTCCATCCGGCACCAATTGGTACGTGCGCGGCGCAGCCAGTGCTGAACCCGCAAGGGTCAGTACAGCCAAACCTGCCAGTACGGCGCGTCGTGTTACTTGGGTCATGCCATGACCTCTTGCCTGCGGGGGCGCGAGCGCTTCAGCAACATCAGCAGGATTGCGATGTTCAGCCCGTTCCAGAGAATGCCGTTGATAAAGGCCAATTGATAATTTCCGGTTACGTCGTAAATCCAGCCCGACATCCAGCCGCCCAGAGCCATCCCCATGATGGTCATCATCATGACAAAGCCCACGCGGGCTCCGGCCTCTTGCGGAGGCATGTATTCGCGCACAACCAGCGCATAGCTGGGTACGATCCCACCCTGTGCTAACCCGAACATGAGGCTGATGATGTAAAGCGAAACCATCCCGTCATAAGGCAGGAACAGAAACAGAGCGATGCATTGCAGTATTGACCCGATCAGCAGGGTCATCAGCCCGCCCAGCTTGTCGGCCACCATCCCGGAAATCACGCGGCTGACCACGCCGCCTAGCAACATCAGTGACAGCATCTCGGCCCCGACGGCGGGCCCATAGCCCAGCCCGACGCAATACGAGACGATATGGACCTGCGGCATCGACATCGCAACGCAACACCCGATCCCGGCCAGACCCAGAATGTATTGCAACGCGCGCGGCGAGATCCCGACGCTGCTTGCCTTGATGCTGGCGCTCGCGGCTGCGGTCTGATGCGCCTCGGCCGGAACCTGACGGCGCAGCAACAGGGACAGGGGGATGACGATCACCGGAGTTATTAGAGCCAGCGTCAGATAGACCTGCTGCCAGCCGTCGCGCGCCAGAATATCGGACAGAAGGGTGGGCCAGATCGCGCCCGACAGGTAGTTGCCGCTGGCCACCAGTGCCACGGCAATGCCGCGCCGCTTCATGAACCAGTGCGAGATATCAGCGATCAGCGGACCAAACCCGATCGAGGTGCCTAGTCCCACCAACAGATGTGCTAGCGACAGCATGACCATGTTCGGCGCTAGGGTTGCCAGCACATAGCTGACGGTGCTGAGCACGGCCGCTCCGATCAACGCTTTGGTCACACCCAGCCGATCGACCAGTTGCCCCAGCCACATGTTCCCCAGCGCAAAGCCGATCATGGTCAGAACGTAAGGCAACGAGGCTTCGGCCCGCCCCGCGTCGAACTGTGTCTCGATCGCGGGCATGACCACGATGACCGCCCACATGCCCACATTCGCCACCATCGCGATGGCAAGTGTGATTGTAAGGCGTAGCCAAGAATAGCGGCTGTCGTGGATTGCGTGGCTCATTCCCGGAACGCTAGGGCGCGGGGTGGGGGTTGGCTAGTCACTTCTTTCGTGATCACGCTGTGGTGTCACGACAATACCTCGTCGGTTGCCGTTCTTTGCAGGTTCAATCCGGCGCGCGGTTTGGTCTGCGTAGCGTGCCACGTGATCGGGGGCAGGGCGCGGGCACGGCGGCGGGTTAGGGTCCAGCGGCGCGCTTCTTGGGCATGATCAGCGGCCATGTGCCAACGCGTCTCAACCCCCTGCGCGCCGCCATCACCCGGTGTCAGCAACAGCCCCAGCGGAGCCCGCCCCAGCGTGCCCCCCTGTTCGGCGGCCAGATGCATTCGGCGCACGGGCGTCAGGCTGGGCGCACCAGGCAGGTCACCGATGATCAGCGGGATCGCCCCGCTGCGCAGGGCCTCTTCCAGACACCATAAAATATCCTCGGCGCGGGTTGGGTGGACAAAGATGAAGCGGCCGGGATCGACAAAGGGCATCATGCCGTCAGGGTTCAACTGGCCCGGCTCCCACGCGGGGGAAATCCACAGCACGGGACCTTGCGTCTGACCGGCCAGCCAGGTGGCGAAACTGCGTCGAGCAGGGCCACAGGCTTCGTGCACGCGGCCCAGTTGTAAGGTGATCTGAGGATGCAGTGCAAGGCCCGCTGCTGTGCGTTTGGCTTTACGATCAAGAAGATGTGCAGACATGCATTCATGTTAGCATGTTCTTATTTTGTTCTCAATGGTGGATTGAAGTCAGCGAGACAGGATCATGCGCCCATCCGCAAACTGGATGTTCGAGAAAAGATGCAGATAGTCCATGCCCAGCAGCGACTGGAACAGCTCTCCTTCATTTACCCAGGCCGAGACATTGCGATCTGTAACCGGGCCCAGCGTCAGCGTATCCAGACGCACCGGTGCCGTCCGGACCTCGCCATTCGCCGTTGCGGCGCGGCCGATATAGTTCAACTGATCAGTATCAATGCCCAGACGTTCGGCGTCGCGCTGGGCCAGCACAATCTGGCTGGCTCCTGTATCAACAAGAAAGGTGATCGACTGGCCGTTAACCTCGACCGGCAGATAGTAGTGACCATCATACGCACGGGGGACCTCGATCACCTCGCCGGTTACGGTCATCTGAGGAGACGGACCAACAGTTGAGCGGATATCTTCCCATAGGCCGACCACGGCGATAACGCCAATGAAAATGAACACCCAGGCCATCGCCTGTTGCAAGGTTTTGTTCAGGGATTGCCGGTTTTGCGAAAAAAACCACGCCACAACAGCCGCGCCAAGCAGGCTCAAATATGCCAAACGTGCAAAGCTGTCGCCGTCCATACCATCATCCTATCCAATTCTATTGAAAGATATATGGGGGTCAGGACGCAAAACCAAAGGCTTTGAGACCATCCAATATGAACTGAACAGACAGAGCCGCCAGCAGCATTCCCAACAAACGGGTCAGCACGTTCAAACCGGTTTTGCCCAGAATGCGCGCGATCACGCCACCCGACAGGAAAAAAATGAAAACAACGGCCATGACGGCCAGCATGACGATGCAAGCCTCGACGATACCCAAAACGCCGGGGTGCTGCCCGGCCAGCAGAATGATCGTGGCAATCGAGCCTGGCCCCGCGATCAACGGAATGGCCAACGGGAACACGGACGGGTCGGGGTGTTCCTCTTCCTCGGCCCGGTCCTCGCGCCGTTTGGTACGGCGGTCAAACAGCATGTCCAGCGCGGTCAGGAACAGCAATGCGCCACCAGCGACGCGGAACGCCTCCATCGAGATGCCAACAAAGCCCAGCACCGCCTCGCCAAAGGCCGCAAAGGCGATCAGGATGCAAACGGCGGTCAGGCAGCTACGGATCGCGGTTTTGCGGCGGGTTGCGGCATCCATATCCTGTGTCAGCGCCACGAAGATGGGCGTGGTGCCAAAGGGGTCGATCACCACGAACAGGGTGGTGAATGCGGTGACGAAAAAGGCTAGGTCGATCATTCTGTGGCACTGCCCTGAAGTTCTGTCAGGATTGCCACGGCCTTATCGGCCTGATCGCTGGGAACATAAACATGGTCATGGTGATACCCCGCAACCATGTTTGCCGGAATGTCAGCTTGCGCAAGCGCACTTGAGACGGCAGCGGTTAGGCCGACACCTTCAAGCGAGGAATGCACCTGCAGGGTAATGCAGCGCATAGGTACAGCGCCGTTCTGCGCTGCCTCGAAGGGAACGATCAGCGAAAGGCCCTCGGCCTCGATACAGCTGGCCCGTGTGCCCCTTGGCCATTCTGCGTCGGGCGGCCAGACAACAAAGGCATATTCACCGGGCTGAAGCGCGGGGCGCATACCGGCAATCATATCTTTAGTTTCGGTGACTGGGGAAGTCATGACGCTTCGGCTTCCTCCAGACGTTCTGCGGCGGACACCCAAAGGGCTTCGGCTTTTTGCATCGCTTCAACCACCTCAGCGAATTTGCGATTCCAGGTTTCCAGATCGTTGATCCGATCGTCTTCATACAAGGCCGGATCGGCAAGTTTTGCAGACAGCTTTTCATGCATATCCGTCAGCTTCTCAATCCGGTCTTCGCATTTGCGCAGATCGGCGCGAAGGGCCAGCATCGCATCCCGCGAGGGGCGTTTTGGTTTCGCGGCGGCAGGCTTTTCCTTGACCGGCTTGTCGCGGGCCAGCAGCAGGGCACGATAGGCCTCCAAATCGCCCTCGAACGGTTTTACCGACCCGTCCGATACAAGCCACAGCCGATCCGCAACCAGCGACAGCAGGTGCATGTCGTGGCTGACCAGAACCACCGCGCCGGAATAGGCGGTCAACGCTTCGACCAGCGCTTCGCGGCTTTCGATATCCAGATGGTTGGTGGGTTCGTCCAGAATCAGCATATGCGGCGCGTCGATCGTGGCCAGCAGCAGCGACAGGCGTGCTTTCTGGCCGCCCGACAGACGCCCGACCTCTGTATCCGCCTGGTCGGCATTCAGGCCAAACCCGGCCAGACGGGATCGCCACTTGCCCGGTGCCTCATCCGGGCGCAGGCGGCGCAGGTGGTCCAGAGGAGTTTCGTCCACATACAGCTCATCCACCTGATGCTGCGCGAAATAGCCGATGCGCAGCTTGGAACTGCGGGTCATCTTGCCTGCCATCAGGGGCAGGCGGTCGGACAGCAGTTTGGACAAGGTCGATTTGCCCTGACCGTTCTTACCCAGTAGGGCGATGCGATCATCCTGATCAATGCGCAGGTTCAGACGGCGCAGCACTTCGGTGTCGCCATAGCCTGTGATACCGCCCTCAAGGTGAATGATCGGGGGCGACAGTTCCTCGGGCTCGGGGAAGGAAAACGCGCGCAGGGCGGCCTCTTGCGGGGTCGAGACCAGCTGAATGCGCTCGATCATCTTCAGGCGCGACTGGGCCTGCACGGCCTTGGTGGCCTTGGCGCGGAACCGGTCCACGAAGCTCTGCAGATGAGCGATGCGGGCCTTGGCCTTGGCATTTTCCGATTCCGCCTGAGCAATGCGTTCGGCGCGGCGTTCGGCGAATTTGTCGTAAGGCACGGCGTAGTAGGTCAGCTTGCGATCTTCCAGATGCAGGATCGACCCCACCGCGCGGTTCAACAGCCCTCGGTCGTGGCTGATGATGATGACTGTATGCGGGTATTTGGCCAGATAGCTTTCCAGCCACAGCGCGCCTTCAAGGTCCAGATAGTTGGTCGGTTCGTCCAGCAGCAGCAGATCGGGCTGCGAAAACAGTACTGCCGCCAGCGCGACACGCATCCGCCACCCGCCCGAGAAATCCGAGCAGGGTTTCAGCTGATCCTCGTCGTCAAACCCCAGACCTTTCAGGATCGAGGCCGCGCGCGCTTCGGCCGACCAAGCGTCGATATCGGCCAGCCGGGTCTGAATGTCAGCGATGCGGGCAGGGTCGGTGGCGCTGTCGGCCTCGGCCATCAGGGAACTGCGTTCGGTATCGGCGGCCAGAACGGTATTGATCAGCGAGACATCGGAGGAGGGTACCTCTTGCGCCACACCGCCGATCCGCGCGCGTTTGGGCAGCAGGATATTGCCCGATTCCAGCGCCAATTCCCCCCGGATCAGGCGGAACAGGGTGGTCTTGCCGGTGCCATTGCGGCCCACAAGCCCAACCTTGTGCCCATCGGGAATGGTGGCACTGGCCGCATCGAACAAAGGGCGGCCTTCGACGGCGTAATTGATGTCTTCGATCCGTAGCATGGGCCGCTCTTAGCAGAGCCGTGATGCCGCCGCCAGCGGCTTGGCATGTTCATCATGCGATCAGTGTGATAGCGCTGACATGTTTGAATGAACTGGAACCCTCGATGAAGCCCGCGCAGACACCACCGTCGATGATCACACTGGTCCTGCTGACCGGGTTGTCAGTGCTGTCGCTGAACATGTTCCTGCCGTCTCTGCCCGCCATAGGCGTATCGCTGGAGGCGGACTATGCGTTGGTGAACCTGTCGGTCGCGGGTTATCTGGCGCTGTCGGCGGTGCTGCAGTTGATCATGGGACCTTTGTCCGACCGCTTCGGGCGCAGGCCGGTTTTGCTGGTCTGCATGGTTATCTTCGTGGTGGCCTCAATCGGCTGTGCGTTGGCAAATTCGATCTGGGCGTTTCTTGGGTTCCGAATGCTGCAGGGCGCGGTGATCGCGGGGCAGGTGCTGGCCCGCGCTGCGATCCGCGACATGCACCCACCGAATGAGGCTGCCGCCAAACTAGGCTATGTCTCGATGGCCATGGCGCTCGCCCCGATGCTGGGGCCGATGCTGGGCGGTCTGCTCGAGATGCTGTTTGGCTGGCGCGCGGGGTTTGTTTTGTATGTTCTTCTGGGCACGGGCCTCTTGGCGTTGATCTGGGTCGATCTGGGCGAGACCAACACAAACACAACGGCCACTTTCGCCGCGCAGATGAGGCTTTATCCGCAGCTCTTCAACTCACGCCGGTTCTGGGGCTATTCCTTCTGCGCCGCGTTTTCGATTGGCGGGTTCTACGCCTTCATCACCGGCGCGCCCTTAGTTGCGGCGACGTGGTTCGACCTGAACCCCGCGCTTCTCGGGCTGGGGATCGGGATCATTACGCTGGGGTTCATGGCGGGCAGCTACCTGACCGGGCGTCTAGCGGCGCGGATCCGGTTGAACTCCATGATTTTGACGGGGCGGGTGATAGCCTCGGTCGGGCCCTTGATGGGGTTCGTGGTTTTCGCGGCCGAAGGCGGCAGCGTCTGGACCTTTTTCGGCTCGGCTATTCTGGTTGGGTTCGGCAACGGGTTGACGGTGGCCAATGCGACTGCCGGGCTGATGTCGGTGCGTCCGCAACTGGCGGGCAGCGCGGCGGGATTGTCGGGCGCGATGACCGTGGCGTTGGGAGCCGTGCTGACCATGGCCACTGGGGCCTTGGTTACTGCCGAGAATGGTCCTTATCTCGTTCTCGGCATGATGTGCCTCAGCAGTTTCGCCGGGCTTCTGTCCATCCTCTATGTTCGCCGGGTCGACCAGTTGGACCCATTGCCGGACACGATCTGAGCGCCACGCCATATAACACTTTTCTTGGGCCACATACCGTGCTAGGCGGCGCGCGATGGATTTCGGCGCATACCACGCGCCACATTGTAAGGAGAGGCCGATATGGCACTGGAACGCACATTCTCGATCATCAAACCCGATGCAACCCGCCGCAACCTGACTGGCAAGATCAACGCCAAGTTTGAAGACGCGGGCCTGCGCATCGTTGCGCAAAAGCGCATCCACATGACCAAAGAGCAAGCTGGCAAGTTCTACGAAGTTCATGCCGAGCGTCCGTTCTATGACGAGCTGTGCGAGTTCATGTCGTCGGCTCCGGTCGTTGTTCAGGTTCTGGAAGGTGAAGGCGCCATTGCCAAGAACCGCGAAGTCATGGGCGCAACCAACCCTGCAGACGCAGCGGCCGGCACCATCCGTGCCGAGTTTGCTGAATCCGTTGGCGAAAACTCGGTCCACGGTTCCGACGCACCTGAGACCGCAGCGGTAGAAATCGCCTATTTCTTCTCGGGCATTGAACTGGTCGGCTAAACTTTAGCCACAGTAGAATTCAGGGCCGCTCCCGTCACCGGGGGCGGCCTTTTTCATTCGGGTTTGAGGTCCGCAGCCGATATCCGCACGCCGATCGCATCCAGATCAGCGATGATCTGCATCTCAGGCGCGGTACTGACCCCGGCCTTGATCGCATCGAACCGTTTGCGCAGCGCCTTCTTCTCCTCGCCTTTGCAATCGTTCCATGGACGCCCCTGCAGCCCCATCACCAGCACGTAGTAGCCGATGAAATGTGGGCGCGAACCACTGCGCAGCAGGCGGGTATAAGCTGCATCCGCACCCAGATCGCGCAACTGCTGTGCCGAATGGATGCCGGCGCGGGCACAGGCCTGTTCGAATGCAGGGCCAAGGTTTCGGATCGAGGAAACAGGATCAGACATAGTCTCGTCTTAGCCCGATGCGCCCGCTCTGTCATCGGCAAGTTCGTCAAGCCCAGTGCAGTCGTGAGAAAGGGTTGATTTCGGGGCGGAATCGCCATCTCCTGACAGTGTCTTGTCTCATCGGGCAGGGGTTGTTTGCGATGACGGATACTGACGCTGTTTTCATTTTGGCAGGCGGCTTCGACGCGCGGCGTATTTCGTCACGCCTAAAAGGGTATGTTTTATCGGTCGAAAAAGGGCTTTCGCACCAGACTTTTCATGTCTTGGATTGTCACGACCAGTCAATCCGGGCGTCGGGTCGCGTACTTTTCCAGATATCCGATGAACTGAAATTGGTCGGCGACGGTATGGTCTTGGCGCAGAAAGGTCGGGCAGAAGGCTGTTTTCTAAGCGATCTTACTGCTGGCCCCGTTCGCGATGCACTGGGTGATTTTCCGAAACTGCGAGCGTTTATGCGCATCGGATCAGGTGTGATGTCGACCCAAGATTTATCTGTCTTAGACGACCTGCAAAAAACGCAGGTACGGGGGGTGTTGACAACGTTGACGTCGGAGCGCGGCCAAGCCTGTATTCTGACATTTGGGCGCATGAAAGGCTATGATCGAACATTTCAATTATTGCGTAATAACATAGATTTGGACGTGAATGTTGGACTGGAAACTCTGTGCGTTACCCTCTTTCCAGACGCTGTTCCTTACCGGGCAAAGCCAGAAATAAGACTGGGAAAGACCGAGCCTTCGGCCGAGGTGGCGACTGACCTGATCCATACCTTCCTGACCGTCGCGCGGCAGAATGAGGCGGGGTTGCTTGCGGACATCGACACCGAGTTTCTTCACGACTACCGCGTATCCCTGCGGCGCGTGCGGTCAGTTCTCAGCCTGTTTAAAGGCGTGTTTTCCGAGCGGCAAACCATCAAGTTGAAACGAACGTTCTCTGATCTTATGGCGCCAACCGGACGGGTGCGGGATCTGGATGTCTATCTGCTAGAGAAAAATAATTATTTCAAATTGTTACCGCCAAGTCTTCATGAGGGTGCGGGTATCATGTTTACAATGCTCGAAGACGAGAGAAAGCAGGTACAGGCCGCGTTGTGTAGGCGTTTGCGATCGGCGAAATACAATAAACACGTCAGCGCGACTTTGAAGCTGTTTTCAGATGCATCCAACTTCGAGCCCGGCCCCAACGCGCAGCTCGGCGCTTACGATTACGCCTGTGCGTTGATTTGGAAGCGTTATCGCAAAGTCTGTAAACGCGCACGCATGATCACTCGGGAAACACCAGACGCTTTGGTTCATGATCTTAGGATTGACTGCAAAAAGTTACGCTACCTGATGGAGTTTTTTGGCCCACTCTTTGACCAAAGTGCTTTCAAAAGAATCCTCAAGCCTCTGAAAAAATTGCAAGATAACCTTGGGTTTTTCAATGACGCCGCGGTTCAGCAAGAGGCGTTAATTGAATTTATCCAGCAGCGGACAAACACCCAGCACCGAGCGGATGCGCAATTGGCAATGGCAGTCGGAGGCCTTGTTGCGGTCTTGGATCAAAGGCAAAAAGTCGAGCGCGCGCGTGTGATTGCTAACTTCCAGAACTTCGATAGCCCACAAGTCAGAAACACGTTTCGCAGCCTGTTTCACCAAAAGGAGGATTAGGGCGTGAAAATCATTGCCTGTTACAGCAACAAGGGCGGGGTTGGTAAGACCGCGACGTCAGTTAACCTAGCTTACGCTTTTGCCAAGGACGGGAACACTGTTCTTTTGTGTGATCTTGATCCGCAGGGGGCATCCAGCTTTTATCTGCGCGTCAAACCGTCCAAAAAGCTGACTGAGGCCACGTTCTTCGAAGACGTTGAGAGGTTTACAAAATCCATCCGTGCCAGCGACTTCGACGGGCTTGATGTTCTGCCTGCCAACATGACATTTAGGGACTTCGACGTGTTTCTGTCGCGTATGCGCAACAAGCGCTCGCGGTTGAAAAAGGCCTTGGTTGGTGCAGGGAGCGACTACGACGTAATCATACTGGATTGCCCACCGAACTTTTCGACCCTGTCCGAGAACATTTTCAAGGCAGCGGATCAGATCGTCGTGCCCGTTATACCCACTACTTTGTCTGAACGAACTTTCGATCAGTTGGTTGGCTTCTTTGAGCAAAAGAAGTTGCCCAGAAGGAAGATAAAGGCTTTCTTTTCGATGGTTCAGCAACGCAAGTCCTTGCACCAAGAAACGATGGAAAGCATGCGCAAACAGTACCGTAAAAGGTTTTTGCAGACCGTAATTCCGTTTGCCGCAGATATTGAACGCATGGGCCAGAACCGCGCACCGATCAGTATCTACGCTCCGCGTAGTCAAGCCTGTGCAGCTTATCAGGCATTGTTCGATGAACTGGAAGATGTATTGGTTTCAAAAAGATGAGCGCCGAGATTGAACGTAAATTCCTGGTAGCAGAACTGCCCGATCTGAGTAGGGCTGAAAGGGCAGTGGTGCGTCAGGGTTATTTGACTGCACCTGATGATTCCACCGAGCTGCGCCTGCGGCAAAAAGGCGACCGCTACTACCTGACGTTTAAGGGCGTTGGGTCATTGGTACGGATCGAACGTGAGGCAGAGATATCGGCAGAGCAATTTGAGACCTTCTGGCCTGAAACTGACGGACGTCGGGTCGAAAAAGAGCGGTACACGGGCCGCATGGAAGATGGTCGGGTGTTCGAGTTGGATATCTTCTTCGGCGATCTCGCCCCGTTGCGCCTGGTCGAGGTGGAATTCCCTTCTGAACCCGAGGCGCTAGCCTATGTGCCTCCGGACTGGTTTGGCGCGGATGTCACGGAAGATAAACGCTACAAGAACAAAATAATGGCGATTAATGGCGTGCCAGTTTGATTGTCGCCTCAAGGCCGGGGTTGCAATTACGCGCAGTGAAGGCACCGCCATGCATATGTGAAATCGCGGCGACAAGGGCCAATCCAAGCCCTGCGTTACGCTCGGTACGGGCAGGATCCAGCGTGACAAATGGCACCTGCAAGCGCGGCAGATCTTCTGGTGGAACTCCGGGGCCGTGGTCACGAACGCTAAGGATGGCGTTAGGGCCATCTTCGCTGACTGTTACAGTTATCGCTGTGTGTTCAGGAGCATATCGCAGGGCGTTCTCGAGCAAGTTGGACAGCGCCTGAGACAACAGTGGACGGTGACCCTGTATCGGAGCGACCGACCCCACAACTTCAAGATTTGACCCCTGATCAGCGGCGACCGGTTCATAGAGTTCCACAACATCTCCGACAAGCTGCTGCAGATCGACGGTTTCGAACTGTTCACGCCCGACACCGGCTTCGGCGCGTGAAATCTCGGTCAATTGACCCAGCACACGCAAAACATGGTCGATTTCAACGGATGCACGGGCGACATCGATTTCTCTTTCGTGATCCGTTTTAGCGGGGTCCGACAACGCCTCGACCCTTTGTTTGAGACGCGACAGAGGGGAGCGGAGGTCATGAGCAATGGAATTCGAAGTCGTGCGCAGATTGCTAATCAATTCCTCGATGCGGTCCAGCATCGTGTTCAGTGTTCCAGCCACCTGATCAAACTCGTCTCCGGTCCCGCGCATTGGCATTCTGCGGGACAAATCCCCAGAGACTATGTTTTCCGCGGTGCTGGCAATGTCGGACAGGCGCGAAAAGACCAACCTGGTAAACAACCATCCGGTCAAAACACTCAGCGCCAGGGCAATTCCCAGCGCTATTCCAACCGAACGTAACAAAACCCGGTCAAATTGTTGCCGCGCCAACGCGTCTCGACCGACCAAGAGCCGTTCTCCACCAGGAAGGCGGATCGAAGCCGCCGAAATCGGTACCAACTGGTCATTGTCCGCCCGGTGGAGCTCAAGTTCGACCCAACCGCTGCCCGCGGTGATATCGACTGGCCACTGTTTCAGGTTACCAGCAAGTTTCGCGCCAAATCGGTCAGTTAGCAGGTAAAGCGCATCTCGTTCTGAGGCCGAGGGCAGGCGGCGTTCAATGGCTGTTAATAATCCGATCAATCCCCGACGTTCGTACTCATCCGCCAAGCCAGTCAATTCTGCAGACACAACCGACCGCGTTTCGCCCTCGATGCTGCGATTTGCTGTTACATAGACCAGCGCAAGCACCGTCGCTGTCAGCAATGTGCTCAGGGCCATACTGGCCAAGACAAGGCGCGTCCTGGAATTGTTGAACGAAAGCCGTATGTTATCCATCAGATATCATGTAACCCGCACCGCGGACGGTTTCAATCAATGGTGTCCGACCGTCCTCATCCAACTGCCTCCGCAGTTTTGAGATATGGACGTCCACAACATTGGTGTTCGGGTCGAAATGATAATCCCACACACCTTCTAGCAACATGGTGCGGGACACCACCCTGTTCTTGCGTCGCAGGAAGTATTCGAGGATCTGAAATTCGCGCGGTGTCAGCGTGATCTCGTGTCCTTCGCGCGTTACTTTGCGGGTCAGCAGATCCATTTCGAGATCGCGACAGGTCAGTGTCGCGCTTTCCTCAGATTCCTGTGGCCGCCTTAAAAGTGCTTCAATGCGGGCGTGTAACTCTTGGAAAGAAAAAGGTTTTACCAGATAGTCATCTGCGCCCGACCGCAGCCCTTTGACCCGCTCATCCACGGCGCTCATTGCGGTGAGCATCAACACCGGGGTTTTCATTCCGGCAGCCCGAAGGGAACGGATCAGAGATAATCCGTCCAGCCCCGGCAGCATTCTGTCCAGCACGATGGCATCGAACCCGCCATCGGTGGCATGGTACAGGCCCTCGCGGCCATCTGCGGCCTGTTCGACCACATAGCCCTCCTCGCAAAAGCCTTTGGCGATGAACTCGCGGGTGTCTGCGTCATCTTCGACGATCAACAGGCGACGGCTCATGATGCGAACTCCTTTCACTTTGAATTTAACCACAGAATGTCGGGTCACGCACTGTGTTTGGAGAAAAACGTGCCGGGTGCGTCGTTGCGCACCCGGCAGTCCCGGCGGAGAGCGGACAAATCAACCCGCCGGGGAGGCGCACGCCAGATATTCCCCATCACGTGGCGCGCGCGGGTGTCAGATCAGGCGATTTCCACCGCAACAAAGATCTGGTTGCCTGCTCGGTTGATAAGAATCAACGCAGGGCCGGTTTTTTCGCTGTCCAGTGCAGCCTTCAACGCATCCGGTGTGGTTGTGTTCTGACTGCCCAGTTTTACGATCACGTCGCCACGTTGCAGTCCGGCTTTGGCGGCTGGACTACCGGCTTCAAGAGCGGTGACCACAACACCGCTGACGTTTTCGCTTAATCCCATCTCGGTGCGGTTGGCATCGGTCAGTGGGGCAACCGTCACACCCAGAGCGGTGCCTTCGATCGCATCGTCTACAGACGTGTCGATGTTGGCCGAGGCGCTTTGATACTGGCCGACGGTCAGCTTAAGCTGCTGTTCCTTGCCGTCACGCAGAACGGTCAGAGTGCTGTCGGTACCAACCTTGGTTGTTCCAACAAGAATTGGCAGGTCGCTGCTGGATTCGACGGGTTCGTCGTTGAACGTCAGAATAACGTCGCCTTGCTTGAGGATACCCTCTGACGGGCTGCCATCAACCACGTCAGACACCAGCGCGCCGGTTGAAGCATCGATACCCATCGCGGCGGCGATTTCGGGGCTGACATTCTGGATCGAGACACCCAACCAGCCGCGGCTAACCTGACCGTCATCGCGCAGATCAGAGGCGATGTGGTCCACGATGTTGGACGTTACTGCAAAGCCCAAGCCCACCGATCCGCCGGTTGGCGAGTAAATGGCCGAGTTCACCCCAATGACCTCTCCATCCATGTTGAACAAAGGTCCACCCGAGTTACCCTTGTTGATCGCGGCATCCGTCTGGATGAATTCGGCGTATGGCCCCTGCGAGATGTTGCGACCCTTGGCCGAAACGATCCCCGTAGTCACGGTCGAGTTGAGCCCAAACGGGTTTCCGATGGCGACAACATCTTCGCCCACACGGATAATATCGCTGTCGCCCAGTTCGACGGCTTGCAGGTCCTCACCCGCGTCGATTTTGAGCACGGCGATATCCGTCAAAGGGTCGGTCCCGATGACTTCTGCTTCGAACGTGCGGTCGTCGCTTAGGCGGACGGTCACAGAATCGGCATTGTCGACGACATGGTGGTTGGTGATAATGTAGCCTGCCTCATCAAGTACAAATCCCGATCCCAGACCCTGTGCCGGACCGCGTTGCGGAGCATCGAAGCCTTCAGGCGCGCCGAAACGTTTGAAAAATTCACCGAACGGATGTCCTTCAAAATCAAAGTTCTGTCCCTGGGTCGGGATCTGGCGCGCTTTCTGTTCCGCGACAATGGTCACGACTGACGGCGATACGCTCTCGACCAGATCCGCCAGCGCTTCGTCTGCTTTGGAGGGCAGGGCGGTCGTCGCAAGAAGCGCGGCGCTTAGGGCGCTGACGCCAACCCAACTGGTTGTGCGCGGCATGAGAAGAGAAGATTTTCGGATGCTCATTTTGGTCTCCTGTTTATATCACGCGGATGCGGTCGCGCGTTAAGACAGCAGATGCGGCACCAGTCTGATCATTTCCTTTAACAAAGGTTAAGAAATCTTAATTTTGCCACAAATCGGATGTCTTATTCGCCGATCTGAATGGATGGAAGGTGCAAAACGGGACGAATCAAACCAGCGAATCTTCCAAATTGTTTCCTAATAAGGGGCCAGAAAGAGAAAAGTGAAGAATTGAGACAAATTCGATAACAAATGATGCAAGGGGGTTTTTACATTCCCTAATATCGCCTTTAGGTTGTGGTCTGTTCTGGTGAAAAGACCACTTAACCGCAAACAACCATGAACAACATAAATCAATTTTCATATAGATCTGATCATATTCGAATTTCCCTGCATTCATCGGGGGTTAATAAACATCTTTAGGTAGATTGCCGATTTCAGAGATGTTGCGGAAAAACCATTCTGATATGTCGAAAATTAACCGAAATTCCTGTTTTAGCGTTGTTTGCGCGGGGCGGATCGGTGACGATAGGCATGCCCAAGCGAGGGGAAGCTGATGGCACTAGGGGGTGCCAAAAGCTCATCACTGTTACCAGAAGCGCTCAGCGGCATGTTAACGAGGGGGTCTTGTTTAGGTTCGGCAGCGGAATAGCCAAGGTGCTACAGGCATTTTTGGCTGCGCTTTTGGAACGTGTGAAACGTGGTAGTCCCGCTTTGGGTACCGGCCCGGTCTGGAAAGACCGGGCCGTGTTACTTTTGACTTAACGTTGATTGCGCCATCTTGCCCAATCCTCGGGTGTGTCCAAATCCAGTAACGCATGTTCGCCGGGTAGGGGCCGCAAGAAAACCTTGTCCAAATGGGCACGCACAACGGATTGGGCTCCTTCATCACCGGACAGGGTGCTAAGCTCGGAAAACAGACTTTGGTCAAAAACCACCGGATGACCGGGCTTACCCGAGGCTGTGGCTCCGCGCCAAATCAGGTGGTCAGGGTGATCGATCACGGCGGACAAGACTGCGGTTATGTCCTGCGCCGTGATCTCGGGCAGATCGGCCAATAAAACCATGACCGCCGGGACATCGTTTGGGATTTGAGCCAATGCACGGCGTAAACTGGCATTCATCCCTTCCGCGGCATCGACAACCTCGATCCTGTGCAGGTCCAGCCCGTGCAATGCGGCATACCGATCATGTGGCCTTGGGGGCAGCGCGACGAACACCTCTCCGGCATCCATTGCAGTTAGCGCAGATCGGCGCATCAGGGTCATGCCGTCCACTTGTTGCAGCAATTTGTCCTGTCCACGCATGCGCTTGGACTGACCGGCAGCCAGCAAGATAATTGGTATTTTTTTCATGTGCCTAGAATGACGTTCTGGCTGGCTGATGTCATCCCCGCATTCGGGTTCCGTCACCATCAAACAAAGGCGTCGACACCATCCGGGCCTTACGCATTTGACCAAGAATTTCGATCTCGACCTCTGTTCCCTCCGCGATGTGTTCAACAGGAAGGAAACCCAAAGCAACCGATTGTTGCGCATGGTGGGAATACCCACCCGAGGTGCAGAAGCCCACAACCTCACCCTGTAGCCAAATCGGTTCATAGGCATTCACGTCGGCGTCTTCGGCATCAACGATGAAGGAAACCAACCTGCGCGCAGGTTTTTCCGAGCGCTCTAATTCTGCGGCGGCACGTCCGATGAAGTCATCAGGTTTCGAGAATGAAATGAACCGATCCAACCCGGTTTCACCTGGGGTGTAGTCGGGCGAGTATTCTCGCATCCATGACCCAAAGAACTTGTCCAGACGCAGGCTCATCATGGCCCGCATACCGAAAGGGGTCATGCCGAGCGGCTCTCCGGCTTGCCAGAGCGTCCACCAAAGCTGCCGCTGCGCCATCGGATCGCAGTAGATCTCGTAACCCAGATCTCCGGTGTAGCTTACACGTTGCACGATACAGTCAGTCATACCGAAGGTCATTCGGCGGACATCCATGAAACGCAGGTCCGAGAGGTCGTCTCGGGTAAACGCCGCTAGAACTTCCGTAGCCTTGGGGCCAGCAATCTGAAACCCGTTCAGGCGATCGCTGATGTTTTCGATGTGAACATCGCCTTCCTGATGCTGCAGGAACCACCGCATATGAAATGCTTGCGCGCCATAAGATGCGGTCAGGCGGAAATCGGTCTCATCCAGGCAAGATACGGTGAAATCCCCGATCAGCTTGCCTTTGGGTGACAGCATCGGCGTCAGTGACAGGCGACCAGGCTGCGGGATACGCCCGGCCATGATCCGATTAAGCCATGTTCGCGCATCAGGGCCGGTGATACGGTATTTGCCGAAGTTGTGGACCTCGTTGATACCCACTGCATTGCGCACCGCATGCACCTCACGTCCAGTGGCCGCAAATGCGTCAGACCGGCGGAATGAAGGTGTTTCGTATTCGGGCTCACCATGCTGGGCGAAATAGTTTGGAACCTCCAGCCCGTATTGCTGACCCCAGACCGCACCCAGATCGGTGAAGATGTCATACATCGGCGTGGTTCGATTGGGGCGCGCGGCGGGCAGTTCCTCGTTCGGGTAGGAAACGCTAAAGCGTTTCTGATAGTTCTCGATCACCTTGGGGCGAGTATAGCCCGGGCTGATCCAGTCGCCGAACCGGGCCACGTCCATGGCAAAGACATCGCGCTCGGGCTCGCCTTCGATCATCCATTGCGCCAGCGTCAGACCCACGCCACCGCCCTGGCTGAAGCCCGCCATTACACCACAGGCAGACCAGTAGTTGCGCAACCCTGGGACGGGGCCGACCAGAGGGTTCCCGTCCGGCGCAAAGGTGAAAGGCCCGTGGATTACCGACTTCACCCCGGCTTCGGCTAGGACCGGGAAGCGGCGATATGCGAACTCGATACTATCGGTGATCTTGTCATAGTCGTCGGGCAGTAATTCATGCCCGAACTCCCAAGGCGTCCCATTCACGGCCCAAGGCTTGCAGGGTTGTTCATAAAACCCGATGCAAAGCCCGCGCCCTTCCTGTCGCAAATAGCTTTCTCCGGCTGGGTCCATCACATGCGGATGCTCTCCGCCCGCATCAATAATAGCTTCTATCTGAGGGATCGTGTCGGTGACCAGATACTGATGCTCCATCGGGTGCAGCGGGAAATAAACGCCCGCCATCGCCCCGACCTCGCGCGCCCATAGGCCGCCTGCATTCACCACGTGCTCCGCGTGAATGATGCCCTTGTCGGTGACCACATTCCAAGTGCCATCCCGCCGTTGCAGGGTTTCGTGCACCATGCAATGGGTTTCAATCGTGGCCCCACCCATGCGCGCAGCCTTGGCATAGGCATGAGTTGTGCCGGATGGGTCCAGATGCCCGTCCAGGGGATCATAAAGCGCGCCTATGATGCCGTCCGTATTGGTAATTGGCGCAATTTTCCTGATTTCATCCGGTCCGACGATCTCGGTTTCCAGCCCCATGAAGCGGTGCTTGGCGCGTTCGGCCAACAACATGTCGAACCGATCCTGATTGTCCGCCAAAGTGATCCCGCCAACATGGTGCAGGCCACATGACATGCCGGTAATCTCTTCCAGTTCTTTGTACAGGCGGATCGTATAGCCCTGCAGCGCGGCCATATTGGTGTCGCCGTTCAGCGTGTGAAACCCGCCCGCCGCGTGCCACGTGGACCCGCTGGTAAGTTCCGAGCGTTCCAATAGCATAACGTCGGACCATCCCAGCTTGGTCAGGTGATAAAGGACTGAACAGCCGACGACGCCGCCGCCGATAACTGCCACTTGCGTTGTCGTCTTCACGTCCTCGCCTCCATCCGCATTTACCCGAACCTGCAAGGGCGGGTGCGGGTTTACTGTTCCGTTCCCGACACCAGGTGTCGCGGATTGTTCGTTACAACGGTCGGATTTTGAGCTCGGTGATCCGATTGCCCTCGCGTGCGGTGACCTCGAAACGGAAGCCGTGGAAGGAAAAGACCTGACCTACGATGGGGATCATCTGCGCCTCGTGAATGACAAGACCCGCGACGGTGTTTGCCTCTTCGTCCGGCAGGGACCATTCCATTGCCCGGTTCACGTCACGGATCGTCATCGCGCCTTCAACCAGATATTGACCATCATCTGTGCGCGTGACGGGGACATCTTCTTCCAGATCAAACTCGTCCGCGATCTCACCAACGATCTCTTCCAGAATATCCTCGAGCGTGATCAATCCGCGCAACGAACCATACTCATCCACGACCAGCGCAAAATGGCTGTGCATCCGCAGGAATTCTCGCATCTGATCGTCAAGAGTGGTGGTTTCGGGCACGAAATACGGATCGTTGGCCACCTTCGAGATATCGAAGCTCTCCAACTGGTTCGGCTGGCTTTCGCGATCCCCAGCGTGGGCATACATGGCACGAAACAGGTCCTTGGCGTGGACGACGCCTACGATGTTCTCGGGTTCGTCCCGAAAGACGGGCAGGCGGGTGTGAGGACTTTTAAGACATTGTTGAAGGATCGCCTCGGGCGCGTCGTCTGCGTCAATCATCTCGATGTTCGAGCGGTGCAGCATGATCTCTTCAACTGCGCGGTCACCCAGATCGAGCGCGCCAAGAATTCGGTCGCGGTCTTCCTTTTCGACCACACCTTCCGAGTGTCCCAGTTGCAATGCACCGGCGATCTCTTCCCGGACAGCCAGAATGTTGCTGTCGGGATCGATCCGAACGCCGAAGAGGCGCAAAACGCCGCGCACCAACAGACGTACTGCTGCCACAACAGGCGAGAATACGGTGACAACGACACTGATAATGGGTGCCACCAAAGATGCCGCTTTTTCCGCGTTTGTGATGGCATAGGTTTTTGGCAGCACCTCGGCAAAAATCAGCACCAGCAGGGTCATCACCAGCGTCGCCAAAGCCACGCCACTTTCCCCGAACAGTTTGGTGAACAAAGCAGTCGCCAAAGATGCCGCCAGGATGTTGACCAGGTTGTTGCCAAGCAGGACCGAGCCGATGAGACGTTCGTTGTCGTCGGTGATATCCAGCGCCTTTTGTGCGCCGCGAGACCCTTTGTCGGCCTGCGCCCGCAACTTACCGCGCGATGAGGCAGTCAATGCTGTTTCAGAACCCGAGAAAAAGCCCGACAGGACAAGCAAAAGCAGAATAGCGCTTGTGGTAAACCAGAATGCGCCGTCGATCATAGAGGGTGAGGGTTCCATTGGTCCTTGTAGGTTGGTGTTGCTTCATTCGTTATGGGGGCGCGGCCCCGGCGGATCAAGGGGTTAGCCTTTGTCCTGCGGCTCTTTGGCAAGCGGGTGATGCTCCAACACCAACTCCGCAAGGCGTTCGTCCAATACATGCGTGTAGATTTCCGTGGTCGCGACATCGGCGTGACCCAGTAACGTCTGGATCGATCGCAGATCGGCCCCGTTTGCCAAAAGATGTGTGGCAAACGCATGACGCAGAGTGTGCGGAGTGACTTTTTCTGGCGACACGCCGCCCTGAACCGCAAGCTCTTTGATCAGGTGAAAGAACATGTGCCTCGTCAGATGACCCGATTTGCCGCGCGAGGGAAACAGGAACCGCGACCTTTGCCCGCCATCGGCCACCAATTGGTCTTCGGCCTCGTCCCGCGTTTTAAGCCATAGCGCCAGCGCCTCGCGGGCTGGGGGCGACAGCGGCACCATCCTCTCTTTCCCGCCTTTACCCAGAACCAACAACATTCGTGGGTCACCTCGTGCGGAAGACACCGGCAGTGAGACTAACTCGGTCACGCGCATGCCGGTTGCATAAAGAACTTCCATCAAACAAGTGTTGCGGATGCGGTCGGTTTCGGTGCGACCAGTTTCACGCGCGGCTTGCAGCAAACGGTCAACTTCCGGCACGTCCAGAGTTTTCGGCAGGCGTTTTTGGCGACCCGGTCCTTTTATCTGGATGGCGGGGTTGGTCTCACGCCAGCTTTCCTCGAATGCAAAACGGTAAAGCTGCTTGATCGCGGACAGCCGTCTTGCGCGGGTGGATTGGGACAATCCCTGCGCGTCACAATCGATCAGATAACGTTCGATTCTGTCGCGGTCCGCCTGATCAAAGGTGGTTTTTCGACGCTCGAGCCACGCGGCGAAGTCTTTCAGGTCGCGCCCATATGCCAGCAATGTATTGGGTGACGCCCCAAGCTCGGCCGCTTGCGCCTGAAGAAAGGTTGAAATCCAAAGGTCGTGCGAGGCCGGGGCTACCATGGTCATGTGCCCTGTAGGATCAAAAGGTTCAGCGCAGCGCGACGGGCCGTGTCTTCAAGACCAACCCTCCGCAGGGTTGCGATGGCGGCTGAAAGGTCCACGAGGTTGCCGCGTGACCCATGTGCGAACAACTCCATCGTCTCAAGGACGGCTTCACCCAGTTGTCCGTCGCTTAGCAAACGGTCGATATCGGCGGGAACGGGTGCGGCCCAGGCAAAACCCTGCGCGACAGCGTCTGCCAAAGGCGATGGAGAGCGCGCGCGTCCAGGATCACCCTGAGCCAAAGCTGCGAGGAATTGGTTCTCTTCCCCTTGGTCAGGAACAGCCAGGGCAGCGGTTTCGTAAAGATCGGACAGCAACAGAATACGCCAGCGCAATTCCTCGGCGGCTGGGTCGGTCAATGTGACTTTTGACAGCCGGTTCGCAAAAAGCTCGGCGAATGGAACTTCAAGCCCCACGCTGCGCATCTGCTCCCACACGGTGGGTAGGGACTGCGCGATCGCGCCGACTTTACCGGAGTCCAACGCACTTTCAAAACGTTGAACGGCGGCGACGCGGTCCCAGACCGCTCCGGATGCAGCCGGAGAGCGTTCGGTATATAGCCCAAGCAACTGGTTGGGCGTCAAAGCACCGACGCGAGTCAGTCGTTCGGCTGCTTCGATCTGTGCTTTCCATCCGGCCACATCTCGCAGATCGGCATTGGCAAAGGCGCGCGGCAGCGAAGTCGAGGGCAAGCGCTCGCCAATTGCTTCATACAGTCGGAATGTAAGCGGGTCGGGGCGCTCGGGTTGCGGTAGGTATTCGGCGTCTTCGAACAGCTCGGGGCTGAGGAACCTGTCCAGCAAGGCAAGGTCCATTTCCGGAAGAATCTGCAACGCATGAGCTGCCTCTAACGTCAGCGCGGCTGAGGTCCAATCGCCACGCCGGGCCTTGCAGAATATCTGGGCTTCGTAGTCCTGAGACAGATGCGGTTGCGCGATCAGCGCTGTGCAACTTCTATCTTCGTCTCCGGTCAGAAGGGTGGCATCAAACCAGCGTTGGAACCGGTCGCGGGTGTCCGTCGGACCGGCAAGTTGCACCAGAGACTGCGCGGGATCAGCTGCGCCAAGCTGCATCAACCGGTCCAGCCGCGCCAGCAGCAAGGTCTCCTCGGCATCGGGTCCGGATGGCGCACGAGCTTCGGTAAGCAACAGAGTGAAAAGCAGGCGTTGCATGGCCGGGTTGTATTTGACCGGCACGTGACCGATCAGTTCCGCCAACCGTGCGGGATCGCTGTTTTGCCACACATCCACCGGAAGGCCTGTCACCGACGACGACACCAATCCCAAGGGCTGGGACAACGCCTCAAGCGGAGTGACTTCCACACCCGGTTGCAACCCGGAATCCGATACAGGCGGTTCCAGCAGAACAGTGCCGGGCAGGTTGTCCGGTGGCTGGCTCAGCCAGTCGATCACAGATAAAGGTTCCTGCTGCGCCTGTGCCGCACTGGCCAGCAGCATCGCAGCCGCTGCGGCCTTAATCCACATTCAGAATGACCGGCTCGCGCACTTCTTCCTGCGGGGCCGAAAAATCAACGCCAAAGAAAGGACCTAGATACGCGTAGCCCACCAACCCGATAAAACACAGGCAGATCAGATATATCAGGAATTTTATCAGACGGCCCATCGCTCAACATCGCCTCATTTTTCTGTTTTGTCCCAGTTATAGCTGGCATTTTTCTTAAGATCACGTCATTCACGTTGAAATGAGCGAAATTAAGCATAATACCGATGCGAAAGTCCGTGCTCCGGGCCTTCTATTGCACAAAACGGTTGTTCTGGTGGGCATGATGGGGGCGGGAAAGACCGCGGTCGGCCGCGCTTTGGCGGCGCGACTGGCGGTTCCGTTCCTCGACAGTGATGCCGAAATCGAATCGGCGGCCAACATGACCATCCCCGAGATTTTCGAACGCGACGGCGAGCCGTTCTTTCGTGACAAGGAAAGTCAGGTGATCGGGCGGCTTCTGGACGAGGAAAAAGGCATCCTTTCAACGGGCGGGGGGGCGTTCTTGGCCGGGCATAACCGCCAGATGATCACAGAGAGGGGCGTATCGGTCTGGCTCAGGGCCGATCTGAACGTGCTGTGGAACAGGGTCAAGCACAAGGACACGCGCCCTTTGCTGCGCACGGCAGACCCTTATGCGACATTGCGCGCCCTCTATGAGGATCGCGTGCCGGTTTATGCGCAAGCGGATCTGACGGTTACGTCGGACGGAGAAACCTCGATAGATAATATGGTGGACCGGGTTGTGGACGCATTGCTGACGCGACCCGATGTTTTGGAACGGACTTAAATGCACCAAACCGTACATGTTGCACTGGGCGAGCGCTCGTATGACGTCGAAATAGGGCCGGATCTGCTGGCGAAATCCGGGACACGGATCGCTCCGCTGCTGCACAGGCCCAAGGTCGCCGTTTTGACCGATGAAAATGTGGCTGCCTTGCATCTGGATGCCCTGCGCGATGGGTTGGCCTCGGCGGGGATCGAGATGTCGGCATTGGCCCTGCCTGCGGGTGAGGCAACCAAAAGCTGGCCTCATTTTGAACGCGCGGTCGAGTGGCTGCTGGCCGAGAAGGTCGAGCGCCGGGATGTTGTCATCGCGTTTGGCGGCGGCGTGATCGGCGACCTTGCAGGCTTTGCCGCAGCCGTTTTGCGGCGCGGTGTTCGGTTCGTGCAAATCCCGACCTCGCTGCTGGCGCAGGTGGACAGTTCGGTCGGCGGCAAGACCGGCATAAACGCGCCACAGGGTAAGAACCTTATCGGGGCGTTCCATCAGCCTTCGCTGGTGTTGGCCGACACCTCGGTTCTGAGCACAATGACGGATCGGGATTTCTTGTCCGGATATGGCGAGGTGGTCAAATACGGGCTGCTGGGTGACGCCGATTTCTTCGAGTGGCTTGAAGAAAGCGGGACCAAGGTCTCGGGTGGTGATATGGCAGCACGTGTGCGTGCTGTGACCCGTTCAGTGCAAATGAAAGCTGATATCGTGGAAAGGGATGAGACCGAGCAGGGCGATCGCGCCTTGCTCAATCTGGGTCACACTTTCTGTCATGCGCTTGAGGCTGCGACTGGGTATTCGGACCGCCTGTTGCATGGAGAAGGCGTGGCCATCGGCTGCGCGCTGGCCTTTGAGCTGTCCTCTCGTCTGGGCCTCTGTTCGCAAGAAGACCCAAGCCGCGTTCGGGCGCATCTGCGCGCGATGGGGATGAAGACCGACCTGGCCGACATTCCCGGAGAGCTTCCGGGGGCCGAGGCATTGGTCAATCTGATGGCGCAGGACAAGAAGGTCATAGACGGTCAGTTGCGATTCATTCTGGCGCGCGGGATTGGTCAGGCTTTCGTCACGTCGGATGTGCCGCGCGACGCCGTGTTGTCGGTGCTTCAGGACGCGCTGGCAACAGCCTGATCAGCGGCTGCGGATCACCATCAACTCGCCGATGTTTTCGCGCGTGATATATCCGACCATTGCGCCCGTCTGTGTACAGACCGCAATGGCCGGAGCACCTTTGTGCAGCCCGTCCAACACCGCCTCAAGCCCGTCGGTCAGGCGGACTGTTGGAACGTCCGTCTCCATGATCGACGTTGCTGGGTTGGACCGGGGCGTTTCATCAGCAAGCGCGGCAAACAATCGGTTGCGTGTGACAAAGCCGAGTAATTCGCCGCCGTCAGACATTACCGGAAACTCGTGTTGCGTCGTGTGGATGACAGCTTGGGCGGCGGTCGCTAGCGTGTCGTTTGGTGATAGCGCGTGGAACTCGGTAATCATGGCGTCGCGCGCCTGTACCTGCCGCGCGACTGCGCGCATGGTCACATCCTGACTTTCTGCATTGGCGGCAACGAAGACGAACACTGCGATCAAGACCAGCAGCGGATTTCCTGTGCTGAGACCCAGAAAGCCAAACCCCACCGCAACCGCCTGACCAGCTAACGCAGCGACCCTTGTGGCTTTGACCCGGTCCATTTTTAGACACAACAAAGCGCGGAACACGCGCCCGCCATCCATTGGAAAGGCGGGGATCATGTTGAACACAGCCAGCAGCAGGTTCACATAGGCCAGACGGTTCATCAGACCCGGCGTCGTGCTGTCAATCTGCGCCATCGTTTCAATCGGCATGTTGGCACCAAGCAAGACCAAAACGATCCAGATCACGATATTCACCGCGGGGCCTGCCAAAGCGACCCAGACCTCTTGCAACGGGTTTTCCGGCATCCGCTCGAGACGCGCCAAACCGCCGATCGGTAACAGAGTGATGTCCGGAGTCTTGATCCCGTACCGCCTTGCCATCAGGGCGTGGCCAAATTCATGAGCGACCACACAGGCAAACAACGCCAACACGAAAATCAGGTTTTCAACGGCCGCCTCGAGACCTCCGTTGGAGTAGGCGGCGAAACCGACCCAGGCGAGCAGTAGGAAAAAGGTGACATGGACCCTCAATTCCGACCCCAATATCCGGCCGAGTGAGAAGGACCATGTCATGATATGTCTCCGTTTTACTTAGAACGGAATCTCGTCGTCGTCGATTCCGCTAGAGGCCGGGGCAGGAGCGCTGGATGGTGCGCCGTACGGATCACCATAGCCGCCGCCAGCCTGACCGCCGCCGTATCCACCTGACTGGCCACCACCATAGCCGCCGCCACCGCCACCTTCGCCTCGGGCATCAAGCAGGGTCAGCTCGCCCCGGTAGGGACGCAAGACAACTTCGGTCGAGTAGCGATCCTGACCCGATTGGTCCTGCCACTTCCGGGTTTCCAGTTGGCCTTCGATATACACTTTGCTGCCTTTACGCAGATATTGCTCGGCAATCCGTGCCAGAGGCTCCGAGAAAATGGCGACCGAGTGCCACTCGGTACGCTCGCGGCGTTCGCCGGTGTTGCGGTCTTTCCAGGTCTCTGAGGTGGCGATACGCAGGTTACACACTTTGCCACCATTCTGGAATGAGCGCACTTCAGGATCGCGACCTAGATTTCCTACCAGAATGACCTTGTTGACTGAGCCTGCCATATACGTCCCCGTTCTTTATCTAACAGTATGCGTCCGAATCTGACGCCAATTCTCACTGCGACCCTATACGGCCTGCGTCATGGTTAAAACACAGTTGATGGGTATTGAGATAAGCAGGAATTTACCAAGGCTGGATTAACCATGCTTTCATTATTGGCTGAAATACCTATACTCAATCGGGTTCGTGAAAATGCAGGACTGGCGTTAATGCGGTTTTTGGTGATTGGTTTTTCAGTTCTTTTTCTTGCGCTGGTTTCCGTTTCAGCATCGGCTGACACGTTGTCAACCAAGAGCCGGAAAGACATTTTTCTGAAACAATCCAAGGTTTTGGATACACGCGCCGCGACACAGTACCGAGATTCAGAGCGTCTAAAGCCCAAAAGGCCCAAAGGCCAGTTCAATCAGCGTTATACCGGAAAATACAAAGGTGAATTTGTGTCACTCGCACGGCAAGCTGCGCGAAAGCATAACGTTCCGGAGGATCTGTTCCTACGGCTTGTTCAGCAGGAAAGCGGGTGGAACCCCCAAGCAGTGTCGCACAAAGGCGCGCTGGGGTTGGCCCAACTTATGCCCGGAACAGCACGGTTGTTGGGCGTAAACCCTCACGACCCGAAACAGAATTTGGAAGGCGGTGCGCGCTATCTGTCTTGGCAATACCGCAAGTTTAAATCCTGGCGCCTTGCGTTGGCGGCATATAATGCCGGACCAAAAGCCGTTGAAAAACATGGTGGTGTGCCGCCTTACAAAGAGACGCAGAACTACGTTCGTATAATCTGGGGAAGTTAACCTTACTTCTCTATCCTAGCCTAGACCGGCATTGCTGCCGGTCCAATTGGGTTTATGATTTACTCCGCCGCAACTTTGATGACGGGTTCCATCCGCGCCAGAATATCTTCCGCCAGGTGACATTTGACCTGATGGCCTTCGGCCAGAGTTTTCACAGGCGGTACTTTTTCTTCGCACAAGCCGCCGGGTACTTCGGATTTCCAACGACACCGCGTTTGGAATGGGCAACCGGGGGGTGGGTTCATGGCTGACGGGATGTCGCCCTCCAACACGATATGCTGCTTTTCGACCGAGGTGTCCGCAATCGGAACCGCGCTCAGCAGCGCCTCGGTATAGGGGTGGTAGGGAGGAGCAAAAACCTGATCTGTTGTGCCCAACTCGACCACATGGCCCAGATACATCACCATCACCCGGTCGCTGAGATAGCGCACAATCGAAAGATCATGGCTGATGAACAGCAGGGTGGTTTTGTGTTCGCGCTGAATTTCCATCAACAGGTCTGTCACTGCTGCCTGCACTGAGACATCCAGCGCCGAGACCGGCTCATCTGCCACAACAATCCGCGCATCTCCGGCAAAGGCGCGGGCAATGCCCACGCGCTGTTTTTGTCCTCCTGACAACTGGCGCGGCATCCGATCTGCAAATGCGCGTGGCAGTTTCACAAGATCCAGAAGCTCGAGCATCCGCTTCTTGCGTTCAGCCTCCGAGTTGCCAACACCGAAAATCTCAAGCGCCCGAATGATCTGGCGACCAACAGTCATTGAGGGATTTAGCGTGTCGAACGGGTTCTGGAAGACCATTTGAACCTCGCCAACGGTCTTGGCATCGCGTTCCTCGATGGGCACGGCCTCGATATTGCGGTTGTCCAGAAGGATCTGCCCATCTGTCGCGGTTTCCAACCCCATCAGAACCTTGGCAAACGTGGACTTACCGCAACCGGATTCTCCAACAATCGCAAGTGTCTCGGATTCATGTGCTTCGAAGCTGAGCGTTTCATTGGCTTTAACCACCTTTGTGGCACCACCACCAAACAGTGCATTCGCCGCAACTTCATAGTATTTCTTGAGGTTGTCCATCTTCAGAACGGTCCGACCGATTTCGGCCTTTTCCTTCTGCTCAGACACGGTGATCGGCGCGTTCCAGTTGATTTCCTTGAACTTTAGGCAACGTGTGTGATGGCGATCATTGCCGGGTACGGCCTCCATCAGAATGTCTTGTGCGTCGCAACGACCTTCTTCGAAATAATCGCAACGTGGTCCAAAGTTACATCCCGGAGGACGCTCATGCGGCAACGGGAAGTTCCCGGGGATCGCCACCAAAGGCCGCGCGTTCTTGTCTGCACCTGGCAGGGGGATCGACCGGAACAGTGCCTGCGTATACGGGTGCTGCATCTCGTCGAACACGTCATGGATTGAGCCGCGTTCAACCGCCTCGCCGGAATACATCACGCACAGACGGTCACAGGTCTCAAGCACCAGTCCCAGATTGTGCGAGATAAATAGCATCGAAGTGCCATATTTCTTGCCCAGATCCTTGACCAATTCGACTACGGCGGCCTCGACGGTCACGTCCAGTGCTGTTGTTGGTTCGTCCAGTATCAACAAAGCCGGTTTAGACATCAGCGCCATCGCAATAACGATCCGCTGCTGCTGACCGCCTGAAAGCTGATGTGGAAAAGAGTTCAGCATCCGTTCAGGGTCGGGAAGGCGGACATCTGTTACCACTTCAAGCGCGCGGGCATAGGCCTCATCCGTGCTCACGCCTTCGTGGATCATCGGTACTTCCATCAACTGCTTGCCGATCTTCATGGCCGGGTTCAGCGACGCCATTGGTTCCTGATAAATCATCGCGATCTCATTGCCGCGAATGTCGCGTAACTCGTCCGAGCTCATCTCGGCTAGATCACGTCCCTTGAACTTGATCGTTCCACCCACGATCCGCCCGTTCTTGCCAAGGTCCTGCATAACGCCCAGAGCCACAGTAGATTTGCCGCAGCCGGATTCGCCGACCAGACCAACCGCTTCGCCGGGCTGCACACTGACCGAGAAGTCCATGACAGCGGGGATTTCCCTCAGACGGGTGAAAAACGAAATCGACAACTTATCGATCTCAAGAATTGGCCCATCATAATCCGCCAGTTTGTTCATCTTGTTTTCTCCTCGCGAGAGTCAGGGGATCCCCTTCATCTGGCTGAAAATATCTCGGGGGGTCCGGGGGGCTGGCCCCCCGGCCGCTTTCACATCAATCCTTCAGACTTTCTTCGCGCAGACCGTCTGCCAGCAGGTTCAAACCGAGAACCAATGACAACAGCGCCAACGCCGGAGGAAGGGCAGGGTGCAGATAGACCGACAACAGCTTGCGCCCTTCATTGATGGTCGACCCCCAATCCGGACTTTCTGGCGGCAGACCCAGGCCAAAGAAGCCCAAGGTACCCAAAAGGATCGTAGTATATCCTATCCGCAGACAGAAATCGACGATCAGAGGGCCGCGCGCGTTGGGCAGGATTTCCCACAGCATGATGTACCATGGTCCTTCACCCCGCGTCTGAGCCGCGGCGACATAGTCGCGGGTTTTGATGTCCATCGCCAACCCTCGCACGATGCGGAACACAGTGGGTGAGTTCACGAAGACCACCGAAACGAAGACCACAAGGATGCCAGCTGGAACGTCGAAAAGGTCCAGAAAGGTTGGCAGACCCCAAATGCCGTAGGCGTCGGTGTTAACCACATACCCACCTGTCGAAATCAGCGACAGGTACAGCCAGAGCGCGACTCCCAGAACACCAATCAAAAGAGGCGTTCGGAACGTCGGCCGTGTGTAATAGCGCGAGTTCAATAGCACCCCAAGAAAGATGATCGGAAAGATGAAAAGGACAGCGGCCATGTAGTTTGGAACACCGGTTGCCACGATCTCGGGCGTCACCAGTAAGTAGAACAGCAAAATGACCGGGAAGGCGAGGATCAGGTTCGCAAGGAAAGACAGCAATGTGTCCAGCCGCCCACCGTAGTAACCTGCAGGCAAGCCCAGCGTGATCCCGACCATGAAGGCAAACATCGTCGCCAGAGGCGCGATCTGCACCACAATCCACGCGCCCTTGACCATTCGGCTAAAGACGTCGCGGGCCAGGTTATCGCCCCCCAGCAGGTACCACGCATATTCTCCGTCCTCCACGCTGGGCAAAGGCGTTCCGGGCACTTTGTTCTTCATCCCTGAGACTTGTGATAGCGAGTCATGCGTCACGATCAGGTCAAGCGCGCCAAAAATCCCGGTGAAAACCCAGAACATCACAAGGCCAAAGCCGATCATGCCAATTGGACTGTCAAACAGCTTGCCATATAGTCCCAATTTGCGTTTGAACGCGATGGACATTGCGTACAGCAGGATCAACGAAAACCAGACGGGCAGGAATTGCTGCATCATTGCGCCGATGATACCTGCGCTGGTTCCCATCAAAATGCCCAAGACGATATAGGCAACAGCAAGCGCGACGCTTGCCAGAAAGCTGTATCGCATCAGGGCTTGGATTAGGTTTCGTATGCCAGATCCCGATGTCAGCGTCCCGTCGGGGTTCACCGTCATCTGAGGTTCGGGCAGAACGATACTGGCCAATATCCAAGCCAGGATCGATGCGGCCATAAGAACGAGCGCAATCGCCAAAAGCGGGTTCAGGAAGGCAATAGAGCCGGTCCAGGTTAATGGTTCCATGATCTCTGCCTCCTCACGAAATACGAATGCGCGGGTTCAGGTAGACATAGCCGATATCCGATATCAGCTGGGTCACCAGCACCACAAAGACTGACACGACCGAGATCGCCAGCAGCAATTGGATGTCGTTGTTGCCTGCTGCCTGAACCAATGCCCAGCCAAAGCCCTTGTAGTTGAACAAGGTCTCGACGATCACGACACCGTTCAGCAGCCATGGGAACTGCAGCATGATGACGGTGAAGGGGGCGATCAGCGCATTGCGCAACGCATGTTTCATCACGATGTTCGGGAACGAGACACCCTTCAGGCGCGCGGTTCGGATGTACTGCGCGGTCATCACCTCGGTCATCGAGGCGCGGGTCATCCGGGCGATATAGCCCATCCCATAAAGCGCGATTGTCAGCACGGGTAAGAAGAAATTCTCAAACGTCGGATTCTCCATCGCCTGTGTGGCCGTGCCCTTGAACCATTTTAGCCCCACGGCAGAGGACGTGAAGATCGCGATGAAGATCACGCCTGATACGTATTCCGGCGTTGCCGTTGTTGTGATGGCAAAGGTCGAAAGCGTCCGGTCGGTGGCCGAGCCTTCCTTCATACCCGCCAAAATACCCAAGATCAGAGCTGACGGCACCATTAGCAGCATCACCCAGAACATCAGCCGTCCGGTCAGGGCAAGACGTGTCCCGACAACGGTCGAGACCTCTTCTTTGAACACGGTCGAATAGCCCCAGTACCCCTGCAGAATACCACAGAAATTCGGAGACTCTTCGGCAGTCTTGCCGGGCAAGATACATCTGCCCTGAATTGTGCCGTCCTCATTCGTGTGCCGATAAGATGGCAGGATTCCCAACCATTCACCGTATTTCACGGGGGTTGACTGCAGGTATCCACCTTTTTCCAGAAAGCTCTCGACCTGCTCGTCGGACATACGGAAGTTGCCCTGCGTCTTCGCAAGTTTTTCGAGGTTCGGATAAAGGTTCGTCAGGTAGAAGACCAGAAAGGTAAGGCACAGCGCTGTCAAAAGCATGATGCCGACGCGCCTTAAGATGAATAATCCCATGTTAGCCCCTGTTGGTAGGCTCGCGCATCGGTCGCCGGACCGTGCGCATCGCTGTTGTTTTGGTCGCCGTCGTCAGGATGAAAAGGCCGCGCCCGTCAGGCGCGGCCTTGTGTTGTTCGGCTTAGGAAACGAGGCCGAATTTATAAAGCTGCGGAAGGTCCGCGATGTGCTTTTCGACACCGACCATGTTGTCGCGATGGTGACGCATCGCTGTGCGCCAGTAAGGCTGGATGGTCACGCCTTCTTCGATCATGATCGCCTGCAGCTTGGCCATCACTTCGCGGCGTTTGTCCACATCTGCGATCGAGTTCGCCTCGGCCAGCAGTTTGTCGAACTCTTCGTTGGCGAAACCGGATTCGTTCCATGCAACACCCGACTTGTAGGCCAATGCCAGAACTTGCGTGCCCAGAGGACGGTGGTTCCAGTTGGTCGAGGAGAATGCGTATTTCGTCCAGTCGTTCCAGAAGGTCGAGCCCGGAAGGATCGTGTGTTTGGCCTTGATCCCGGCATCGTTAAGTTGTGCAACAACAGCCGCAGTGGTGTTCCGGCGCCAGTCATCGTCGATGGACTGAACTTCGTGCTCGAAATCAGCCATACCCGCTTCTTCCATCAGGGCTTTTGCACCTGCCGGATCATAAGGGATACGGGTCACGGCCGAGTCGTACTCGGGGTGCATCGGACCCACGTGGCAGTTTTCCGCAGGAATACCATAGCCAGACATGCCCAGCTCTAGGCAGACCTCATTGTTGACGGCCATTGCCAGCGCCTGACGAACCCGCTTGTCGCCGTAGATCTTGTTGCCGCTATCGTCCTCGGCCAGCTGGTTCGGGCGGATGACGATGGTAAAGCCAGACGGGATTTCCGAGCGCACCAGACCGATACCATCAAAGATGTCGACGAATTCGCCCACCGACTCCCAATTCATGTCGATTTCTTCGGCTTCGTATGCAGCTAGGAACGCGGCAGGGTCGGTGCCGTAGTCGATGAACTCGATCCGGTCGATATAGCCGCCTTTGCCGGCCTCATATCCCCACCAGTCAAAGCCTTCGTTACGCACCAGCACGCCCTTAACGCCAACTTCGTGGCTTTCCGGGATCATAAATCCAGTACCGATCGGGTTGGCCAGCATGTTGTTTGCGTCAAAGCTGCTGTGAACAATGGCACCCGGATAGTCTGCCATGCCTGGGATGATGGTAATATCCGGGGCGTTGCATTTCAGTTTTACAGTGTGCGAGTCGACCACGGTGATGGCACCGTCCGCCGCCTTTTGGGTGGCTTCATCGACCAAAGACGCCATGCGTGACGCCATGGAATTGCCCTCTAGGGTCGCATCGCACCAGCCGGTGATATTGCGCGCGACGTCTTCGGCGGTGAAATCGTCACCGTTGTTCCACTTGACGCCTTTACGCACGTTCAGCGTGTATTCGGTCGCGTCAGCATTGGCTTCCCAGCTTTCCAGCAACATGGGTTTGAATGAGCCGTCATTGTTGTATTCAACCAGATATTCAAGCCAACCTGCGGTGAAGGTGGCAATCTGTGTCCAGTCGTAGGTGCGCGGATCTTTCAGCGCACGCACTTCCATCTGGTAGCGGATCGTGCCGCCGCGCTGTGGTTCTTGCGCGACTGCGGGTGAGCTTAGGCCGATCATTCCATAGGCGGCAGGAACAGCGACACCCAATGCCGTGGCGCGGGCCATGAACTCCCGCCGGCTGAGCTTGCCGTCACGAAATTCCTGTGCATGCATTTCCGCCGCCCAGTGCATCGGTGCTCCGGTCAAGGTTTGCTTTGTCATTAATGTCTCTCCCTGTGACATAGATTTTTATGATTGAATGTAGAACCGCTCAGGCCCGGCAGGCGCGGGTGGCAGGCTCTCGGGTTTCCGTTTTTGTGATACTGAACATCCCCATGCGTTCATTCGGCACCAGAAATCGGGTCAGGTCAACGTTCGAAATCGTCATTCAGGGTACAAAAACGACATTCGTCGGGGTCGGTTGCCGCTAACACCGATCGAGTCTGGACCTGCGTTACATTGGCTGATCGGTCTGAAGGCAGGGGATTCGACATATTCGCGCGGGGCACAAAGCACGCCTGAGTAGTCAATCAAAAAAATGTGGTATCACTTTGAGAAATCAACGCGATTCCAGTCTTTCATGCGCGCACGGAACCATGTCCGCTGACGTTTGGCAAATTGTCGGGTCGAGATTGTGGCGCGTTCACGGGCGGCCTCGAGTGTCATGTTGCCGTCAAGGTAGGCCATAAGCTCGGGAACTCCGATGGCCTTGAAAGCAGAAAGCGACGCATCGTAGTGCGCACGCATGGCTTTGACCTCTTGCAATGCGCCGGTGTCCAGCATCAGATCAAATCGCAGGTTGATCCGGTTCAGCAACCACTGTTTGTCCACGTCGAAAACGATGGGCACTGTATCCGCGATGTTCAAAACCGGAGGCGGTGTGTCGTTCTGCCAGTCGCGTAGGCCGCGACCGGTCGCGCGCAGAACCTCCCACGCGCGCTGAACTCGTGCGCGGTTCTGCGTGTCGATCCCCGCCAGAGTTTCGCGGTCAACGCCACGGATCAGATCGGGTAGGGTAAGCTGATCCGCCTCGGTCCTGATGTCGGATGGGGTTGCCGGTATGTCAGCCATACCTTCTGTCAGAGCGGAGAAATAGAGCCCGGTTCCACCCACTATGATGGGGCGTTGAGGTCCGCTCAAAAATGGTTTGACCTCGCGTAGCCAATGGCCGGTGGAATAGTCCTGATCATAGGCGATATGCCCATACAACCGATGGGGTGCGCGCGCTTCGTCGTCGGCGGATGGCCGGGCTGAAATTACCTGCCAGCACGCATAGACCTGACTGGCATCGGCATTCACGATGACACCGCCGAAGGTTTCAGCGATCCGCAACGCCAGTTCGGATTTGCCCGAGGCTGTGGGCCCGGCAATTAGCACAGGTTTATCGGTGGGAATGGGGGGCAGGCGGTCCCAAATCTGCGATGTGTTCGTGTTGGCCATCCAAGAGTGCCTTGTTCCTCATGATCCGCATTGAACCCGCAGAGGTTTTGCTTCATTTTGCGGCGAAATAAAACCCGTGCCAGCCCGGAGCGCAACATGAGCCTTTCCCCCGAAACCGACACCCCGAAAACCAAATACAGTCGCGTGATGCTGAAAATTTCAGGCGAGGCGCTTATGGGCGATCAGGGCTTTGGCCTGCACCCGCCGACGGTTCAGCGCATCGCGCAAGAGGTGAAATCCGTGCACGATCTGGGGGTCGAAATCTGCATGGTCATCGGCGGAGGTAACATTTTCCGCGGTCTGAGCGGCTCGGCGCAAGGGATGGAACGGACGACCGCTGACTATATGGGGATGCTGGCGACGGTTATGAACGCGCTTGGGATGCAGTCAGCACTTGAGGAAGTTGGGGTTTTCACGCGTGTGATTTCGGCCATTCGCATGGATGAGGTTTGTGAGCCCTATATCCGCCGCCGCGCTGTACGCCACCTTGAAAAAAAGCGTGTGTGCATCTTTGCTGCCGGAACGGGTAACCCTTATTTCACGACAGATACCGCCGCCACGCTACGCGCGAATGAAATGGCCTGTGAGGCGATATTCATGGGCAAGAACGGTGTGGATGGGGTGTATGACAAGGACCCCAAGGAACACGCGGATGCAGTGCGCTATGACACGGTCAGTTATGATGATGTTCTGGCAAAGCGTCTGCGGGTCATGGATGCCTCGGCTATTGCGCTGGCGCGTGACAATAACCTGCCGCTGATCGTGTTCGGCCTGGATGAACCGGGCGGGTTCCGCGGTATTCTTGCAGGTGAAGGTACCTATACCAAAGTTCAGGGATAAGCCTCGTCCCCAAAGACCGGGCATTCTGTATTCAAGTGCTTGACGCGGACGCGAACGCTGGGCAACTTGGCCCGGTCTTTGCGACCGCAGGGGCTGCCATCGCAAACGCGAAGGCTTGGCTGGAAGACCCGCCATGATTTCCGAGGGACCCGGAATCATGCACCGGTGTCCTCATGGATTGACGTGCATGATCTAAGGAGCCTCGTGCCATGAGCACTCTCGATATCGATTTCGTTCGGTCGCAGTTTCCGGCCTTTTCCGAACCTAGCCTTCAAGGGCAGGCGTTTTTTGAGAATGCAGGCGGATCCTATACCTGCAAACCGGTTTTGGATCGCCTGTTTCGTTTTTACACCCAGCGCAAAGTGCAACCCTACGGTCCTTACGAAGCAAGTCGGCTGGCGGGTGAGGAAATGGACGAAGCCCGCGTCCGCATGGCAGCGATTCTGGGGGTCGATACTGACGAGCTGAGCTTTGGTCCCTCCACGACTCAAAACACCTATGTATTGGCACAGGCGTTCCGGCGCTGGATGCAACCCGGAGAGGCGATCATTGTGACCAATCAGGATCACGAGGCCAACTCAGGTCCCTGGCGCCGCCTTGCTGAGGAGGGTATCGAGGTCCGGGAATGGCAGATCGACCCCGAGACCGGATCGCTGAACCCGCATGATCTGGAAAACCTGTTAGATGAAAAGGTGCGTCTGGTCTGTTTTCCGCATTGTTCGAATGTGATCGGAGAGATCAATCCGGTAACCGAGATCACTGCGATCGCTCATGCCGCTGGCGCATTCGTGTGTGTGGATGGTGTTTCTTACGCGCCGCATGGGTTCCCCAATGTCGGAGATATGGGGCCGGATATCTATCTGTTCTCGGCCTACAAAACCTATGGCCCTCATCAGGGTTGTATGGTCATGCGACGGTCGCTGGGTGAGTTGCTGCCAAACCAGGCGCATTATTTCAATGCGGACAGTTTGTACAAAAGGTTTACGCCTGCGGGGCCGGATCACGCTCAGATCGCGGCCTGCGCGGGGATGGCGGATTACGTCGACCTTCTGTGCGATCATCATGGCGGCCCCCAAAGCGGCGCGACCGAGCGGGGTGCGTTTGTGCACAACTTGATGCGAGGGCAAGAGGTTGCAATGCTGCAACCTGTTTTGGACGCCGTGAAGGATCGCAATTCGGTCCGGCTGATCGGGACCTCTGACGCGGCCCGTCGTGCGCCAACCGTAGCTTTGGCGTTGGAACAAAATGCCGAAGATGTGGCAAGCAATCTGGTCAAGCACGGGATCATGGCCGGGGGCGGAGATTTCTACGCAGTTCGCCCACTTGAAGCGATGGGTATCGATCTGACCCGCGGTGTGCTGCGTGTCAGTTTCACCCATTACACGTCTGAGAACGAAATCAACCAGTTATTGGAAAGTCTTGACACCGTTTTGTGATCCGGTTTTCGCCCTGTTTCGTATAAAAGAAAATACAAAGGGCGATCATGGAAAACGAGCAGTCACCGATCATCATTTGGTACCGGCGGGACTTGCGCCTGTCGGATCACCCAGCTTTGAACGCAGCAGTTCAAAGCGGTCGTTCCGTCATTCCCGTTTACATACTCGACAATCTTGCTCAGACGCTGGGTGCTGCACCTAAATGGCGACTGTCGCTAGGGCTGGAAGCGCTGCAGCAGCGTTTGACGCAAGTTGGCAGTCGGTTGATCCTGCGGCAGGGAAACGCCATCGAGGTTTTGCAACAGCTTGTCCGCGAAACCGGAGCATCTGCAGTGTACTGGACCCGCGCTTATGATCCGGACTCCATTGAGCGGGACAGCAGCATCAAGACAACGCTGAAGGACCAAGGGGTCGAGGCAAAGTCGTTTTCCGGCCATCTGCTGTTCGAACCCTGGACAGTAGCGACGAAGAGTGGACAACCTTTCCGCGTGTTCACGCCGATGTGGAGAGCTGTGCAACACAGGGACGTTGACCCACCGGTGCCAACTCCGAACCGCCTGATTGCGCCGCCAGCTTGGCCAAAGTCGGATGACATTGGGAGTTGGGCCATGGGGGCGGCAATGAACCGAGGCGCCGGAGTGGTCGCGCAGCATTTGCGCGCAGGTGAAGAGGCCGCCTTTGACGTTCTCGAAGCGTTTGTTGGTCGTGTTTCTGACTATTCCAACGATAGAGACCGGTTGGATTACAACGGAACATCGGCCTTGGCCGAATATCTCTCACTGGGTGAGATCAGCCCACGGTCGATCTGGCATCGTGTTAGGATCTCTGAGATGAATGGCGTGTCGGGTGCGGATGCGTATCTGCGCCAACTTGTGTGGCGCGAATTCGCGTATCACCTGATGTTTCACACTCCACACTTGCTTGGCGACAACTGGAAGCCAGAGTGGGACGCATTTCCGTGGCGTTTCGATGAAGATAACCCACGGGTAATTGCTTGGAAAACAGCAAGAACGGGTATTCCCGTCGTAGATGCCGGCTTGCGCGAGATGTACGTAACCGGGCGGATGCACAACCGGGCACGGATGATCGTCGCAAGCTATCTGACCAAGCATCTGATGACTCACTGGAAAGTCGGCCTGAGGTGGTTCGAGGAGTGTTTGGTGGACTGGGATCCCGCATCGAATGCGATGGGATGGCAGTGGGTGGCGGGCTCGGGGCCTGACGCGTCGCCGTTCTTTCGGATTTTTAACCCCGTGACACAACAAGAGAAATTTGACCCATCATCCGCCTATGTGCGCAAATGGGTGGCCGAGGGCCAGACTGCTCCGCCCGATACCGCCTTGGCGTATTTCGAAGCGATCCCTCGGGCCTGGGGCCTGGAGCCAACGGATAACTATCCGGCTCCTATCGTTTCATTGTCCGAAGGACGAGCACAGGCACTGGCCGCCTATGAGCACCGGAAAACCCAGTAAGGAACTGAAAACTTGCCAGAAACACAAACTCGGCCTAGCCTGAAACAACAACCGCACAGGGGAGAGCGGATGATCCTGACCACCACAGACGGACAGAAAGGCCTGCCACGCTATTTCGGGCAGGTTGTAAAAATGCTGAACAAGATGGAATACGGCCGCCTGGATATCGCGCTGCCGGATGGCCGTGTTTTCCGAGCCGAAGGTACAAAGCCCGGGCCAATTGCGCGGGTCGATATTCACAACCCGGACGTCTTTGCCCGGCTGATCCGAGAGGGCGAATTGGGGTTCTCGGACGCCTATTTGGAAGGCGACTGGAGCACACCGGATTTGCGGTCTTTCATGGATTTGGTCCATTTGGGAACCGAGACCGTTTACGACGATTTCACCGGTAAGTTTCTGGTTCAAGCCTATGAGAGGCTTCGCTTTTGGTTGAACGGAAATAGCCGTAAGCAAGCCAAAAAGAATATCTCTTATCACTACGATTTGGGCAATGAATTCTATGCCATGTGGCTGGATGATACGATGACCTATTCCAGCGCGCTGTTTGAGACTGGGCAGGAAAGTCTTGAGAAGGCGCAAACCGCCAAATACGCCAGTATGGTTGATGAGATGGGGGCAATGCCCGGTGATCACATCCTTGAAATCGGCTGTGGCTGGGGGGGATTTGCTGAATATGCAGCAAAAGAGCGTGGCCTACGGGTCACAGGCCTGACGATCAGCGAGGAGCAGTTGAAGTATGCCCGGCAACGCATTGATAAAGCGGGATTGTCCGATATGGTCGAGTTCAAGTTGCAGGACTACCGTGATGAGCGTGGCCAGTATGACGGCATCGCATCAATTGAGATGTTCGAGGCGGTTGGTCAAAAATACTGGCCAGTCTATTTCGAAGTTGTGCGCGAACGTTTGAAGCCGGGTGCTCAGGCGACTTTACAAATTATCACCGTGGCAGATCATCGTTGGGAGATTTACCGCAATGGTGTTGATTTCATTCAGAAATATATCTTTCCCGGCGGTATGCTGCCTGCACCTTCGGTGCTGAAAGAGCAGGTCGCTCAGGCAGGTTTGAACGTGGTGACGTCCAAGGAATTCGGCAAAAGCTACGATCTGACTCTGCGCCGCTGGTATGACACGTTCAATGATAAATGGGACGTCATTTCTGAGATGGGCTTTGATGAGCGTTTTCGCCGCATGTGGAATTATTATTTGACTGCCTGCGGCGCAGCCTTTGACACCGGCAATTGCGATGTGACACAGATTACTGTAGCAAAACCAACGTAATGAACGGACCCACCTGATGCCCACTGCTGCGCGACTTGTAGCCTCCATTTGTCTTTTGGTGGTGGCCTTTTTAGTTTCGAGCATGATCATCGCTAATGGGGAAGATGGTAAGGACTACGGTATCTTTACCTACGTGAACATGATCATTGCGGTTGCGTGCGGCTGGAAAATCATGGGAAAGCGAGCTGGCAAAGGGTGGACGTCCGGACTGAACAACGGTTTGACCGGGGTTGTCTCATTGGTTTTCTGGGGCCTGTTTGTTCAAGGGTGCAACGAAATGTTCCGATTGGCTATGCGCCATCGGTATGACGGACCATTTGAGGCACTGTTGGCCATTTTCCAGATTGGCATTGAATTTGGTCAGCAGTTGTTAGCACCAGAAATCCTGTGGACGCTCGGGATCGGTGCTGTGATCGCGGGTCTCGCCACGGAAGAGGCCAGTCGCCGCTGGCGGTGAGGGCTGCTGGCACTACGAGGGTAATTTTGTGTCCGCATTGTTTTTCTATGGAACACTTCGCCATCTGCCTTTGTTGGAGACCGTTCTGGATCGACCGCTCTCCGACTTGCAGATAAGAGACGCAGTTCTGCCAGACCACGCGGTCTATGATGTTCGGGACGAGCATTTTCCGATGATTTGCTCTGAAACAGGCCAAAATGCCCCGGGGCTGGTGGTTGAAGGGCTCGGGCCAGAAGACCTGAAGCGGTTAAAGTTTTATGAGGCCGGTTTCGACTTTGATATGGAGCCTCACACTTTGAACCTCACTGATGGTTCTCGCATTTTGGCAAGCGTGTTCTACCCGCAGCCGAACTTGTGGACCTCTGACGGTCCCTGGTCGCTACAGGATTGGGTGGACGACTGGGCGGAAATGTCGGTGTCAGCGGCGCAAGAGGTGATGGGCTACTATGGCAAGGTCGACGCTGACCAGATTTCCCGCAGCTTTCCTGCCATTCGTACGCGGGCTTGGGCAAGGCTCGCCGCGCGCAAGCGGCACACTGGCGATCCGCGCGATGTGCGCAAAGACGTGGTCCTGCAACAACACGCGCGAGAGTATGTCGACTATTTCGGGATGGAAAGAATCGAGCTGCAGCATCGGCTGTATGATGGCTCGATGGGGCCGGTCGTACATCGTAGCGGGCTGATGCAGGGCAGTGCGGTTGTCGTTCTGCCCTACGATCCGATCCGCGATGCAGTCCTATTGGTCGAACAATTCCGGGCACCGGTCTTCATGGCCGAAGATCCGGAGCCTTGGATGTGGGAACCCGTCGCTGGAATGATTGACCCCGGCGAAACGCCGAAACAGGCGGCTCGGCGCGAGACACTTGAAGAGGCTCATGTAAATCTGTTGGTTCTGGAAAGCGCGGGATCAGCCTATTCGTCAAGCGGGTCATCCACCGAATACCTTCATCTCTATGTCGGGCTGGCTGACCTTAATCAGACAGTCAACAATGGTGGCCTTGCTTCCGAGGGCGAGGACATTCGCACACAAATCCTGCCGTTTGTGGACTTCATGGACAGAGTTGATGCCCATGGGTTTAAAGATTTGCCGTTGCTGGCGCTGGCTCATTGGCTCGCGCGACATCGGAACCGTCTGCGCTCGTGATGATCGCTGCTTGTGGTTGGCGCGCAGCAACTGTAAATCTGCCTTGATCCGTAATGAAATGAGGGCGCCATGCGCATTGCGAAAGACCTTGCCGACGCAGTCGGAAAAACCCCGCTGATCCGATTGAAGCGCATTAGCGAGGAAACCGGATGCGAAATCCTTGGAAAGGCCGAGTTTATGAACCCCGGCCAATCGGTCAAGGACCGCGCGGCGCTCTATATCATCAAAGACGCCATCGCGCGGGGCGAGTTGAAACCCGGTGGTACGATCGTTGAAGGAACTGCGGGCAACACAGGTATCGGTCTGGCTTTGGTCGGAGCTTCTATGGGCTTCAAAACCGTGATCGTGATCCCGGAAACTCAGTCCGAAGAGAAAAAGGACATGCTGCGCCTTGCCGGTGCGCAATTGGTGCAGGTGCCAGCCGCGCCTTATCGCAACCCTAACAACTTTGTCCACTACTCCCGCCGTCTGGCCGAGGAGCTGGCGCAGACTGAACCCAATGGCGCGATCTGGGCAAACCAGTTTGATAACGTGGCCAACCGTCAGGCGCATGTGGAAACTACGGGCCCCGAGATTTGGGAGCAAACCGGGGGCAAAGTGGATGGCTTTGTCTGCGCCGTGGGTTCCGGCGGAACGCTGGCCGGCGTCGCCGATGCTTTGCAGCCCAAGGGTGTTAAGATCGGTCTGGTCGATCCGATGGGGGCGGGGCTTTATTCCTATTACACCACTGGCGAAATCGCGATGGAGGGCAGCTCGATCGCCGAAGGCATCGGGCAGGTGCGCATCACGAAGAACCTCGAAGGCTTCAAGCCCGATTACGCCTATCAGATGACCGACAATGAGGCGCTGCCGCTCATCTTCGACCTGCTGCGCGAAGAGGGGCTGGTCATGGGCGGTTCGACCGCGATCAACATGGCGGGTGCTGTGCGTTTGGCCAAAGACCTAGGGCCGGGCCATACTATCGTGACAATCCTGTGCGACTATGGAACGCGCTATCAGTCCAAGCTGTTCAACCCGGAATTCCTGCGTGAAAAAGAGCTGCCGGTGCCTGATTGGATGACCGAAGCCCCGCGCAGCATACCCGGCGTGTTCGAGGACGTGTGATGCTGCGACAGGTCCGCCTGCTCCTAGCGCTTGTCTCAGTTTGTCTGGCGGTTCTCTGCGGCCCTGCGGCTGCTCAGCTTTCCGACCGACAGAGCGAGTACTATCAGGGTTGGGTCAAAACGGCGGACCGAGCAGAAGTGGTGATCGAGGCCGACCGGGCCTCGAATGCATCGCTTGAAAACCTACGTTCGGAAATTCATGCCTATCGCGATGATTTCAATCGTGCGCGTGGTGCAAATACCGAACGCATACAGACGCTTGACGCTCAGATCGAGGCGCTTGGGCCGAAGCCCGAGGGGGATGCAAGTGAACCCAAAGACATTGCCGCCCTGCGCGCGCATCTTGAAGAGCAACTGAATGCGCTTCAGGTTCCTAGGATTATCTCGGAAGAAGCGTTCAGCCGCGCCAACGGTTTGATCGCAGAAATCGATCAGCTTCTGCGTAACCGCCAGACCAAAGAGCTGTTAGAGCGCGGTCCGTCTCCGATTAACCCAATCTATTGGGGGCCAGCATGGACAGATGTTACCGAAGCAGCCCGCGGCCTGTTCAACGAAGCCCGAAGGAATCTGCAATCTGATGTAGCCCACGAGAAGTTGCGCAATCAGGGCTTGGGTATTTTTGTACTGGTGGTTCTCGCCGGGGTACTGTTGTTCTACGGCAAGCATTGGTCCGAGCTTGCAGGGAGCTACTTGCGTAAGCTGGGCGGCCGAGGCAGTGGTGTTTGGACGTTCCTGACTTCACTACTGCGTATTATTTTACCCTGGCTTGGGGTCTGGTTGATCGTCAAGGCGATTGTCATGACCGGCGTGCCGGGCTTGCGTGGCACTTTGCTGTTGGAAAACATCCCATATTGGGCTGCGATCATCCTCTACTATGACTGGATTGGCCGTCAGGTTTATGTCTTGCAAGAGGCGCAGGGTTTTAAGCGTCTGACCGCGAAGCGGGTGGCCGAACTGCGGGTCTATCTCGATCTGCTTGCAGTCCTGTTGATCCTGCACGAATTGGTGAATCTGTTCGAGCAGATCGAGAACATCTCGGACGCGACGCGCGCGGTCGTCGGTTTCCCTGTGACAATCATTACGGCACTGGTTCTTTTGCGGGTGCGTCAGGTGCGCAGCACCGAGGTCGTCGTGGACTCGGATGAGGGCGGCGCGACCCGAGGCGCGGGTTTGGCGCAGTTGATAGAATTCCTGCGTCGAGCCCTGTTTCTGCTGGGTATTGCCAGCCCGGTGCTGGCAGTGGTCGGTTATACCAACGCCGCCGAGGCGATCGTTTATCCTGCTGTCAAATCCCTTGTTCTCATTGCGGCTCTGGTCATCGTTCAGCGGTTCCTGACTGCTGTTTACGGGTGGGTCACGCGACAGGGCGACGCGGCCAAGGATTCCCTGTTTTCCGTCTTGATCGGCTTTGCGATGGCCATTTTCGCCATCCCGGTTCTGGCAATCTACTGGGGCGCGCGCCAGACGGATTTACTTGAGGTTTGGTCGCGTGTCCTGCTGGGATTCGATGTCGGTGGCGTGACAGTTTCACCGAAGAATTTCTTTACCTTCCTGATCGTCTTCTTGATGGGGTATGGCCTGACACGGATGCTTCAAGGGGGGCTGCGCAGCTCTTTGCTGCCAAAAACCAAGATCGATCCCGGCGGCCAAAACGCGATTGTCGCGGGGACAGGCTATGTCGGCATATTCCTTGCTGCCCTTTGCGCCATCATGGTCGCCGGGTTCGACTTGTCCTCGCTGGCGATTGTTGCCGGTGCGCTGTCGGTCGGTATTGGTTTCGGCCTGCAGACCATCGTGTCTAACTTTGTCTCGGGTATCATCCTGCTTGTCGAGCGTCCGATCTCGAAAGGCGATTGGATCGACGTCAACGGGATGATGGGCTATGTGCGCGATATTTCGGTTAGGTCGACACGGATTGAGACCTTCGACCGATCCGATGTGATCGTCCCCAATTCGGATCTGATTAGCGGTGTGGTGACCAACTACACCCGCGGCAACACAATCGGGCGGGTGATTGTTCCTGTCGGCGTTGCCTACGGAACCGATACTCGCAAGGTCGAGAAAATCCTGGGCGAAATTGCAAATGCGAACCCGATGGTTCTTGCCAACCCTGCTCCCAGTGTTGTGTTCCAAGGCTTCGGCGCGGATTCTCTGGATTTTGAAATCCGTGCTATTCTGAGGGATGTTAATTGGATGCTGTCTGTAAAGTCAGACATGAACCATGAGATTAACCGTCGCTTTGTTGAAGAGGGCATCGAGATCCCGTTCGCGCAGCGTGACGTGTGGTTGCGCAACCCTGAAACTCTGCGCAACACCGGTCCAGAGGTGAAGGCTACCCCCAATTCCGAAGAGGGCTCCGCAGCCAAACCTGCACCGATTAAAATGACGGAAGCCGACAAGTCGGATAGCGACGGGGACGAGATTTGATCGGTTTTCCGGTCCCGCTCAGGAAGGTTGAATTTTCACCCTATTGGGGCCTTGCAAATCTGCAAGCGATAGTCCAAATATCGCCCGCACGGAGAGGTGGCCGAGTGGTCGAAGGCGCACGCCTGGAAAGTGTGTAGGCGGGAAACCGTCTCCAGGGTTCGAATCCCTGTCTCTCCGCCACATACCTTAAAAGTTGATTGGCGATGCTTGGTCTAACGAGTTTAGACACCTATGTGCTTTTCGCTCACCTCGGACGTCAAGTCGGACATGGCGCCACTCCAGACTGTGCGCCCGCGTGCTAGGATGGTTGCGGTGTCTGATACAGTGGCTAATTCTTTCAAGGACTTGTCGATCAAAAGGATTGCGACGCTGGTGTTCTGCTTTAACTGCCGCATTGCAGCCCAGATTTCCTGTCGTATGATGGGTGCGAGACCCTCGGTTGCTTCATCCAGAACAAGAAGACGTGGGTTCGTCATCAATGCACGACCGATAGCCAGCATTTGCTGTTCACCGCCAGACAATGAGGCGGCTCGCTGGTTTCCACGTTCATCCAGCCTTGGGAACAGACTTGCGACCCTGCGCAGATCCCATTCTCCGGGGCGGGCTGCAGCGATTAGGTTTTCGTGCACGGTTAAGTCCATGAAACACCTGCGCCCTTCGGGAACCAGACCTACACCGCTCCGCGCAACTTTGTGACTGGGTAGACCCTGCAAGTTCTTGCCATCTAAGGTGATCGTGCCTGAGGAACGGATCATCTGACAGATCGCCTTGACGGTGGTTGTCTTGCCCATGCCATTCCGCCCCAGCAATGCGGTAACTTCGCCCTCAGCCACGCGCAGATCGACACCGAAAAGCACTTGGCTTGGACCATAGGCTGCCTGAAGGTTCTCGACCGTGAGAAAACTCATACTTCTTCTCCCAGGTAGGCCTCTCGGACATCCGCGCTTTGGCGGATGTCATCTGCTGATCCTGTGGCGATCACCGCGCCATAAACCATCACGCTGATGCGGTCTGCCAAAGCAAAAACGGCATCCATATCGTGTTCGACCAGCAGTATTGGGGCTTCGACGCGAAGTCCGTCGAGTAGAGCAGTCAGGTTCCGGGACCCCTCTGCTCCGAGACCGGCCATGGGTTCATCCATGACAAACGCGCGGGGTGAAAGCGTAAGCGCAACGGCGACTTCCAACTGTCGTCGCTGCCCGTGACTGAGGCTGGAGCACTGTGTGTCGCGAAAATTCGCAAGGCCGACACGATCCAGTGCACCTTCTGCACGGGACCGTAAAGTTTTTGATTTTTGAGCGGCCCCCCAGAACCGCCATGAGGCCCCTTCGATTGCCAGACAGCCTAAAATCGCGTTTTCTAAAACAGTGTCTTCCATGCATAAGTCGGAAATCTGGAACGTCCGACCCAAGCCAGCGCGTGCGCGAATGTGGGGGGGCAGGGCCGAAACATCCCGATCATCCAACAACACACGACCGGAATCGGGGTGGATTTCACCGCATATCTGTTTTATCAGCGTGGACTTGCCCGCTCCGTTCGGGCCAATGATCGCGTGGATTTCCCCTGGGTTGAGGTCGATTGACACATCGTCTGTCGCTGTCAACGCGCCGAACCGTTTGCTAAGTGCATCAGTGGCAAGGATGGGCTTAGACATGCGCACCCTCTTTCCCAGTGAGTAGGCCGATCAGTCCACCACGCCCGAACAGGACAATGCACAACAGGACGACTCCAAGGTAAACATGCCAATAATCGGTCAATGCTCCTAAAAAATGCTCGAGTGCTACAAAGACACAAGCCCCGATTACCGGTCCCATCAGCCGTCCAACGCCGCCGATCACGATCAATACGATAAGCTCTCCGGACAATTGCCAGCTAAACATTGTGGGCGACACAAACCGGTTGAGGTCAGCGAAGAGCGCGCCCGCCAATCCAGTTATTGCGCCTGAAAGAACAAAGGCCAGCAAACGAATTCGCGTAGGGTTCAGACCGACTGCCTGAACACGTGATCTGGTTTGGCGCGTGGCGTTCAGTGCCAAACCGAAGGGTGAAGCCTGAAGGCGGGCAAACAGGAACAACACGATGCAAAGAAGAGTGAAACAGATGCCGAAGAACTGAATTGGCACCAGCGTGTTTAAGCCGGGAAAACCGTTGCGCACATAAATGGACAGTCCGTCCTCGCCGCCATATTGCGCCCATGAGATGGCAAAGTAGAAAAACATCTGGCCAAATGCGAGGGTGATCATGATGAAATAAACCCCGGTTGTGCGCAGTGACAGCATGCCGATGAAAAACGCGGCCAGCGCCGAGATGACCATAGCCGACAGCCAGATCAACGGCATCGATGTTGTCCCATCAGTGCTGAACAGACCAAGGTTTAGGGTTGAATACGTCTGCGCGTGATAGGCAAGAATACCCATGGTATAGCCGCCAAGGCCAAAGAACGCAGCGTGGCCCAAGCTGACCATTCCGCCCAGGCCCAATGCAAGGTTCAACCCGACGGCTGCCAGTGCAAGGACAACCGCTCGGGTGGCTAACGTGATCGTGAAAGGCTCGTCCATCGCCAATGCCCAAATGGGTAATAGAAGCAGGCCAGTCAGAACGACGCCATTGATGTATCTTTCCTTAACTCTCATGCGCGGGCTCCGAACAAACCAGTAGGGCGCCAGATCAGAACAAGCCCCATCAGTATGTAAATCCCCATCGAGGCAATGGCTGACCCGCTTTTTTGCGCTGCACCGTGCTCCATGAACAAGCCAAGGAATTCAGGAAGGAAAACGCCGCCCAACGTGTCGGTCAAACCGACCAGCAATGCTCCAATGAACGCCCCTCGGATCGACCCGATACCGCCGATTACGATAACCACAAAGGCAAGGATCAGAACGGGTTCACCCATGCCTACCTGCACCGATTGAATTGCTCCAACCAAAGCGCCGGCCAGCCCGGCCAGAGCAGCTCCTAGGGCAAAAACGAGGGTGTAGAGTTTTGAGATATCAACGCCAAGTACCGCGATCATCTCTCGGTCGTTTTCACCGGCCCTGATCTGAATGCCTATGCGTGTACGTTCGATGAACAGCCATAATCCGCCCGCGATTGCCACACCGATGACGATCAGGCTTAGACGGTAAAGGGGGTATTCGATGCCGCCGGGCAGGGTGACAGGCCCCGAAAGAGCTTGCGGGATATTTAAAAACAAGGGGAAAGACCCGAAAAACCAGCGGGTTCCCTCCGAAAATATAAGTATCAGGGCAAAGGTAGCTAGAACCTGATCCAGATGAGGTGCATCGTATAGCCTTCGTATGACAACAATTTCAATCATCGCGCCGGCAAGCGCAGCTGAGGCGAGCGCCGCAACTAGACCCAGAAAGAACGATCCCGTGGCACCGGCCACAGCGGCTGCTGCGAAAGCCCCGACCATGTAAAGCGAACCGTGGGCAAGATTTATCAACCCCATGACGCCAAAGATAAGTGTCAGGCCCGCAGCCATCAGAAATAACATGACGCCAAATTGCAGACCATTGAGGATCTGCTCGACAATCAGGATCGAGGACATGGGAACTCCGGTGGTCTGCCTGCCGTCTGGTTGACGGCGGGCAGCAGTCGTTTCTTACATTTTGCACTCAGCGGCGTAGGCATCCGAATGAGCTTCAAGCGCGGTGCCGATGATCTTGTTGGTAAAAACATCACCTTCCTTGATCACTTCACGCGCATAGATCGTTTGTACCGGGTGGTGGTTCGGGCCGAATGCAAACTCCCCGCGCGTACTGTCGAACTCAGCGGCTCGCAGGGCTTCGCGGAAAGCATTTGCGTCCGACGGATCGGCTTTTTCCAATGCGGATAAAAGCAGGTTAGCGGTGTCGAAGCCCTGGCTGGCATAAAGCGACGGCAGGCGGCCGTATTCGGCCTTGAAGCTATCGACAAAAGCCTTGTTGGTCGGATTGTCGATATCCTTGTTCCATTGCGAGGTGTTCACAACACCCAAGGCTGCGTCACCCACTGCCTGCAAGATACCCTGATCAAAGCTAAAGGCCGGGCCGACGACAGGCAGATCGATTCCGCTGTCGGCATATTGCTTGAGAAAGGAAATCCCCATCCCGCCGGGCAGAAAGAAAAAGACACTGTCGGCGTCACTCGCGCGGATTTGGGCGAGCTCGGCGGCATAGTCCGTTTGACCAAGCTGGGTGTAAATCTCTCCGGCCAGGTCGCCATCGAAGAAACGTTTGTACCCGGTCAGTGCATCCGTACCCGCCGGGTAATTCGGAGCCAGAATGAAAGATTTCTTGTAGCCAGCATCATTTGCGTATGCTCCAGCCGCTTCGTGCAGGTTGTCATTCTGCCATGCCACGTTGAAATAATTCTGATGGCATCCTTTTCCCGCCAAGGCCGAAGGGCCTGCGTTGGGGGATAAATAGAACACATTCTGGTTCACCGCTGCTGGAACGACGGCCATGGCAAGGTTCGACCAAATAATGCCTGTCATGACGTCGACGCGTTCCGATTGAATCATCTTGTCTGACAGTTGCACCGCAATGTCGGGCTTGCGCTGGTCGTCCTCGATCACGACTTCGATGTCGTCACGTCCTGACTGTTCAATCGCCAAAAGGAACCCGTCGCGCACGTCAAGACCCAGGCCGGCGCCGCCGCCCGAAAGGGTAGTGATCATCCCGACCTTGACCTCAGCGAATGCTGATGTGGCTAGCAGCGATGCAGCTGATGCAGCCAGCAATAGCTTTTTCATTTTTCTCTCCCTCGTTGGTTAGCCACAGTTGATACTAAAAACGCGGGTCATGACCAGCCGAAGGTTTGAATTTCGTTGGAAAAACTGTTCAGACCTGCAATCAAGTTGCGGTTTTGGATCATCAGACAACGCTTTGTCTTAAGATGGGCTCATTGCTGCCACATCGTACAGGCAAGAACGGCGCGAATATTTTGCGTGCAGCCCGTCTGAACGGGTGATTGAATGTGTCGCATTGGTAACTACGGTCTGAAAACTGGAACTTACCGATTAGCGGCGACCGGGTGTTAAGATATCAAGGGTTCCGACCCAATACGAAGAAGCTAAACCAAAGCGACGTGTTCCAACAGAAGCGAAATATTCGCCACAAAATCGAGCAGGACAGATCGCGTTCGGAGGTTAAATGTTACTGTCTGTAGTCGTTCCATGTATGAACGAAGAGGACTCATTACCAGCTCTGGTAGAGCGCTTGATCGCAGCAACAGACGCATGGTCTGACGACACCGAGATCCTGTTGGTCGACGATGGTTCGACCGACGACACCTGGGATGGGATTTGTTTGCAAAGCCAGAAGCATCCGCGAGTGCGTGGTCTTAAACTGTCCACCAACAGGGGGCATCAGGTGGCTTTGACAGCCGGGTTGATGGCCGCAACGGGTGAGCGCATCTTTATGTTGGATGCTGACCTGCAAGACCCGCCCGAGTTGTTGTCTGACATGATGGCGATGATGGATCGCGGATACGATGTGGTGTACGGCCGCCGCAGCGAGCGCAAAGGAGAAAGCTGGTTCAAAAAGCTGACCGCTCATGGGTTCTATCGCATTCTCAACCGGTTGTCGGATGTCCCGATCCCGAATGACACAGGTGACTTCCGATTGGTCAGCCGCCGGGTGTTGAACGCGGTGCTGGATATGCCTGAACGTGCACGTTTCATCCGCGGGATGTTCGCCTGGGCTGGGTTCCGGCAGATTGGTATCGAATACGTGCGGGATCCGCGCGTTGCTGGTGAAACCAAGTACCCAATGTCCAAGATGATCCGCTTGGCCTTTGATGCGTTGTCCAGTTTTTCGATCAAACCGTTGCAGATTGCCACGCGCCTTGCGTTCTTAACCCTGATCGTTGCGGCGCTGATGCTTGTTTATGTATTCTGGTCGCTGATCCTATACAACACGGTTGCTGGTTGGGCCTCAACGGTTTTGGTGATCAGCTTTTTCTCGGGTATCCAGTTGCTGACATTGGGAATTATGGGCGAATACCTCGGGCGGCTCTACATCGAAGCCAAAGGGCGCCCCTTGTTTTTCATCGATGAACAAGTCGGCGGCGTGGTTGAGAACACGCCGGAAACAATGAGCAAACAAGCATGAGCGAACGCCGCCGGATAGTCCGCTTTGCGGTCGTGGGAGTAGGTGTAGCCGTCTACTATATCCTGGCGTATCTGGGGTTGCTCAGGTTGTTCGGATCGTCTTGGGTTGCCAACTTTCTGGCGTTTGGGTCGGCCATCCTTATCCAGTATGTCGGCCAAACCAGTTGGACCTTTGAAAAGAAGCTGGCCGTTCCGGCTCAGTTTGGCCGATTTATGTGCATGATCGGCATCGGATTGATCGTGTCTTCGGTTCTGACTTCGGTTCTCGGCCCCAGACTGAACATGTCCGAGCTTGCAACGGCTGGGGTGGTGGTCGTCGTTCTACCTGTCATCAATTTCGTGATCCTGCGGCTGTGGGTCTATCGCGAAGAGAATTCAATTTAGAGAGTTGAGATGTCACATATCTATTCCAACGAGTTCTTCGACTATATCGACCGCGGCGCAAGGCAGTCGGCTGTTCGGTTGATTAAGTGCCTGCACGCTTGGGTTAAACCAGAAAGCGTCGTGGATTTCGGATGTGGACGAGGTGTATGGTTGTCCGAATGGGCAGCTGCCGGTTGCCCGGATGTTGCCGGGGTCGATGGTGACTACGTTGACCGGGATCGGTTGGCTATCGCGCCCGAGTCTTTTTATGCTGAAGACCTGAGCAAGCCCGTTGATCTGGGGCGAAAGTTTGGTTTGGCGCAATCGCTTGAAGTCGGAGAGCACCTTCCTAATGCGGCGTCCGCCAGCCTTGTGCAAAGCCTGACAACCCACAGCGATCTCGTACTTTTTTCGGCGGCAGTTCCCGGGCAGGGAGGAGAGTTCCACGTCAACGAGCAGCCTTTGGCATTCTGGCAGGGCCTGTTTGCCGAGCGTGGTTACACTGCCTATGACTGCTTGCGCCCCGTTCTGTTCAATGACAGCTCGATTGAGCCTTGGTATCGCTACAACAGCGTTCTTTATGCCAGTGAGGCAGGAGCCGAAACTCTGCCGACAGAGGTTTTGAACACTAAAGTCGCGGCAGGTGCTCTGAAAGAGGTTGGCAGCTTCGGATGGAACCTGCGCAAGATGATCGTTCGCCAATTGCCGCAAAAAACCGTTACCTCGATCGCGCAGGCTCGCGCCTCGGTCATCGCCCGCGCTCACCGGAGTAAATAATGAGTACACAGTCTTTGGGGCGCGATGTCATCCGGTTTTCGTTGCTGGGACTGGCAGCGCTTGTTCTGGTTTACGCGCCTTTACTGTTCGATCCGCTGGTGCGGCATGATGACTTCCCGGCTTTGCTGGGAACCAAAGAAATGGCGTATATAAAAGCGCTGGATGAAGGGCGCTGGTTGAATTACTGGTGGCAGTTTCGCCCGTATTTTTGGCCTGCACCCGTCAGTTTTGCACTCTACCTGATCGCCAGTGCCGTTTTTGCGGCATCGACAGCCTTGATCGTTTTTGGTCGGGATGCTCCGGGTTGGTACCGCGGCTACTTTACCTTGTTCGTGGTGCTATCGATCCCGACATTTTTGATCAGCTTTTGGTTCAACACGTTGTTGCCTGGGGCATGGGTTATTGCGCTTTTTGCGCTTGCGGTCGTGTTTTTGCCTCATCGGATCGCGCTGGCCTTGATGTTGATCGCAGTGCCGCTGTCCTTCATGGCCTATACGACCTATCCGTTTCTGTTGCTGACGCTGCTGTTATTGTCGCACAAAGCACCACAGACTTACAAAAGCATGGTCACCACACTGCTTGTCTTCTTTGTCAGTCTCGTCCTGGCGGTCGTGTCGGTTTACTCGCTCAATTATCTCTACCACGGGGTTTTCGGTATCCCCATAGCTGAGTGGCGGGCCCCGACAGAAGCCAAAACGCTGGATGACCTGATAGTAAATCTGGGCAAGCTAAAAAGGTTTCTAATGATGACCGTCCGCCAATTCGGGGGTGGGACTGCAGGAACCGGAACTGTGCTGTTGCTGTTTTTTGTTGGGGCATGGGTTTGCTTGTTTCGTTGGCAACGGTTCACTGCCATAGCCGTTTTGGCAGCAGCGCTGGCCGGTCTTGCACCTTTGTTCGCCAAGTCACTGATGTCCGGCGTGTTAGTGCCTGTGCGCGCCTATGGCTGGATTTGGATCCTCATCGGATTTACCTTTACCACAGCAACCTTGCACATGGCCAAAACACCAGGCAGGTGGGCGAGTGTCGCGCGGATTACAATAATGTATGTGCTGTTGATCAAGTTGATCCTATTTGGACGCGCGACTTACCTTCAAATTCCGGAATGGCAAAAAACCACCCGCGATTTGGCGGCGTCCATTCCTGAAGGCACAAGCGCGATCCACATTTATGGTGAATTTCTTGGGTTGAACGGCGCGCGTTCGGCTGGAATCCAGTTTTCGCGTGGGCTGCAACTGCGCTTGGCTTATCTAACCGGGGCCGAGGTTTTCATCTGTCATAAGCAACCTGAAGATTGCGAAAAGGAAACGCCTCTTTTCGACCCTAGGGATTGGACACATGTTCCGGTAGTTGAAAGCCGGGGCGAGGTAAGCTTTCTTCTGTTGCCTTCGCCTCCGGTCGGGCCGTAACAGGACGGTATGAACTAACTACGCCCCGTATTTCCCGACGGGGCGTTTTTCATTTGGTTTGGGCAAAAGTCATTTGTAACAATTCTAAGAAGGTTTTATTAAGCCAATTCCGGTTTGACACTTTATTCCGAATGACGCGACCGTCGTCTTCTATCATAGGGCAACACTAAATGATTGATCTCAGTGGGCGTAAGCCTTTGCGAGAAAGTCGCAACTACCTGATTTTCGAGCACCCGGATCACGAAGACGCGCTGCTAAAGGTCAGAGCGGACATTCCTGTCAGAAATCACGCTGTCCAGCGCTATGCCGAAAGACGATACGGCAATTTACGCCAATGGAACCGCGAGGCTAACGAATACCTCGCCGCGCTGCACAGGGGGTGTCCAGAAATTGAGCGCCTTGCGCTGTTTATGGGTTATGCACCAACCTCATTAGGGCCAGCCATGGCCGTAGAAAAACTGACAGGTCCCGATGGCGGGTTGGCGCCGACGGTTTACAGTGAGTGGCTGTTGGTCAAAGACGATCCCGTTGGTCTGAAGCGTTTGCACGATGATTTCGCCGAGCTAATGGACGATCTGGAACGTGGACGGATCATCGTCGGAGACATGAGCCATGAAAACGTAGTGCGCGCTCAAGAGCGTGGCGGAAAGTTGACTGTCATCGACGGCGTCGGTGAGAGGGTTCTGCTTCCGCTGGCTCTGGTCAGTGATTTAGCTTTTCGCAAGTCGATACAACGTCGACGTGAGAGGATGCTTGGCATGCTGCGCCCGTAATTCGTCAGGGTTATTTCCGTTCGTGAAGAATATGTTCACGGATGCGGACTTTCGGCCAGGATAATCCAATGTGCAGAGATGACAGAATCGAGATTGGTTTTCTGCTGTTTGATGGCTTTCCGATGGCTTGCCTGACTTCGGTTATCGAACCTTTGCGTGCCGCCAACGAGATCGCAGGGCAGGAGACCTTTTGTTGGACGTTACTGTCCGAGCGCGGACAAAAGGTACGTTCTAGCGCCGAGGTGGGATTTGACGCAATGCGTGGCTTGCTGGATCACGGTGAAGTCGACATTCTGTTCCTTCTTAGTAGCCCGACCTCGAGGTTTGAAAACGCCAGCGCGGGAAATGCCGCTCTGCGCAGCCTTGGGCGACACGGTACAATTCTGGGTGGGATCAGCGGTGGTGTGTTCCCGCTTGTTCGCTCGGGCACAATGCAAGGGCAACCGGTCTCGGTTCATTGGTGCTATGAAGCGGCGTTCGAGGCCGAATTTCCCGATTTTGATGCCCGGAGTGAAGTCATCGTCAGAACCGCAACGCGCTACACTGCCGCCGGGGCCGCAGCAGGGTTTGATCTGGCATTGCATCTGATTCAGGATCGTCTTGGAGCGGAAATAGCGCATGAGGTTGCGTGTTGGTTTCAGCACCCCATGATGCGTGGAGCTGGGGTGCGCCAACAGGTGCCCAGTGCCACACAACCCGAAACGGGCGACAGTCTTCCGCCGCTTGTCGCGCGTTGCGTGGCGCTGTTTGGGCAGGATATGAGCGAACCAGTCTCGATCGCCGACGTCGCACGGGAAATAGGCGTCACGCCGCGCCAAATTGAACGTGCCTTCAAACGGGCAACCGGCAAAAGCCCCAGTCACTACTACAGGGCCATGCGTATGAAGGCCGCGCGGCAGATGGTGATGTATACAGCGGATCCGATCCCCGAGATCGCTGCATCGGTCGGCTATAGTTCCGCCGCGCCTTTGGTGACACATTACCGGGCTGCATTCGGACTCAGCCCGGCCGAGGATCGCCGCCGGATCAACCGGTTCCGGGTCCAGGGCAACGCACCACTTCCATCAGTTTAGTAGACTGATCGCATCGAGGTCAGCACAGCGTGATGTAGCGACCCGGCCGAGGATCGTGGACCGTATATGCTGTAATGATCTGCATCGCGGCACAAAAGGTAACACCCGACATGGTGGATCGAACAGCGTGCTGCGGTGCCGGGGGGTAGGCGGCGCAGGTCCAGTTGGCTTAGCAATTCCAACACTGACGGAATGCCATCACCGCGCAGGTCGAAGCGTACCCAGGCGTCGGTCTGTTCGGTGACGGACGCCGTATTCCCTACCGCTGCCTTGATCCGATCCGCAAGGTCTTGGTGTCCTTCATAGGGGGCCTCAATCATCCATTGATCGAGGCCGGACCAAAAGGCGGTTTTTTCGCCACCTGCTATGCGCTGGATGTCGGGTGCAGGCGCGCCGATCACGTTGGCCAGTGCCTCACGTGCCTTGGCTTCCTGTCCCAACCGGGCCGCGACCGAGGTCAGCGCCACGTCGGGCACCTCGGTGAATGTTACCGGCCCGACCGTGTCGACGCGCGGCGCGGCCCCGCCGAGGGCGGTTATTGCTACAAGATCATGCACGCAGACGTTCTCCTTCGGGGTCAATGAAATGGGCCGAGACAATTTCGACCTCGACCGTCAGGGCGGTCAGTGGCGAAACAAGGCGCATCTTCTCACCCATCCGCGCATCACCGCGTTTCAGCAGGCCCAGCCCGATATTGCTGTTCAGATTGGGCGAATAGGCCGCCGAGGTCACATAACCCTGATCATGCGCCGCATCGACCGGGCCATCCGTGTTCATCAAGTGGCCGCCAGCGGTGATATTTTCCTCGGGGTTGACCGGTTTCAGCCCGACCAGTTTCAGCACATCGTGCGCGGTCAGGGCCTCGCGTTCGCATAGAACTGAACCAATGCTGTCTTTCTTCTTTGATACCATCTTGCCCAGACCAAGATTCAGCGCCGTGGTGGTGCCGTTCAACTCATTGCCGACCGGGTGGCCCTTTTCGATGCGCATCACGCTCAGCGCTTCGGTGCCATAAGGGGTGACGTCAAACTCTGCGCCCTCGGTCATCAACCGCCGCATCAGCGCGTCTCCATAGCGCGACGGGACGGCAATCTCGAACGCCAATTCGCCCGAGAACGAGATACGGAACAGCCGCGCCCGTAATCCACCACAGACGGAGATCTTGCCGCAGGCCATGAAGGGAAACGCCTGGTTCGAAATATCAAATTCGGGGTCCACGATCTTTTGCAGAAGCTTGCGGGAATTTGGCCCTGCCACCGCGTATTGCGCCCAGCCATCGGTGGTCGAGATAAGCTGCACATCCATATCTGGGAACAGGCAATGGCGCACAAATTCCATGTGACGATAGACACTTACAGCATTTGCGGTTGTGGTGGTGACGACGAAATGATCCTCGGCCAGCCGCGCGGCGGTGCCGTCATCCATGACCATGCCATCCTCGCGCAGCATCAGCCCATAGCGGGTTTTGCCCACCGCAAGCTTGGCAAAGCCGTTGGCGTAGACGCGGTTGAGGAACGCGGCGGCATCCGTGCCCTGCACGTCGATCTTGCCCAGCGTGGTGCAATCGCACACTCCGACCGAGGCTCGGGTCTGGCGTACCTCGCGGTCGACGGACTCGCGCCAATGCGTCTCACCGGGCAGGGGGAACCACTGCGCGCGCAGCCAGTTCCCGGCCTCGACAAACACTGCGCCACGTTCCTTGGCCCAATGGTGTGACGGGGTCAGGCGGGTCGGGTGAAACTCTTTGCCCGTCATCCGACCGGCAAACGCGCCGATGGGAACGGGTGTGTAGGGCGGGCGGAAAATGGTGGTGCCGGTTTCGGGGATCGACTTGCCCGCAACCTCGGCCATGATCGCAAGACCCGTGATGTTGGAAGTCTTACCCTGATCAGTTGCCATGCCCAGCGTGGTATAGCGTTTCAGATGCTCGACCGAGCGGAAGCCTTCCTGATAGCTGAGCTTCACATCCTTGACAGTCACGTCGTTCTGTTGATCGACCCAGGCGCGTTTGCAGCCCTGCACATACCAGAACGGCTTTAGCGCAATGGGCGCGTCCTCGGCTTCTGGCAGGTCGGGCAGGGTGGTCAGGTCCAGCACGGCAGCGGCCGCTTCGGCTCCCGAGCGCAGTGCGCCATGGGTTGACATGACGCCATTGGCAGAACCCGCGACGGACATGCCAACCGGTAGGTTTTCTCCCGGAACGAAAGCAGCAAGGGCTTCGTTCCAAACAGGGCGTCCGCGTTGGTGGCAAGTCAGATGAACATTCGCGTTCCAGCCGCCCGACACGCCCAGCGCGCCACAATCCAGTGTCCGGGTCGAACCATCGGGCAAGGCGACCTCGACAAAGCTCAAGCCCAGACGGCCTTTGGTGTTCACGACCTGCGCGCCTTTCAGCACCTCATAGTCATAGCTGAGGGGGGCATCTTCGCGCACATCGACCACGGCGGCGATCTTGACGCCTTTGGCGTGAAGGTCCGAGGCCGTGCGGTGGCCGTCATCATTGTTGGTAAAGATCGCAACCCGAGGCGAAGCTGTCACCGCAAAGCGATTGACATAAGTCCGCAGCGCGCTGGCTGTCATGATGCCTGGTCGGTCATTGTTTTCAAACGCAATCGGCCGCTCGGTCGCCCCGGCACAGAGCAGCGCCTTTTGGCTATAGATCCGCCACAGGATCTGGCGCGGTTTGCCGGTGGGCAGCGAAGGCAGGTGATCTCCGGTGCGTTCGACGGCCCCGTATATGCCGTGGTCGAAAGCTCCGATCACCGTGGTGCGCGGCATCAGCCGGACGTTCGGCATTGCCGACAGTTCGGCCACAGCCTGTGCTGCCCAATCGGGCGCGCTGTGGTCGCCGACCGAGAAGGTCTCGCTGTTCAGACGTCCGCCCAGCGTGAAATCCTCGTCTGCCAGTATGACATCTGCGCCCGCACGCCCGGCGGTCAGCGCTGCCATCAGACCCGCAGGCCCGGCACCGATGATCAGCAGATCGCAGTGACGAAACCCTTTGTCGTATTCATCCGGGTCGGCCTGCATCGACAGTGAGCCAAGGCCAGCAGCGCGGCGGATGATCGGTTCGTACAGCTTCTCCCAAAACGTGGCGGGCCACATAAAGGTTTTGTAGTAGAACCCCGCCGACAGGAAGTTAGAAAACATGTCATTCACGGCCAACGCGTCGAACCGAAGACTTGGCCAGCGGTTTTGCGAGTTTGCGATCAACCCGTCAAACATCCCGATCGTCGTGGCGCGGGTGTTGGGTTCCTTGCGGGCACCTGCGCGCAGTTCCACCATGCCGTTGGGTTCCTCGGATCCCGCCGTCAGCAGCCCGCGTGGGCGGTGGTATTTGAACGACCGCCCGATCAGTCGCACATTATTGGCCAGCAGCGCAGAAGCCAGAGTATCGCCGGGATGCGCCGTATAGCTGCGCCCGTCGAAGTAGAAGTTCAGGGTCGTATCGCGGTCGATCTGCCCGCCGGTCAGCCGGTTCACTTGTGTCATTTCGAACGCCCCCGCGCGCGGGCCACATCGCGGGCCAGTTCAACCTTGGAAATCTCGTGGGTCAGAGTGTTGCGGGTGACAACTAGCCAAGACCGGTCCCCGGCTTCGTGATACCACAGCTCGCGGTGTTCACCGGCGGGATTGTCGCGCAGATAGGCATAGTCATAGAGCGCATCGGCGGCATTCTCGGCCATCCCGTCGGGCCGGTCGATCAGGGATGCATCGCCCAGATAGGTGAACTCTGAGGCATCGCGAGGCCCAAGCAGAGGGTGGTTGATGATCATATCCGTGGTCCCCTCTAGTGCAGGTTGGGCTGGTTGCCCGCGCCTTTTTCGTCGATCATCCGGCCAGTACGGAACCGGTCCAGACGATAGGCGGTGGCAACGGGGTGTGGTTCATCTTTTGCCAGCAAATGCGCAAAGCAATAGCCCGAGGCAGGCGTGGCCTTGAACCCGCCGTAGCACCAGCCGCCGTTGAAATAGAGTCCTTGAACCGGTGTGCGGTCTATGATGGGTGAGCCGTCCATCGACATGTCCATTACACCGCCCCACATCCGCAGCAGCCGCGCGCGGCCGATCATGGGCATCAGGGCCATGCCGCCCTCGCACACATCCTCGACCACGGGCAGGTTGCCGCGTTGGGCATAGGTGTTATAGCCGTCGATATCGCCGCCAAAGACAAGCCCGCCCTTGTCGGATTGGCTGACATAGAAATGGCCCGCACCAAAGGTGATGACGCTGGGCAGAACGGGCTTCAGCCCCTCCGACACAAACGCCTGCAACACATGGCTTTCAATGGGCAGCCGCATCCCGGCCATGCCCATCACGCGGCCCGAGTTTCCAGCGACCGCACAGCCCACTTTGCTGGCTCCGATAAAGCCTTTTGAGGTTTCGACGCCCAAGCAGGTGCCGTTTTCAATCCGCAGGCCCGTTACCTCGCAATTCTGGATAATGTCGACACCATGCAAATCCGCCGACCGCGCATAGCCCCAGGCCACCGCGTCGTGGCGTGCCGTGCCCGCGCGACGCTGGACCAGACCGCCTTTGATCGGAAACCGGGCGTCGTCAAAATTCAGATAGGGATGCTCGGCCCGGACCTGATCGGCGTCCAGCAGTTCCGCATCCGCACCGTTCAGGATCATCGCATTGCCGCGTCTGATATACGAATCGCGCTGGCCGTCGGTATGGAACAGGTTGATGATCCCGCGCTGGCTCATCATGGCGTTATAGTTGACGTCCTGCTCCAGCCCCTCCCACAATTTCAGCGAAAACTCGTAGAACGGCTCATTCCCGTCCAGCATATAGTTCGAGCGCACAATGGTCGTGTTCCGCCCCACATTGCCGCCCCCAATCCAGCCTTTCTCGACCACGGCTACATTGCGCTGACCGTAGACTTTGGACAGATAGTGAGCCGTGGCTAGCCCGTGACCGCCGCCGCCAATAATGATGACGTCGTAATGGGATTTGGGCTCAGGCTCGCGCCAGACCGGTTTCCAGCCTTTGTGGCCGGTCAGTGCCTCTTTGATGACTCGAAAGCCGGAATATCGCATGAATCGGACCTTTTTCGCCAGAATTCACTATTTTGGCGCGGTTTGATATCCTCGGATGCGACATAGACATGTCTGAATCAGACCCTTAGCAAGTCGTAAAACCACGCGGTGAAGGCGTCTATCTCGGCTGACCGGCGTTGGACGGCCAGAAAATACCCCTCGGTCGCGGGGGCAGTATGGTCCGAGGCCCGCACCACTTGACCAGAACCCAGCGCGTGGGCGGCGATCAGTTGGTTGACCAAAGCGACCCCGTTGCCGGACGCCGCCATCTGCAGCGCCAGACCATAGGAATCCACGAAATAAGTCGGGGTGCCCATGGTTTGGCCTGTTGTCTCGGCCCAAGTGACCCAGCTGTCCGAGGTGCCCACGGATTCGATCAGCGGCAGGGCCTCGCCCGCAAGCGCCGGGGATTTCACCGGCACAAGCCGATTAGGTTGTAGGGCCACCGCGTCCTTGCCCACCTGTTTCGCCGACCCAAAGCGGATTTCCACATCAGCACGCGCAGCGGCGTATTCGTCGGGCCAGATCGTGCTGACAAAGCGAACCGATGTCTCGGGGTGTTGCGCCTGAAACGCGGGCAGGGCGGGGGCGATCACCCATTCGATGATACTGATCGAGGCAGCAACTGTGATGTGGCGTGCCTTCTCCTCGGTCAGATAGGGAGAGGCAGCGGTTTCCAGCATCTCAAGCGCGGCCTCGACCTGCGGCAGCAATTTGCGCCCTTCGTCCGTCAGAGACAAACCGCGCGCGTGGCGGTGGAACAATACAACGCCCAGCCGCGTTTCCAGCGCTCGGATCTGCTGGCTGACGGCGGATTGGGTCAACCCGATCTCATCGGCAGCGGCGGTGGAGCTTAGCCGTCGGGCGGCGGCCTCGAAGGATCTGAACCATGTCAGCGGGGGCAGAGTTTTGGCCATCGGTAACCTACCTAGTAGTGATGTTAATACCTAAGGCTGAACTTCTTTCATTTGTCAAAACATGACTCTGCCGTGGATATTCCGCGCAACACGCAGGAGGACACCGTGCAGCCAGAAATCCGCAAAATTGTGACGTATGACGAAGAGGTTCTGATCGAAGGTTTCCGCCCGGCGGACCACCCGTGGCGGATGTTCGCCGTAGCCGCTGTGATCAAGAACCCTTGGGCCGGACGGTATGTCGAAGACCTGCGCCCCGAAATTCTGGCCTATGGTCCGGTGCTAGGCGAGATGATGACCGAGCGGATGGTGGCGCTGGCCGGTAGCGGTGAGGCGATCGAAGCCTATGGCAAGGCGGCCGTGGTGGGTTTGGATGGTGAGGTTGAACATGCCTCGGGCCTGATCCACACGCTGCATTTCGGCAATTTCTACCGGCAGGCGGTGGGGGCCAAATCCTACCTGTCCTTCACCAACACGCGCGGCCCTGCGAATACGCCGATCATGGTGCCGATGATGGACAAGAACGATGCGGGCCGCCGGTCGCATTACTTGACGCTGCAATTCTCCATCCCTGATGCGCCTCGCGCAGATGAGGTCGTGGTGGTGCTGGGCGGGGCGACGACGGGGCGGCCACATCATCGCATCGGAGACCGCTACCAAGACCTGAAGGATCTGGGACATGACGTGGACAACCCGGCCTCGGTCTGAGATCGGCGGCCTCGCCGCGATTGACGCGGGTGAGGGGCCGCTGGTCGTCTTGCTGCACGGTGTTGGCCTGCGGGCCGAGGCGTGGGGCGCGCAGATTGATGCTCTGGTCGCGGCTGGGTTCCGGGTGCTGTGCCCGGACATGCCGGGGCACGGGGACTCAGCGTTTAACCCGGTCGAGGGACTAGAGAGCTATGCCGCACCCGTGGCGGCGCTGATTGACCAACCGGCCGTTTTGATCGGGCATTCGATGGGCGCACTGATCGCAACCCGGGTTGCGGCAGAGGGCGGAAACGTCAAAGGCGTGGCCGCGCTGAACGCGATTTTCCAGCGCTCGGATGAAGCCCGCACGGCGGTTCTGGCGCGGGCGCAGGCGCTGGATGCCGAGCGGGCCAATGACCCCTCGACCACGTTGCAGCGCTGGTTCGATGACAGGGCATCCCCCGAGCGGGACGCCTGCGATAGCTGGCTGCAACAGGTCGGGCCACGCGCCTACAAGGCCGCCTATACCGTCTTCGCCGAAAGCGACGGACCGACTGCTGAGCAACTTGCCGCGATCACCTGTCCGGCCCTGTTTCTGACGGGCGAGGATGAGCCAAACTCGACCCCGCGCATGTCGCGAGACATGGCCGCGCTTGCCCCGAACGGGCGGGCCGAGATTATCCCGAACGCGGCTCACATGATGCCGATGACACATTCCCAACAGGTCAACGCTACTCTGTTGTCGTTTGTTAAGGAGTGCCATTCATGACGCTTGATCCCCGCGCGCTGCGCGACGCTTTCGGCAGTTTCATGACCGGTGTGACCGTGGTGACGACCCGCGATGCATCAGGCAACCCAGTCGGGTTCACGGCCAATTCGTTCTCGTCCGTCTCGCTGGATCCGCCTTTGTTGCTGGTCTGTCCGGGAAAATTCCTGTCGAGTTATGAGGTGTTTGCGGGCTGTAGCCACTTTGCCGTCAACATTCTGGCCGAGGGGCAGCAGGACGCCTCGAACACGTTCGCAAGCTATAGGGGCGACCGTTTCGCCAAAGTGGCCCACAGCACAGGGGCCCATGATCTGCCGCTGATCGACGGTGCGCTGGCGCAGTTCTGTTGCTCGACTCATCAGACGATCCCGGCGGGTGACCATACGGTGCTGATCGGGCAGGTCACGGATTTCTCGCATGCCGGGGGGCGGGGGCTCGGTTATGTGGGCGGCTCGTATTTCAGCCTTGGGCTGGAACAGGAGATGGACAGCGATCAGCCCACCATCTGCGGCGCGATCATCCGGGCCGGCGACGCGGTTCTGATGGAGCGGCGGGGGACCACGCACAGCCCCTTCCACATCGCCGGTGCCGAGCCCGGCGGGCAGCGTCTGCGGTTGGCGCAGGGTCTGGCGGACCGGGGGATCAAGGCGCGGCTAGAGCAAGTCTATTCCTCGTTCAACGATGCGACGACCAAGCTGCATTACACGTTCTTTCTGGCGTCATTCGCCGGGGCAGCGATCCCCGAAGGGACCGAGTGGATCGCCATCGAACACCTGCCCAACCTGACATACGCCACCCCGTCGGTGGGCAAAATGATAAGACGCTTTGCGCTGGAAGCGCGCGAAGGGGATTTTTCGCTCTACCTTGGCGATGCCGACCGGGGTGAGCTGCACAGTTTCGACAAAGGAGCCGGTTAATGGAGTTTTCTCTCTTTGCCCATATGGAACGTCTGACACCCGATCAGCCCCATGACGTGTTGCATGATGAGTTCGTGAGCCTCGTGAAAATGGCCGATGATGGCGGCATGCGCGCGGTCTGGACTGGTGAACATCACGGGATGGAATTTACCATCGCGCCGAATCCGTTCCTGTCTCTGGTCGATCTGGCGCATCACACCAAGAATGTGCGCTTGGGCACTGGTACGGTGATCGCGCCCTTCTGGCATCCGATCAAGCTGGCCGGTGAGGCCGCGGCTGCGGATCAGATGACCAAGGGCCGGATCGAGCTGGGGATCGCGCGCGGGGCCTATTCCTATGAATACGAGCGACTGATGCCCGGCATGGACGCGTGGGAGGCCGGGCAGCGCATGCGCGAATGCACCCCTCTGGTGCCGCAAATCTGGCGCGGGGATTGCGCGCATGAGGGCGAGTTCTATTCGTTCCCGGCGGCCACCTCGGCCCCGAAACCGTATCAGGAAAATGGCCCCCCTATCTGGATCGCCGCGCGCGATCCCAACAGCCACGAATTCGGTGTTCACAACGGGTTCAACATTCAGGTCACACCGCTGTGGCAGGGCATGGAAGAGATCGAAACGCTGATGGGCCGTTTCAATGCCGCCTGCGAAAGCTATTCCGGCCCACGCCCCAAGATCATGCTGTTGCATCACACCTATGTAGGTGCGGATGAAGATGACGTGGCGCAGGGTGTGCAGGAATTGCGCCGTTATTACAATTACTTCGGCGCATGGTTCCTGAACAAGCGGCCCGTCCAGCAAGGGTTGATCCAACCGATCTCGGATCAGGAGATGGACGCCAACCTGATGTATACGACCGAGAAACTGGGCCAGGATCTGACCGTTGGCACAACGCAGCAGGTGATTGACCGGATCAAACGGTACGAGGATTTGGGATATGATGAGTTCTCGTTCTGGGTTGACAGCGGCATGACCCATGACCGCAAGCGCGCCTCGTTGGCGCGGTTCATCGACGAAGTCATGCCAGCCTTTCAGTGAGGAACACCATGGGAAACCTTCCACATTTTCAGCTTTTCATTGACGGCGCATGGTCCGAGGGTGCGGATGCGCAGGTCATGACCTCGGAAAACCCGGCCACCGGGCAGGGCTGGGCCACGTTCGCCTGCGCCGCGCCCGATGACGTGAACCGCGCTGTGGCCGCAGCCAAGCGCGTGCTGGACGACCCCGCATGGCGCGACATGACGGCGACAGCGCGCGGTAAGTTACTCTACCGGCTGGCTGATCTAGTGGCGGAGCACGCACAGAAGTTGGGAGAGCTGGAGACCACCGACAGCGGCAAGCTGCTGGCGGAAACGGCGATGCAGACGGGCTATGTGGCTGACTATTATCGCTATTTCGCGGGGCTTGCGGACAAGGTCGAAGGCACTGTCTTGCCCATCGATAAGCCCGACATGCATGTGTTCACCACGCGCGAACCAATCGGTGTTGTCGCCGCCATCGTACCGTGGAATGCGCAGATGTTTCTGACAGCCACCAAGCTGGGCCCGGCGCTTGCGGCGGGGTGCTCGGTTGTGCTGAAAGCTTCGGAAATCGCTCCCGCGCCGATGTTGGAATTCGCGCGGCTGATCGAATTGGCCGGGTTCCCGCCCGGCGTTGTTTCGGTCATCACCGGTGATGCCCAGAACTGCGCCATCCCGCTGACTCGCCACGCGGATGTGGACCGCATTGCCTTTACCGGAGGGCCCGAGACTGCACGCCACGTGGTGCGCAACTCGGCCGAGAATTTCGCGGTGACCTCGCTGGAACTGGGCGGCAAATCTCCAATCCTTGTGTTTGACGACTCCGATCTGGACGGGGCCGCAAACGGGCTGATCGCCGGGAATTTCGGGGCCTCGGGTCAAAGTTGCGTGGCGGGAACACGGGGGTTGGTGCATCGTTCGATCCTTGAGCCGCTGATCGAAAAGATTTCACAAAAGGCCAGCGCCATTCGGCTGGGCGATCCGCTGCAGCCCGACACCCATGTCGGCCCGCTATGCACCGCCGCGCAGGTCAGAAAGATTGAGGCGACACTGGCCACAGCCCAAGGGCAGGGGGCGAGGATTCGCTTTGGCGGCGCGCCCGCAGATCGTCCGGGCAATTACATGACGCCCACGCTGGTCGAATGCGCAGTGCCTGAGACCGAGACGCTGAAGGTGGAGATGTTCGGGCCGGTCATGTCTCTGCTGCCGTTCGAGACCGAAGAAGAGGCCATCGCGCTTGCCAATTCCACGCCTTATGGTCTGGGGTCCGGCGTCTTCACGCAGAATCTTGCGCGGGCGCATCGGGTGTCGAAACGCATCCGCGCGGGGATTTGCTGGGTGAATACCTATCGTGCGATTTCCCCGATTGCGCCGTTTGGCGGGTTCAACCAATCCGGCTATGGACGCGAGGCCGGGGTTGAGGCCATTCTGGATTACACCCGCACGAAAACCACGTGGATCAGCACTGCGCAAGAGCCGATGGCGAACCCGTTTGTGATGCGCTAAACCTGTGGAAACACAGGGAGAGCGCGCATGAAACTGAAGACACCTCACTTCCCAGCCCCCGCAGATGCGGGGGCGCGTAAGGACATTCCTCCGCTCGTCTGCTATCCGCCGGATACGCTGCCCCAACCCGATATCGCCGGGCTGAACACCCTGCGGCAAAGCGCGGTTAAAACGGCTGAGGCCACGGCGGCCCCGCGCGATGCGGCCTGTATCGAGGTGCCCGCCGGGGCCTTTGTGCGCGTGGTGTCGGTGGATGGCCCGCAGGTCGGCGATCTGAACATGTGGAACAAGCATGACCTGACCGAGCGGTTCTATTCCGGCAAAACCCGCGCGTTGCACGGTACGCACCTTTCGACCGGCGACCGCATGTGGTCCAGCTTTCCCAACATGCGCCCGATGGCAACCATCGTGGGGGACACGCTGGATTGGTACGGGTTCGATGCCTATGGCGGCTCGGTCCATGATGTGATCGGGACGCGCTGTGATCCCTATACGGGGCGGCTGCTGTCGGGGGACGACTATCACTATTGCTGCCATTCCAACCTGACCCGCGCTTTGGCCGATCATTGCGATCTGCCGCTGCACGAGGCCGAGATGCATGTGCATGACGTACTGAACGTCTTTATGTGCACGGGCTTTACCCGCGATACCGGTCAGTACTTTATGAAGGCCAGCCCGGTGCGCCCGGGCGACAACCTTGAATTCTACGCCGAGATTGACCTGATCGTGGGCCTTTCGGCCTGTCCCGGCGGCGATTGTTCCTCCGAGCATTCCTCGGACGTCGCCGCCTGTTACCCTTTGTTGATGGAGGTCTATGACCCCGGCGTGGATGCCCGCGCGGCCCATGTTCAGCCGCCGCGATCCGCCTATGACCGGACCCACGGCACGGGCTAGGCGATCAGGCGGCGGCCCAATCGGTCGAGCATCCGGCAACACAGGTCCAGCTGCTCGATCTCGACATATTCGTCGGCCTTGTGCGCCTGTGTGATCGAGCCCGGGCCGCAGACGATAGCGTGAACGCCAAGCTGCTGGAACAGACCGGCCTCGGTGGCGAAGGCGACCGTGCCGGTGCCATTGGCGCCGGTCAGCTCGGCCACCAGTTTGCGGGCGGCGTTGTCCTCCATCGGCTCGAGCCCTTGCACCTCGGCCACCACGTCTTGGGTGATGCTGGCCTCGGGGTGGACGGCCTTCATCTCGGGGAGCAGGGTGTGGGTCACGTAATCGCTGAGCGTCTGGTTGACGAGGTCGGCGTCACTGGCCTGCACCGGGCGCATTTCCCAACCGATCTCGGCTTTGCTGGCGATCACGTTATGGGCCACGCCGCCGTTGAAGAACCCGACATTGATCGTGGTCCATGGGGGTTCAAACAAGCTGCCCGCAGGGGCGCGGGATTTCAGAACATGGCGTAATTCCAACAGCTTTCCGACATAGCGTGCGGCGTATTCGGCAGCGTTCACGCCGTCATCGGGGGCCGAGCTGTGACCCTCCAGCCCGGTAAACCGCGTGGTGTATTCAAAGCAACCCTTATGGCCTTCGATCACCCGCATCTCGGTCGGTTCGCCGATGATTGCGATGTCGGGCACGATGCCACGTTCGGACAGGTCATTGACCAAATTCTGCGCGCCCAGACAGCCGGTTTCCTCATCATAGGTAAAGGCGAAATGCAGCGGTTGGGTCAGTTTTTCGACGTCTAACGCTTCGGCAAAGGCCAGAGACGCCGCAATAAACCCCTTCATATCGCAGGTGCCGCGCCCATACAGGCGGCCATCACGCTCAACCATTTCGAACGGGTCCGTGGTCCAGTCCTGATCGGCCACGGGCACGACATCTGTATGGCCGGACAGCAGGATGCCGCCGGGCATGTCCGGGCCGAGTGTGGCAAAGACATTGGCCTTCTTGCCTGTCTCATCGCGTGTCTCGATACAGCGCGCACCCAAGGCCTGAAGGTGGTTGGTCAGGTATCGGATGATCTCAAGGTTGCTGTCAGCGGATACCGTTTCAAAGGCGATTAGATCGGCGAGGATTTTGGTGGTTCTGGTCAGGGTCATGGTTTCACGAACAGTTTGCGGGGCCGGTTGCATAGGCATTCTGCAGGGCCGGAATCGGTGATCAGGATGGTCTCGGTGATTTCAAGGCCCCAGTCGTCCATCCACAGGCCCGGCATAAAGTGGAACGTCATGCCGGGTTCCAGCACCGTCTCATCCTCGGGGCGCAGCGAGATTGTCCGCTCACCCCAGTCCGGCGGATAGCTGAGGCCCACCGGATAGCCGCAGCGCGCACCGCGCTCGATTCCGGCGCGTTCCAGCGGAGCGGCCAGCGCCAGCGCGATGTCGCGCGCCTGATTGCCCGCACGGGCGGCGTCCAGCCCGGCCTCAAGCCCTTCGACCAGTGCGGCTTCGGCCCTTAGCAGGTGGTCGGGCGGCTGACCCAGAAAGACCGACCGGCAGAAAGGTGCGTGATAGCGGCGATAGCAGCCCGAGAGTTCGAAGAAGGTGCATTCCCCGGTTTTGAATGGCGCGCCGTCCCATGTCAGATGCGGGGCGGCGGCATCAGGCCCCGAAGGCAGCAGGGGCACGATGGCGGCATAGTCTCCCCAATCCTCACCCACGCCCGAGATCGCATCGTGATAAATCTGCGCCACCAGTTCGTTCTTGCGCAAGCCGGGTTCGATCCGTTCAATCACGCCATCAATCACATGTTCCGAAATCCGCGCAGCTTTGCGCATCAAGGCGATCTCTTCACCGGATTTCACGGCACGCTGCCAGTTCACCAAAGCGTTGCCATCGACCAACGTGGCCTGAGGCAATTCGGCGGCCAATGTCAGATGCGCCTTGGCCGAGTAATAGTAATTGTCCAACTCAACCCCGATACGCGCCTGCCCAAGGCCACTCTCAACCAGCAACTGAGCGAGGTCTTGCATCGGGTGCCGCTCTGTTGATTGAACATAGCCATCCGCATAGCTGTGAATGCGGTCATCGCTCATCCAGACCGTGCGCCGCGCGCCGTTGGCGTCCTGATTGCGGCCCCACCAGATTGGATCGGTATCGTGTAGAACGACGACGCCCTGATGCACGTAGAAGGACCAGCCCTCATAACCGGTCAGCCACGCCATATTCGATGGGTCCTGCACAAACAGGGCATTTAAACCAGCGGCTGCCATTGCGGAACGCGTCTTGGCAAGCCGGCGATCATATTCGGCGCGTGAAAAGGCCGGATTGGCATGAGGCATAGCAGCTCCAGTCGTGTTCGAGTTATGTTGACAGAACTGGACGAATGCAGTCACGTCAATGGGCAACTCAGGAAAGACGCCCCATTGAAGATCACACTCAATCCACATCGCGGAGGCCGGAAACTTGCCGCTTCTGCTCCGTACCCGTCCATTGATGCAGCCCGCGTAGCCGATCTTCTGTCGCAATGCCCCGCTGCGGGTGAAACTCCATTGGTCGATGCAAAAGAGCTTGCCGACGTGGCCAATCTTTGGATCAAGGACGAGCGCGGCCGCATGAATCTTGGGTCTTTCAAGGCGCTTGGGGCGGCCTACGTAATCGCGCGACATGCGGCCGAGGCAACGGATGCGCCGGACTGCAATACATTGAACAGTCGAACCTATGTGACGGCCAGTGCAGGAAACCATGGCATGAGCGTCGCCGCAGGCGCGCGAGTATTTGGCGCGCAGGCGGTAGTCTATATCGCCGAAACTGTACCGGAGAGTTTCGCGGACCGCCTCCGCGCGCAAAAGGCGCAGGTTGTGCGCCAAGGCGTCGATTATGCCGCCAGTATGGAGGCCGCTAGCCAAGCCGCGCAGGATAACGGGTGGACGCTGCTGTCCGACAGTTCTTGGGACGGATATATCGAAATTCCGCATATGCTTATGGAGGGGTATCTGCAGATGGCTGCCGAGGCCGTGCGTCAATGTCCGGAAATGCCCAGCCATATCATGCTGCAGGCCGGGGTTGGCGGGCTGGCGGGCGCGGTGGCGGCCTATGCGCGCCATGTCTGGGGTGACGCGCCCAAAATCATCGTGGTCGAGCCCGAGTCCGCCCCCGCGCTACAGGCCAGTATCGAAGCCGGAGCCTGCGTTTTCGCGGATGGCCCTGACAGCATAATGGGACGTCTGGATTGCAAAGAACCTTCGTTGATCGCTCTGAACGGCTTGGCCAGAGATGCCGACGCGTTTTTGACTTTGACCGATGACGAGGTTGTTCAGCATTTGCCTGCGATGGCGGCGGCTGGGGTGGCAACGACGGCATCCGGTGGGGCAGGGATTGCCGCTGCCATGAATGCCCAAGTGCTGCAGCGTTTAGGAATTGGTGCGGACGCCAAGGTTCTGTGCTTTCTGTCCGAGATTGCGGAATGAGAGGGTTCGACACTGCTGAGTTCACCGCCCGGTTGCAGCGAGCGCAAAAGAAGATGGCCCAAGCGGACTTGTCTGCCTTGCTGCTGACAACTGAACCCGAGATTCGGTACTTTACCGGCTACTTGACCCGGTTTTGGGAAAGCCCGACCCGACCTTGGTTTCTGGTGGTTCCGGTCAGTGGAAAACCGATTGCCGCTATCCCCTCTATTGGTGCTGCACTGATGGGGCAAACCTGGATCGACGATATCCGAACCTGGAGCTCTCCGGACTTGTTGGATGACGGCGTTAGTCTGTTGGCGGAAACCCTGATCGAGGTCACTCCGACCGATGCCACTATTGGTTTGCCTGATGGGCACGAAACCCATGTCCGTATGCCGATGGCCGATTTGTTGCGCCTTCAATCGCTATTGGGCTCGCGGAGGGTTGCTGGCGATGCGGAACTTATGCGCGGCCTTCGGATGATCAAATCAACGGCGGAGATCGCGAAAATCGAAACCGCCTGCGCGATTGCCGCGCGGGCTTTTCAGCGTGTTCCTGAAATCGCAGGATCTGGCATTGCCGTTGATGAGGTGTTTAGAAAGTTCCAAATGCTGTGTCTGGAGGAAGGCGCCGACTGGGTGCCCTATCTTGCGGGCGGTGCCGAGCAGGGGGGATATACGGATGTAATCTCTCCGGCCCGAGATACGGCGATGGAGGCCGGAGATGTCCTGATGTTGGACACTGGTTTGGTGTGGGACGGGTATTTTTGTGACTACGACCGAAACTGGTCGATTGGTCCGGCCTCGACGTCAGTGCGTTCTGCGTATGCAACCTTGATTGAGGCGTCAGATGCAGCATTCGAGATTGCAAAGCCGGGCGCGACCGCTTCTGACCTTCATCATGCAATGAATAGTGTTCTGTCACGTCAAAATGCGGATACGGGGGCTGGGCGTCTGGGGCATGGCCTAGGGATGTCCCTCACAGAATGGCCTTCGTTGATTCCCGACGATCATACTGTGTTGCAACCCGGCATGGTTTTGACGCTCGAACCCGGAATAGCCGTTGGCGATAAAATTCTGGTTCATGAAGAGAACATCGTGATTACCGAAGATGCGCCGCGGTTCATCAGCCCTCGGCTTGGGCCGGAGTTGCCTGTGATATGAGCTATTTACCCTATGAACTGGAAGAGGACGACCCGCAGCTCAACCCGATGGGCTTGATCGTCTTGCAGACGGACGAAACTATTGAACCGGAATTCAGCGCTTACTTCGCAAATTGCCGCGCGCCGATTTACGTTTCCAGAATTCCCAGCGGCGCAGAGGTGACAACGGACACGCTGGCCCAGATGGAGAACGCCCTTCCTGCGGCCTCAGATCTATTGCCCAAAGTCCGGCCTTATAAGGTTGTGGGGTATGGCTGCACCTCGGCCAGCTCCGTGATCGGTTCAGCTATGATCGAGCGCATGGTTCAAAAGACCTGCAACGTTGCGACCGTCACGAATCCGCTGCGTGCAGCTTCCGCCTGCGCTGCGGAAAAAGGTGTTTCCAAATTCGCTTTGCTGTCGCCCTATATCGAAGAAGTGAACGATCCATTACGTCGTGCCTTCGCAAAAAACGGAGTGACAATGGACGTTTTTGGCTCATTCGGTGAGTCCGAGGAATCCAAGGTTGTTCGAATATCCCGCCAATCGCTAGTCGACGCGGCGCTTAACCTGGGCTCTGATTCGGCAGTTGAGGGTGTTTTTATAAGCTGTACGAATCTAAGGACTTTTGATGCTTTGCCAGAAATTGAAAGTCGGTTGGGAAAGCCGGTTCTTTCAAGCAATCAAAGCCTTGCGTGGCACATGCGACGCTTGAATGGCGCCTGAATATCAGGCGTGTGGCGCTTTCTTTGTCATTCTCCTGACATATTTTGGTTGCGTCGCCCGTCCTGCTTGTCCTTAAATGGGCTCTGACAGGTCCTTGAGATCCGGATAAACCGGGCACACAAGGACAGACAGGGGAGCCAAGTTGGTAATGTCTAATGACGCAGCGTTCGTCGAGTTTCAGCGTGTCCAGAAATCTTACGACGGCGAGATCCTTGTCGTAAAAGATCTAAATCTTTCAATGCCTAAAGGTGAGTTCCTGACAATGCTCGGCCCGTCCGGGTCAGGCAAAACCACTTGCCTTATGATGTTGGCCGGGTTCGAAACAGCAACCCATGGCGAGATCATGTTGGATGGTCGTCCGATCAACAATATTCCGCCCCACAAGCGGGGGATCGGCATGGTTTTTCAGAACTATGCGCTTTTCCCGCACATGACGGTTGCCGAAAATCTCGCTTTCCCGCTGGAAGTTCGAAAAATCGGGAAGGACGAGCGCGAAGAAAAAGTGAAACGCGCCCTGGATATGGTTCAGATGGGGGCATTTGGCAGCCGGCGCCCCGCTCAGTTGTCCGGTGGTCAACAGCAGCGGATCGCATTGGCCCGCGCACTAGTTTTTGAACCCGAGCTTGTTTTGATGGACGAGCCGTTGGGTGCGTTGGATAAACAGTTGCGCGAGCACATGCAGTTCGAAATCACGCGTCTGGCGCATGAGTTGGGTATTACCACTGTTTACGTAACCCACGACCAGACCGAAGCGTTGACCATGTCGGACCGTGTGGCTGTTTTCGACGACGGACGAATTCAACAACTTGCGCCGCCCGATTTGCTGTATGAAGAGCCGGAAAACAGCTTTGTGGCTCAATTTATTGGTGAAAACAACACATTGGAAGGTGTCGTTAAGTCGATTGACGGCGACTCGTGTGTTGTTGCGCTGGACGATGGATCCGAGATTGACGCCAAACCGGTGAATGTGACGAAGGCGGGCGAACGGACCAAGGTCTCTATCCGGCCTGAACGGGTCGAGTTCAACAAGGATCGCTTGCACGCTGATGCACATACGCTCAAAGCAACGGTGAAAGAGTTCATCTACATGGGCGACGTATTCCGTTTTCGTTTGTCGGTTGCCGGTAACGATGACTTCATCATCAAAACCCGCAACGCGCCGGATGCGGTGCGTCTTTCGCCGGGTCAAGAGGTCGAAATCGGCTGGCTGGCGCATGATTGCCGGGCGCTGGACGCCTGAACACAGAACCCCCCGCGTCTGCGGGGCAAGAGTTGGCCGGTTTGCCCCGTGATCCGGCCTAAGAAAGTAAAAGTAACGGGTATAACAGGGAGTTAAACATGAAAGTTAAAACCACTCTTATGGCAAGTGCGGTTGCTGCCGTAGCCGGTGGTGCGATGGCCGAAGAAATGACCATCGTGTCCTGGGGCGGTGCTTATTCCAAGTCGCAGCTGAAAGCATATCACGAGCCCTATTCGGAAAAGACAGGCGTCACCATCCTGAACGATGACAGTTCGGCTGAGGCGGTGGCCAAACTGCGAGCGATGAACGAAGCGGGCAACATCACTTGGGATGTGGTGGATGTTGTTGCAGCGGATGCGATTCGTTTGTGCGACGAAGGTCTGGCGATGGAGATCGATTTCGACAGCCAACTGGCCGCCGCACCTGACGGGACACCCGCATCCGAAGATTTCGGTGATCTGTTGGTCAGTGACTGCTTTATCCCGCAGATCGTGTACTCGACCACTTTCGGCTATCGTACCGATCTGGTGGGTGACACGCCTCCGACCGAGATCTGCGCCGTATTCGATCTGGAAAACTATCCCGGCAAACGTTCGCTGGAAAAGCGTCCGATCAACAATATGGAATGGGCGCTTCTGTGTGATGGCGTAGCCAAGGACGACGTCTATGACGTTCTGGCGACACCGGAAGGTCAGGATCAGGCTCTGGCCAAGCTGGATACTATTAAGGACAGCGTTGTCTGGTGGTCTGCCGGTGCCGACACACCGCAGTTGCTGGCCGACGGCGAAGTCATCATGGGCTCGACCTATAACGGTCGTCTGTTCAGCGTGATCGAAGAGCAGAAACAGCCCGTCGCCATGCTGTGGGACGCGCAGGTATTCGATCTGGATGGCTGGATCATCCCCGCCGGTCTGAGCGAAGAGCGTCAGCAGCGCGCGCTGGACTACATCATGTTCGCAACTGACACCCAGCGTCTTGCGGATCAGGCCAAATACATCTCGTACGGTCCGGCCCGTGCCTCGTCGGCGCCGCTGGTTGGTCAGCACGCCGATCTGGGCATCGACATGGCACCGCACATGCCGACCGACCCGGAAAACGCCAAGAATACGTTCCTGTATAACTACGAGTTCTGGGCGGACTACCGCGACGACATCGACGCCAAGTTCCAGGCGTGGCTGGCACAATAAGCCTTTTGTGACAAATGGTTGGGGCCGGTTTTGGCCCCAACCCACCAAAAGACCAAGGGACGCAGATGACTGACGCAACTCAATCCGGTCCGATGCTGGCCGCTGACGGCACGCCTCTGAAGAAATCGCTGGCGCGGTCGTTAAGACGTCGCAAACTTAGGGCGCTGGCCCTTATTGCGCCGTTGCTGCTGTTTGTGCTGTTGTCCTTTGTGATCCCGATCGTGTCCATGTTGTTCCGTTCGGTCGAGAACGGGATTGTGGCTGATACTCTGCCCCTGACCGTGGTCGAGTTGAAGAACTGGGATGCGGAAAGCGGCGAACTACCGGATGAGGCATTATACGCCGCGTTCACCAAAGATATGGTCGTTGCCATTGACGAAAAGACACACACCCGGCTTGGCTCGCGCCTGAACTATGAGCAGACGGGTATGTCCTCGATGTTCCGTCGCTCGGGCCGCCAGATTAAAAAACTGGACCCTGAAACCGATGGCCCGTTCAAGGACAAGCTGATCGACATTCACGACGGTTGGGGAGATGTCGAAACCTGGCGAACCATCAAGACCCACGCTGTTCCGATCACCAACGGATATTTCCTGAACGCAATTGACATGCGCCGCACGCCCGAAGGTGCGCAGGCGCAGCCTGAAGACAAACAGATCCTGATCAAGCTGTTTGGCCGTACGCTGATGATGTCGCTGATCATCACTGCTTCGTGCATCCTACTTGCCTATCCGGTGTCATATATCCTGGCGACCCTGCCGATGCGGGTGTCGAACCTGCTGATGATCCTTGTGTTGCTGCCGTTCTGGACATCACTTCTGGTGCGAACGTCTGCGTGGAAGGTGATGTTGCAGCAGCAGGGGGTGATCAACGAAACGCTGGTCTGGCTGGGGTTGGTCGCGGATGACGCGCGATTGGTGATCATCAACAACCAGTTCGGCACGATCATCGCGATGACGCATATCCTGCTGCCGTTCATGATATTACCGATGTATTCGGTGATGCAGACCATTCCTGAATCCTACACCCGCGCCGCGAAATCCATGGGCGCAACGAACTGGACGACCTTCTGGCGCATCTACTTCCCGCAATCTATACCGGGCATTGGTGCGGGCTCGATCCTCGTGTTTATCCTTGCCATCGGCTACTATATCACGCCGGAGATCGTTGGCGGGACCAAGGGTGTCTTCATCTCGAACCGGATTGCGTACCACATCTCATCCTCGCTGAACTGGGGATTGGCGGCTGCGCTCGGGACGATCCTGCTGGCGGTCGTTCTGTTACTCTACTGGTGCTATGACAAGATCGTAGGCATCGACAACGTGAAGCTGGGATAAAGACGATGGCAGCACTAACACCAATATCCCGCAAACCCATGTCGGTGGTTCTGCCCGCTGTGGCCATCGCCGGAGGTTTCGTCGGTATGTTCGTCGGCGCCGGGCAGGGCAGCGTCCTGCTCGGGATCGTGATCGGAGCCGCTCTAATGGCGGGTCTGGCCTGGCTTTACATGAATGTCCTGGACAATGAACGTGTCGCCCGCTGGATCACGATCCTTGGGATGGGCGTGTTGGGCTTTGTGTTCGCTGGGGCGACTGGTCTGATCATCGGCCTTCTGGTTGGGTGGTTTTTTGCCTTCTTCATCTTCTGGCTTTACGAGGGTCGATACCGCCAAAAACTGCTGCCCTATATGACCGGGCGACAGGTGTTCTGGCACTATACGTTCCGGGTGATCTGTGGCGCGATCTTCGTGTTCCTGATCACACCGATCCTTGTGGTTCTACCACTGTCGTTCAACGCGCAGGATTTCTTTACCTTCACGCCCGAAATGCTGCGACTGGACCCCGAGGGGTATTCGCTGAAGCATTACCGCGACTTCTTTACAAACAATGAATGGCAGCGCAGCTTCAAGAACTCGCTGATCATCGCGCCGATTGCGACGATCATCTCGGTGTCGCTGGGGACGCTGGCGGCCATTGGCCTCAGCCAGAGCCACGTGCCGGGTAAACGGGCGATCATGGGCATCCTGATCTCGCCCATGATCGTGCCGCTGATCATCTCGGCCACCGGCATGTTCTTTTTCTACAGCGATATCGGCCGGTTCCTTGAAGGCACGCTGGGCATGGACAAGAACTTTGTAGGCTATGTGAAGGTCATCCTTGCCCACGCTGTTCTGGGTATTCCGTTTGTGATCATCACCGTGACGGCGACCTTGGTGGGCTTTGACCAATCGCTGACCCGTGCAGCGGCGAATATGGGGGCAGGGCCGGTGCGGACCTTCTTCAAGATCCAGATGCCGCTGATCCTGCCGGGCGTAATCTCGGGTGGTTTGTTTGCCTTCATCACCTCGTTTGACGAAGTGGTCGTGGTGCTGTTCGTCGGCTCGGCCAGCCAGAAAACGCTGCCATGGCAGATGTTTACCGGTCTGCGAGAACAGATCAGCCCGACCATTCTGGCGGTGGCGACGATCCTGGTGGTGATCTCAATCGCGCTGCTGACCACGGTTGAATTGCTGCGCCGCCGGTCCGAGCGTCTGCGGGGGCTTTCCCCCGCTTGACGCACGGCGCGGCGTGATTTAGCCATTGCGATATGCAGCCCGGTCACGATGGCGTCGTGACATCCAAACGGGCGCATGGCTCTCGGTTCCCGAGGCCGCTTGTCCTGAACGCCGGGGCTTGTGGCCGGGCACCTTTCGTCCGGCATTGCAGGAGAGAGCATGATGACAGACCTGACAAACCGCCCCGAGTTTTTCACCAGCCACAATGGCGACAAGGCCCCGCTGCCGTTCAGCAAAGCCGAATACGCCCGCCGCCTGTCGGGCCTACGCGCCATTATGGCGGCACGGGATATTCCGGCGGTGTTGCTGACTTCGATGCACAATATCGCCTATTACTCGGGCTTTCTGTATTGCGCCTTTGGCCGTCCTTATGGCTGCGTGGTGACGCAGGACGCATGTACGACGGTGTCGGCGAATATCGACGCGGGCCAGCCGTGGCGGCGCTCGGTCGAGGAAAACGTGATCTATACCGACTGGAAGCGCGACAATTACTGGCGCGCGGTGGCCAGCCTGATCGGGGGTGCCAAGCGGATCGGGATCGAAGGCGATCACATGACGCTGGCCGCGCGCGACACGGCGCTGGCGATGCTGGGGCAGCCGGAACTGGTGGATGTGGCCGGTGATACGATGGCCGCCCGCATGGTGAAATCGGCGGAAGAGATCGAGCTGATCAAGGGCGGGGCCCGCACTGCAGATGTGGGTGGGGTGGCCATCCACGCCGCGATCCGCGAAGGCGCGACCGAGATCGAGATCGCCATGGCCGGGCGCGACGCGATGGAGGCCGAGATCGCCCGCGCCTACCCGGATGCCGAATACCGGGACACCTGGGTCTGGTTCCAGTCAGGCCTGAATACGGACGGCGCGCATAATCCCGTAACCAAGCGGGCGCTGCAAAAGGGCGATATCCTGTCGCTGAACACCTTCCCGATGATCTCGGGCTATTACACCGCGCTGGAACGTACCCTGTTTCTGGGCGAACCCGACGCCGACAGCTTGCGCATCTGGAAGGCCAATGTGGCCGCGCATGAGCTTGGCCTAAGCCTGATCAAACCCGGCGCGACTTGCTCGGGCATCACCGCCGAGATCAACCGCTTCTTTGCCGATGAGGGGCTGCTGCAATATCGCTCCTTCGGCTATGGCCACTCGTTTGGCGTACTCAGCCACTACTACGGGCGCGAGGCAGGGCTGGAGCTGCGTGAAGATATCGACACGGTGTTGGAACCCGGCATGGTCGTGTCAATCGAGCCGATGTTGTGGATTCCCGAAGGTCAGCCCGGTGCGGGTGGCTATCGTGAGCATGACATTCTGGTTGTCGGCGATGATGGGGCCGAGAACATCACCGGGTTCCCCTATGGGCCGGAACATAACACGATCAACTGACCCGAAGGGCAGGAGGGGCGCTTAGCCCCTCTTGCTACGTTCGTGGAAAATGAAGCCGATGAAATTCAGCAGTACCTGCGCCGCCAGAATCTGCGTGCTCTCAGTAGGGTCGTAATTCGGCGCGACCTCGACCAGATCAATGCCGACCACATCGCCGCGTTGCGCCAGACCTTGCAGGATTTCCAGCACGTCATAATACAGAAACCCCCCGTGGCTGGGCGTGCCGGTGCCTGACGCAATCGATGGGCAAAAAGCGTCGATATCAATCGTCACATAATACCGCGCGCCTTCGGGGATGCGGGCCAAGACACCCTCGGTTCCCAGTTTGCGGACCTGTCGCACAGACAGGATATCGGACCCTCGGGCGCGGGCATCCTCATAGCCTTCCTTTGCGGTTGAGGACACATTGCGGATGCCCAACTGCGTCATGCCCGAGACATAGTCTTTCTCAATCGCGCGCCGCATCGGATTGCCGTGACCGGCAGTGACCCCGTGGCGTTCATCCACGAAATCCAGATGGGCGTCGATCTGAACCACATGGATCGGACCATTTTCCGCGCAATCGTCAGAAAAAGCATTGATGCAGGGGATGTTGACTGAGTGATCGCCGCCAATGGTGACGGGCAGGGCGCCTGCGTCCAGAATTTTCTGGACCCCGAATTGGATATTGGCGTGGCTTTCCTCGGTCTTGGTGTGGATGATGTCCGCGTCGCCGATATCGACCATCCGGACCGAGCTATCCAGATAGGTCGCGTCATCCTCGTGATCATACGCCCCGGCATGGCCAAAGCTGAACAGTGTCGACGCCTCACGCACCGCACGTGGCCCGAACCGAGCGCCGGATCTCCATTGTGTGCCGAAATCGAAGGGTGCGCCTATGATCGCCACATCAGCGTCGATCTGGTCCCAATCCTCGACATAAGGTGACTTGCCAAAGGTCGAAATACCGACGAATGGCAGGTTCAGGCGGCCACTTGCATACCCATGAGACGACATAGCGCGATTCCCGTTTCTTGTTTGTCCGTTGCAGCTTAGAAGCGTTGCCTTAAGCAGGATAGGTTTCTTTGAGGGGTGGATGGGTTGAATGTCGCCCGCCAAGGGTGTCTATCTGAGCGAAAGGTCTGAAAGGAATTGCCGTGGGACAGCACGAACTGCCACCCAAGACAGGTGTGTTCTACATCAATCTGGATCGTGTTCCCGCCCGTCGGGATTTTATGGAACGGCAGTTCGCGCACGCTGGCCTGTCCGCTGCCGTCCGTTTCAGTGCCGTTGACGGGCAGCGAACTGGCGCGTTGGACCAGAACAGCTATGTTCCCGGCACTGGTAGCCGTTGGGGGCTGAAGCAGAGCGAGATCGCCTGTTTCGAAAGCCATCGTGCCGTTTGGCAAGCCGCCGTCGATCAGGACTTGAGGGCTGTGGCCGTTTTTGAGGATGACGTGGAAATGTCCAGCAGTGCAGGGCGCGTTGTCACCAATATTCTGAATGAAAGTTCCAAGTTTGATTTTGTGAAGCTTGATTATTCCCCCCGAGAGTTGCGATTTGGGACCCTTCAGACCGTTGGCGCAGTTGACGTGCGACCGATGTTGGAGATGGCACCAAGCGCTGCTGCGTATGTCTTGTCGAATGCCGCCTGCCGTAAGCTATTGGCCTGGTCCACCGCCTATTCCGACCACCTGGATGACTTCGTCTCGATCCCGCGTGCGGATTGGCGCATGTTTCAGAGCTTTCCGGCCGTCGGTGTGCAGGTTATCTGGTCTCAGCATCAGGAACAGACGCAAGAGGATGTTAAGGTCAGCGAACGCTCTAGGGATCGTAAAACCAACAGCGGCCTGGACAAAGGGCCCACTTGGTTCCGCTTGCGACGAGAGCTTTTGGCCGCACAGCGGAAACTGTATTGGCGGATGGGTGGCCAAAGGCGGCTGATCCGGAAGGGTGGCTTTGTTGGCTTTATTCCTTGTGCGGGCGATCTCAACGTTTAGACGCGTCGTTTTGTGGCGCCGCGAGCCTATTCGGTGCTTTCTGCACGTATTAGCGTTAACAAAACTGTCAGTTTGATATAACGTTGTGGTGTTGTTTACGGGTGGCGCACGGGTTCGCAGCATGAGTCAGACGATTTACGAACGCTACGGTGGGTTCAAAACGATCAGTCGAATCGTTATGACGTTCTATGAAATGGCCTTGGATTCCGATCAGATCGGAGGGCATTTTGAAGATATCGATATGCCACGTCTGATCGACCACCAGACCAAATTTGTATCTTCTTTGGTCGGTGGACCCGCTTCGTTCAGCGATGAGCGTATCGAGGCCGTGCATCGGCACCTCAATATTTCACACGAGGATTTTGATGAGATGGCTGCGCTGTTTGCGCAGGCGCTTGAAATGCACGGGATGGATGACTCTCATGTTAAAATCGCGCTGGGAGCCATTGAATCGAAACGCAGAATAATCGTTGCACGCAGCGCGGCATGAGCATTTTAGCGATAAATGAGCAACTGTTACGCGCTATCGGAGTCGGTGTTGCGGTTGTTCGCGCCTCGGACCTTGGCTTTGTCTTTTACAATGGTCCGTTTTCAGAATGGTTCGGCACACCGGCTGAGGGCCAAACTCTGTTGGACGTTTTCCCGACCCTTGATCAGCGTGAGTTGGAAGACGTCAAGCAATCGGGGTTGCGCTATTCCTTCGAAATGCAACTGAAGCCAAAGCGCAGGACTTTGGTTTTTGCGACGGCCATTTCATTGGCCAACGGCGCGGAAGAGCAGCTTTTGGTCATTGAGTGCCAGAACATCACCCGCATTCGTGAATTGGAAAGCATGATCGACAGCTACTCGACCATGGTGGAACGCAATACGCGCGAATTGGAGCGGGAAAAAGAGCGGGTTGAGCGGCTTTTGCTAAATCTGATGCCGCGCGCTGTGTATGAAGAATTTAAGACGTTTGGCGTTGTCACGCCTCAGCTTTACGATCAGGTTTCAGTTGTTATGCTTGATTTCGTGGGCTTCACCGACTTTGCCGCCAAGACGGATCCGACGGTTACACTGAGTGAATTGAACGACATTTTCACAGCTTTTGACCGCATCGTCGAACAATTTGGCTGCGAGAGGATCAAGACCATCGGCGACGCGTATCTTGCTGTATCCGGGATGCCGGATGCTACGCCGGACCATGCGACCGCAGTTGCACATTGTGCAGTCCGGTTCTTGCGGTACTTGGAACGTCGCAACGAAAGCCACCCGCACAAGTGGCAGGCAAGAATTGGTCTGGGAATGGGCCCCGCCGTGGGATCTGTGGTTGGGATTCAGAAATACGTCTACGATGTGTTCGGACCTGCGGTTAACATTGCGTCTCGGCTGCAAGTCTTTGCCAACCCAATGAATATTGTCGCTCCGGAAGAGATGAAATATGCGTTGATCGACGAGTTTCAGGTCTCCGACTTAGGACGCGTTGACATCAAGGGTATGGGCGAGATGGATCTGATCAATGTGACGTCGGGGTTGAGCATGCCACAGCCCCGGCATTTGTTTTAGTCATCGTCATTCGTCGGGTGGCACCAGTCCCAGTCCGCGCAAATAGATGCCTATCCCTGATTCCAACAAGTCCTCGGGTGGGAACGGAGAGCTTGCACCAGTATTGCGCGCAAATAGCTCTACCACCCCGTGGCTCATGGCCCAGATATGAGCGCTGAACATCGAGGCCGGAGGGCGCTTTTCTGGTGGGATATGTTGGGACAGGTCAGAGGCAGCCTTTTCAAGTACGCTTTTGGCGCGGTTCGCTGCCATTGACAGTTCCGGCGTGCGATTGAGTGAAATGCCACTTTCGAACATCGCGATATAGTGACCGGGATGCTTGCGGGCAAAAGCCAGATAGGCCCGACCGGTCGCCTCGAACGCGGCCAAAGCTGACGGCTGCCCCTTGTCGTAGGCATATTGCATCAGATCCGCGAACATCTCGAAACCCTGACGAGCTGCCTCGGCAATCAGATCCTCGCGACCCTGATAGTGCCTATACACTGCAGCGGGTGTAACCCCGGCAGTCTTTGCGGCCTCGGATAAGGTGAAGCCGGTCGGGCCCTTCTTTTCAATCAGCGACAAAGCAGCCTCGATCAGCGCTTGTTTTAGATTGCCGTGGTGATACCCGCGTTTCGTCATCTCCTGATCAGCTGCCTTTGTTGTCGTTGTTTGTTGTTATTTCGACATAATCCGTGACCGGGCTTCGTCCAATAGCAACAGTGGAACACTCATGCATCCCAGATGTCCGGACCGCCACAGATTTTCGGGTCATTTTCACCGATGGCATCTGCGTCTTTTTCATCATAGTCGACCGCGTGCAGAACCGTCCGGATTGCAGCCAAACGCGCGCGTTTCTTGTCGTCGGAACGAACGATCGTCCAGGGACAGTGGTCAGAATGGCTGCGGGTCAGTGTTTCGCTGATCGATTGCGTGTACTCGTCCCACTTACTAAGCCCAGCGACATCAATTGGACTAAGTTTCCATTGTTTGAGGGGGTCAGTTTCGCGCGCAAGAAACCGGTTTAACTGTTCGGCGCGACCGACATTCAACCAGAACTTAAACAACTGGATACCGTCATTGACCAGCCCGGTCTCAAACGGCAGGACCTGTCGGAAAAATCTTTCGCGCTCAACAGCTTCGCAAAAACCGAAAACGTTTTCGACAACGCCGCGGTTGTACCAGCTGCGGTCAAAAAACACGATTTCTCCCGCCGCAGGTAGATGTTGGATATAGCGCTGGAAATACCACTGGCTGCGTTCCTGATCCGAGGGTTTACTGAGCGCAACATTGCGTGCCCCGCGCGGGTTAAGATTTTCTCGGAACCGTTTGATTGTACCGCCTTTACCTGCGGCATCGCGGCCTTCGAAAATAAGCGCAATGCGGCTGCCGGATTCTTTTACCCAAGATTGCATTTTGACCAGCTCGACCTGCAGAGCCTCCATCTGCTTGTCATAGTCCTTACGCTTCATGCGCTCGTTGTAAGGGTATGATGGATTGAGGATGTCGTCTTTGTCGGATTTCTCGATGGCCGAGCGGACATCCTTTGGCGCTTCTTTACGAAAGTATTTTTCAATAGAGCCTTTTTCAGACCGGGCCATACCTCACCTCACAATAAAACCCATAACTTACTATGGATTAGCCGGCGAATTAACGCAAACCTGCCCTTTGGGCTGCGCGATCAATGGCTGCGGCGACTTCGGGGGCTGCGACGACCTGCGGCATGTGGCCAATGCCCTCAAGCTCGATCAGCTCTGCGCCGGGAATCTGTTCGATCAAGCGATGTGAGTGCCAACCAAGACCCACGGTGTCATCCGCAGTGCCGTGTACGATCTCGGTCGGTACGTCGATGTTCTTATAGCTGGGTTGCAGGGCGCGCACTTCTTCCAGAAGGTTGGCACGTTGTTTGGCGTTGGCGTGCATCGAAGCACGACGGATCGTTAAGCCGGTGCCAAAATGGTCTGCATATCCTTCAGGGGCCGTTTGAGGCGCGAAGACGCGATCCAAAGCTTGTTCGACATACCATTCCGGAACAAACGCACTGATCAGCGGCAGCGCCAGCACATTTCCTGTTGGTGTTGAGGCCATCTTGTTGAACTCATCTAGAGGTGTCTCCCACGGGATGGCAGCCGGCGCGATCAGGACCAGCGCTGAAAGGTTATCAGGACGCTTCACTGCCCATGCCAGAGACACAGCCCCCCCATAGCTTTGCCCTGCTACTACAGGTTTCTTGGCGCCAAGTTTTTCAGCCGCTTTTTGCAAGATTTCTGCTTGTTCTACAATAGTTTCTCCGTCGGGATTAAAGCTATCGCTATATCCCAGGCCGGGACGGTCGAATACGATAACCCGGTAATTTTTGGCAAGGATCGGCGCCAGCGCAAAGGTCATGTCCCGTGTGTTGCCACTCGATCCATGGATCAAAACAACATCGGGGCCATTACCCATTATGACAGCGTGAATGCCGACGCCATCAACGTCGATGATCTGGCCCTCTGGTGGGAAAGCAGTTTCCGCGCGCGCCTTGTTGTGCGACTCGCGCCAAGTGGTGATGACGGCAAGCCCAATGACGAGCAAAAGAACTGCTATAAGCGCTTTAACGGCCAATGTTTTCCATCTCGAACGGGGTGGACTGATAAATTTCGTTGACCCAGTTACCGTAGAGCAAATGCGCATGGCTGCGCCATCGGTTCTGCGGCGGGCGACTTGGATCGTCGTCAGGGTAGTAGTTCATTGGAACGTTGATTGGGGTACCGTTGGCCACGTCGCGGTCATATTCCTGTTTCAGCGTATCACTGTCATATTCGAAGTGATTGAAGATATAGATCGCGCGGTGAGCTTGATCCTCGACAAGGCACGGTCCGACTTCGTCACTGCCCAAAAGCGTCTTTAACCCCGAGGCGGTGTCGATTTCGGATTGCTTCATTTCTGTCCAACGGCTGACAGGGATAACGCAATCGTCCGAAAAACCCCGTAAGAAGGGCGACGCTGGTGCAAGATTACTGTGACGGAAACAACCAAACGCCTTGGCGTCCAGGATGTGCTTTTTGACGCCGTGGAAATGATTGATCATCGCCATTCCACCCCAACAAACGCCAAAAGTCGAATGGACATTGGTCTGAGTCCACTCAAAGACTTCGCTGATTTCGTCCCAGTAAGTAACATCATTGAACTCAAGATGTTCGATAGGTGCACCGGTGATGATCAGGCCATCAAATTTCTGATCTTTGACCTCCTGAAACGGGCGGTAGAACTCAGCCATGTGTTCGGCCGCAGTATTTTTCGTGCGATGCTCGGTCATGCGGATCAACGACAGGTCGATCTGCAAAGGCGTCGCGCCAATCAGGCGGGCGAATTGGTTTTCGGTCTGAATCTTTTTCGGCATCAGGTTCAGCAACCCGATCCGCAAAGGGCGAATATCCTGACGCATTGCCTGATCCTCGGCCATGACCATGACACCCTCTTTCGAGAGGACGTCAAATGCGGGCAGGTCGGAGGGAATCTTGATTGGCATCAGTGCAAGCCTTTGGAGTTACAGTGTAGAGGCGGTAATTAAGCGTGGTTAGCGCGGGTCTCAAGGGTACGTTCGATCAACTCATCGAAATCACCCGCGTCACGAACGCTGTGCATATCATTTGCAGTGACCGTCACGCCCCAATTGTCGGCCATCGCCTGATAGCGCGGTTGCCGATGCGCTAACGCGCGCGCATAGGTCCACCGAACAAAAGCATCTGGATCGACCTCGGTCGCGCTGCAGCCTTGTTCTGCAAGATATTCCTCCCAAACTCGTGTCAGGAACTCTGGCTGGTAGGACATCGGTTTAGGGGCTTTGTCAAACCTGCGGACCAACTCGGCGGTGTGATCCTCATCGCCTTTTAACCAGATCATCAATGTCTGGCGCGACAATTCCGACAAGACCGGATCGCGCGCATCATCGGGATCAACCCACTCGCAAATAGAACCGCCCGTGTCGCAAATGAAATGCGGATATTGGTACAGGCGCTTGGCACGATCAATGAAATACTCGGTTTCCAGAAGAGCGTGAATTTCGGCCAGGCGAAACTGCTCTTGTCGGCGGCGATATTCCGACAGCTCCAACCCGCCGAGCGCAGGATTGCCCGGCTTGCCCAGGTAAGCGGCAACTGGGGTCAGGTTTTCGAACGAGATATTCGAGCCAATGTAAATCGAATCCGACAACAGAAGATCGCGCAGAAAAGGGACCTTCATGGCTTGGGCTTTGGCGTTATCGATAATGTATTCGCCCATGTAGCGTGTGCCGATGCGATAATCGATCGAGTAGTGAAACCAGTCTCCAGAATCCCTCAGGACATTCGAGACATAGGTTTTGCCAAGCCCTGACATGCCGAAGAAAAGCACTTTCTTCCGCTCTGCGTCCCGCCACTCTTTCGCCGAATTGTAGATCATCGACCGCTATCCCTTTTTTCGACCTTGCTAATTCGGGGCAGCGGCGGCGTCAATCGCGCGCAGCGGATCGGTTAAGTATTAGCAGCCCAAGTCCGAGAACCGCAAAACCTAGATATGCTTGTACCGGAAGGGCTTCGTCCCTCAGGACACTGCCCAGCAGAATGGCGATGGGCGGAATGACAAGTGTTACTAACATCAGGTTTCCTGCACCCGCCATAGCCAGAACGCGGTAATACAAAAGGTACGCACCTGCGGTCGCGACCAGGGCGTAATATGTGATCGCGACCCACGTTATCGCAGGCAGATTGAGCACGGGTATCCCGTCGGTCATCAAGGTTATGGGAAGGATCACCACCGTAGCTCCAGTTAACATCCCCGCTGCTGCAACGGTTGGGGGAAGATGCGAAAGCGCAACTCTCGCCCATGCGCTGGCGAAAGCGTATGACAGGGCGCCGGCAATGATCGCCAGTTGGGCGACGTTTTGTATGTTAAAGCTCGCAAAGTTCCGCCAGCCAATGGCGATAGTGACACCCAGAAAACCTAACCCGACACCAAGGGCGCGGGCTTTAGTCAGCCTTTCGTCCCGGAACAGCATAGCGGCAACCAATACACCGAAAACCGCCGTGGCCGCGTTGAGGATCGAGGTCAGCCCGGTGTCGATATACAACTGACCCCATGCCATAAGGGAGAATGGGATAGCGTTATTCAGCAGCCCCATGACAAGAAACGCACCCCATGTACGCAGGTCGGTCGGGACGCTTTGTTGTTTTGCCCAGACTATTAGCCACAAAGCTAGCATCGCCCAGAACACACGATGCAGAACAGAAGTCATCACAGGGATTGTGTCCAAAGCGATGCGGATCGCCAAAAAGGATGCACCCCAGATCAGCCCCAGAAGTAAAAGCTCGGCCCATGCGCGGCCAGAGAGATGTTTTTGATCAGCCATATGTTTGTTTCTCATATCGCCAAGGCTGGAGGCGACCCGAAACATGCGAAAAAGCCCCACCGATTGGGCGGGGCCTTTGAATGGTTTGGATTAATCTGATTAGTCCAGCGCGTAGGTCAGCTGCAGACCGACGCTCCAGGCCGAGTTTCCGCTGAACTCGCCGCCAGTGGTTGTGGTCGCGTCGCCGATATCAGTGTAGCGAATACCGCCCGAGATCTGAGCTTTCTCAATCGAGTAGGTGCCACCGACGCCGACGCTCCAGAAACCGTTGGTCGGGCCCAGGTTGGACACCTCTGAGCCTGTGTCTCTTTCATAGCCCAAGGAGAATGCTCCGGAGAATTCATCCGAGAACTGATAGCCCACACCCAGCGTGTATGTGAACGTTTCGTCAGCAAAGCTCACAAGTGGATCACTGTTGGGCGGCAGCGCTGTGAACGCCTGAGGCGAAACGTCAGCCTGCGGCCAATCAACCCAACGCACGGAGCCGAAGACCAGAGTTTTAGGTGCAACGCCGGTTTGGAAATCCAAGTTGATGGACTGAGGCGTCTCGACTCTGGTTGTTGAGTCCTCGGTCAGGAGAACAACACCTGTCGGTCCCAAGGCATTGAAAGATTCAGTAGTGCCTATGTCGTGGGTGATCTTAGAATTGTAGACCAAAGAAACACGCGCGGCAATTTCAGGACGCTCCCAAGCAACACCTACCAGATATCCAAAGTCCGTAGTGTTGTCGAAATCCACCTCGTAACCCAAGACGGCGGGAACAGCTACGTTTGCATCAATTCGCTGACCTCGGATACCACCAAGCGCGCTGAAACCGTTTCCAACTTTGTAACGCAGGACGGCGGTGATGGCATCGACATCGGCTTCTGCACGCAGAACATCAGTTCGACCACCAAACTGCGCCAATGGGTTCTGAGAGAGCGGGTAGTTCGATGGATATTCAACGTCTGCGCCAAAAGGTTGGTCGTAGATAAGAGCAAAATCCAATTTATCCGTCAGGGCCCGTTTGTAGCCCAGACCCGGAGAGAAAAAGCTTTCACCGACGTTTCCGGAATCCACACCATTCTGCTCACCGCTGATATCTGGGTTTGCGTAACCCAGGCGCGCCTGGACCACCGAACCGTCTTCGAAAATCAGGTTGATGCCCTGACCGCTGCGATCAAGTCCTGCGGCATGCACGCCAGTCGCGCCAACGCACAAAGCGCACGCCTGTAGAAGCGCCTTTTTCATGAAATTCCTCCCTTATACTTTCCTGTATGCTGCGCAGTGCTGTGATGTGAGTGCGCGCAGTGTGGTGTTTACTTATGATGCTCAATATTCACTCGGGGTTCATTTTAGCGTCAACTGGTGACGGTGCGTTACTTGCGCTGAGTGTCGCGAGGAACTGTTGCTAAACTGTTACGATTTTCGGCGTGAACGTTCAGAAAGATACCTGCAAAGATCACAACGGCCCCTAAAAGCGTCCAGTGATCCAGTGGTTCTTGGTAGAGAATCACCCCGACAATCGCGATTGTCGGCAGTCTGGCGAAGTCGAAAGGCACCACAACTGTGGCCGGAGCAATCGCCAGAGCGTTCGTAATACAGAAATGCGCAAGCAACCCAGCCAGCCCGACGAGCAGCAGGAAAGGGGCGGTTGATAATGTCGGCAGGGTGATCTGGCCATCGAATGCAGAAGCGGCAAACCCGAGGCCGGCCTGAATAACAGTCAGCCAGAACATAATGCACCCGATGCTTGCGAATTGGGTCAGTTTTTTTGTCGAGATCGTCGTCAGGGCAAAGAAGATCGCAGACATGGCGGCGGCCACTACGCCCGCGCTGAGGGGAACGGCCCCCGGACGCGCCACGATGAGGATACCGAGGAATCCGATCAGGGCCGACAGGACGCGAATTGTGGTCAAACGCTCACCCAGCAGGAGCGGGGACAACAGGATCACCCAGATGGGCTGCGTAAATTCCAGTGCAAACACTTGCGCCAGCGGAACTACCGAAACGGCGTAGAACCACAGATTTTGCCCGGTGAAATGCAACACGTTCCGAACGCCGTGCAGCCCCAGCCTGTGCGTTGAGACCTGATGCCAATTACCGGTTGCCGTAAGAACAAGGCCGACCACCAAGATGCCGACAATGCTGCGGTAGAACATGATTTCGAACGTGTCATGCGTCACGCTCAGCTCGCGTCCGGCTACCGCCATTGAGGAAAACGAAGCGATCGCACCGAGCATCCATAACGCGGCCTTGCCGATTTGCGGTCTGGAAGTTTCCATGCAAGGCCCTGTTAACTCTGATGTGTATTGTTCTGATACGTAACCGGAAATCTGTCGCGCAGAAACAAAAAAGCCGGGCGATGGCCCGGCTTTTTGCGTCATTCCCACTCGATTGTGCCCGGAGGCTTCGAGGTGATGTCATAAGTGCATCGGTTGATGCCCTTGACCTCGTTGATGATCCGCGTGGCGGTTTCGCCCAGGAATTCATGGGTGAAGGGGTAGTAATCTGCGGTCATACCATCGACCGAGGTCACGGCCCGAAGGGCGCAGGCATAGTCATAAGTGCGCCCGTCACCCATTACACCCACGGTGCGCACGGGCAGGATCGCCACGAAGGCCTGCCAAATCTCGTCGTAAAGGCCGTGTTTACGAATTTGGTCGATATAGACGGCATCTGCCTCGCGTAGAATTTCCAGCTTTTCGCGGGTGATTTCGCCAGGGCAGCGGATCGCCAGGCCGGGGCCGGGGAAGGGGTGACGACCGATGAAACTCTGAGGCAGGCCCAGTTCGCGGCCCAAAGCGCGGACCTCGTCCTTGAACAGTTCGCGCAGCGGCTCGACAAGTTTCAGGCCCATTTTCTCGGGCAGGCCGCCGACATTGTGGTGCGACTTGATCGTGACCGACGGACCGCCGGAAAAGGACACCGATTCAATAACGTCCGGGTAGAGCGTACCTTGTGCCAGGAACTCGGCACCGTCGATGGTGTCGGCGTGTTTCTGGAACACGTCGATGAACAGCTTGCCGATGATCTTGCGTTTGGTCTCGGGGTCGGACTGGCCTTCCAGCTCACCAAGGAACAGCTCGCTTTCATCGGCGTGGATTAGCTGGATGTTATAGTTGTCGCGGAACATGCCGACGACTTCCTCGGCCTCGTTCTTGCGCAGCAACCCATGGTCGACGAACACACAGGTCAACTGGTCGCCGATCGCCTCGTGGATCAGGATCGCGGCGACCGAGCTGTCGACGCCGCCGGACAGACCGCAAATGACTTTCTTGTCGCCCACCTGTTCGCGGATTTGTTCGATCATCTGCTCGCGATAGGCGCCCATGGTCCAGTCGCCGCTGAACCCAGCCAGCCTGACGAAATTCTCATACAGTTTCGCACCTTTGGGGGTGTGGTGCACCTCGGGGTGGAACTGTACTGCATAGAAATGGCGCGAGCTGTCGGCGGTGATGGCAAAGGGCGCATTTGGAGACGTCCCGAACACCTCAAACCCCGGAGCGATTTCACTGACGTGATCGCCATGGCTCATCCAGACCTGCTCGTCACCCTCGGCGAACCAACCGTCCAGAATGTCCAGCTGACCCTTGGGAGTGACGAAGGCACGACCGAATTCGGCAGTACCGTGGCCGCTTTCGACCTTGCCACCCAGTTGGTGCATCATCACTTGCTGGCCGTAGCAGATACCAAGGATCGGCACGCCATAGTCGAAAATTTCTTGCGGGGCGCGGGGTGAGCCCTCGCGTGTGACGCTGTCCGGTCCGCCTGAGAAGATTACAGCCTTGGGTGCCATCTGGCGCACAAAGTCCATAGTAACATTCTGGTAGGGGTGGATTTCGCAGTAGACGTTAAGCTCGCGCAGGCGACGGGCGATAAGCTGCGTTACCTGGCTGCCGAAGTCGATGATCAATAGGCGGTCATGGGATGTCTGGCTCATGGTTGGCTATTAGGTTGCACGGCGGGTATGTGCAAGCGTTATGAGGTGTTTCTGACCAGATACGAGAGGGAGATTGGATCAATGACTGCCATTCGTTTCGCGAACGCGACTCAGAAAGACGCCACGGCGATCACTGATTGCATAAATGCGGCTTATTTAAGCGCGCGTGAATACCTTACCGATTTACCGGATGTGACTGCGGGTATTGATCAGGATATCGCTGACAATAGGGTGGTTATTGCCGTTTCAGATGACTGTTTGGCGGGGGTGATCATTTTTGCACGGCAAGGGGCCGAGATGAAGGTTTTTAATCTGGCCGTCTCACCAAAGGCACAAGGGCAGGGAATTGCCGGAAAACTGCTTGCCCGGGCCGAAGCCGAAGCGCGCGAAGCCGGATGCACCCTGATGGTATTGCGCACGCACCGGCTGATGCGAGATACCCGCGCGATCTATGCGCATCTGGGTTGGATTGAATCAGAAGTCAGCGGAAATTCTGTGGCCATGCAAAAAACACTCGAAGCAGATTAGCCCATCGATTCCGATTTTTCGCGACCTCGATGAGAGGCACGGCTGACATCTGCCCGGTAACTCCAGATCGCGATGAGGGACCAACAAAGTATGTAGAAAATACCTGTGATAATAAGAAACTCACCGGGAATGGGGCCGACATCCGCTCGATCGAGGGCCTGATGAAAACTTTCAACTGGCGTCGGATGGACCGAAATCTTGACGCAAAAGGCAAGGCTCTGGATCAATAAAATCCACAGATAATTCCTTCGGATTCGCCGCCCGATCGCGATCATCAGGCTGACGTGGTAGCGTGGGTGTAAATAGTCCTGAGCCAAAACCTTTTGCCAGTTCTCTTCCATGTGAAGATCGCCGTCATACAGAAGTGGTGCATAGAAATGGGTTTCCAGCCATCTGGCCCGGGCGCGCCACACATTGAAATACCGGTAGCGCCGCGCTTCGAGCATCAGGAAAAGGATAATCAGAACGCCAACAAGTACCAGTGGAAGCGGCGAAGCCTCGGGCGATGAAAAAGAAATCGACAGCGCAACGCCCAATGTGACAACTGCCCAGTTGGTCGTGGTGTCCAGTCGTGTGCGCCAGATCGTGCTCCGGTAAACTTCGCCGCGGTAAAGGTGCGCAACTGCACCAATCTCGGCCGCGTCCAGATTTTTTCGTTCCGCAGATGGGCCCGCGGCGTGAGGCGTTTCCGAATCCATGCTTACATTTTGAGCATTCGTGAAATTGGGTCAAAACAAAAGCGAATGGCTGATCATGTCGCTTTTACCCCTATTGCGACGTAATCCACGTCTGGTGACTCCGGTTGTTCCGGTAACACAATGTCCAACGTGAACATGTTTAACGGGATCATCTCATGACAGAGGCAAACACCCGACGCAGAGCCAGAAGCGGTGGCGGAGCCGCCCGCCGGGCCGAGCGTACCGCGGTTCGTATCGAAACGGCGAAGTATATCGAGCGCAACATTCCGAATTTTGAAGTTCTGAACGAGGAAGCGCTGGAAATTATCGAAAGCAACGCTGAAACCATTCTGGCCGAGGTTGGCGTCAACTTTGTCGACAACCCCGCTGCACTAGTGCGCTGGAAGAACGCCGGTGCCGACATTGATGGCGAGCGTGTGCGTATCCCCCGAGGGTTGGCGCGTGAACTGATTAAAACCGCGCCCAGCGAATTCACGCAGCACGCGCGAAACCCCGAAAAATCGGTGGTTGTCGGCGGCCGCAACCTGGTTCTTGCACCGGTTTATGGCCCTCCATTTGTGCGTGATGCTCAGGGTGGTCGTCGTTACGCGACCATGGATGATTTCAACAAGTTCGTGAAACTGGCCTACATGTCCAAGTGGTTGCACCACTCGGGTGGTACGGTCTGCGAACCGACAGATGTGCCGGTGAACAAGCGCCACCTGGATATGTTGATGGCGCATATGACTTTGTCGGACAAACCCTTCATGGGTTCGGTTACTGATCCAAGCCGCGCGCAGGACTCGGTCGAGATGTGCGAGATTCTGTTCGGCAAAGAGTTCGTGCAGGAAAACACCGTCATGACCTCGTTGACCAACATCAACTCGCCGATGACCTTCGACGATGTGATGATGGGCTCGCTGGAGGTGTACGCCGCGAACAATCAAGCCTGCATCATCTCGCCCTTCATCGTGGGAGGTGCGATGGCTCCGGTTTCGGTAGCGGGGACGCTGACGCAAGTTCTGGCCGAGGTTCTGGCCGGTGTCGCCTATAGCCAGATCATCCGTCCCGGCGCACCAGCGATCTTTGGCGCGTTTGTGTCGTCGATAGACATGAATTCGGGCGCGCCAACCTTCGGGACGCCTGAGGCGTCTTTGGTTACCTATGGTGCGGGTCAGTTGGCGCGACGCCTTGGGTTGCCATACCGGTCAGCAGGGTCGTTCTGCGGCTCGAAACTGCCTGACGCGCAGGCCGCATATGAAACCGCTAACTCGCTGAACATGGGGCTGATGGCCGGTGTTAACTTTATGCTGCATTCCTGCGGCTGGCTGGAAGGTGGTCTGGTGGCGGACTTTGAAAAGTTCGTCATGGATGCTGACCAGTTGGGTGTTCTGCACGGCGTGGCCAAAGGCGTCGCCTTTGACGACAACGCACAGGCGATGAATGCGATCCGCGAAGTGGGCCCCGGTGGTCACTACCTTGGCTGCGCCCACACGCAGGCCAACTTCAAGGACGCGTTCTGGAAATCGGAACTGCTTGACTACAAGCCATTCGAAACCTGGGAAGATGAAGGCGGTCGGGATACACGGCAACTGGCCACTTCGCGGGTCGAACATCTGCTGGCAAACTACCAGCAGCCGCAGCTCGACCCGGCGATCCATGCCGCTCTGAATGAGTATATCGAGAAGAAAAAGGCCTCTATGCCGGATGCCTTTGCCTGATCACTGATATTGCGCGGCGCGGCTGGCCTTGTACAGCTGCGCCTCGCCTAGTAACGCGATCAACAGGTCCAGATGGCGGACCAGAGAATAGGCGGCGTCTTCGGCCAGCCTTTGCGCGTTTACATCTTTCTCCATTTCCATCAACTGCATGAGTGCCGCGCCAGATCCGGGCAGTGCACCATAGCCCAACAGACGTTGAAGATGACGATCTCGATCGTAGTCCTGCGCTCCGTGTTTTGCAGCCCGCGCCAGCAAACGAGGGCGGCGAAGGGCAGCTATCATGGTCATCAGGTCCTGCATGTCGGGGTTCCTTGGTCCGAGTAAAAGTTGCCCTCTTTGTCACACAACCTAAGCGGGCGGTGCCTTAACAGCATTCCCTCCGAACGATGGTTTCATGAGTGTTTATGATTTTGAAGCAAATCTGGTTTTCGTCCCTGTTGGTTAACGAACGAGTAACGAAAGCGGCTCTAGTTAGAATTGGTTAACACATTTATCGGGGGCGATTGGGAACGGAATTGTTTTGTCGACGAGGGCAAGTAACTATGGAAAATAACGTGGCTTTTACCATTCCGGCTTGGGTACCCGAAGGGGCGCAGAGGTATCTCGCGCATACCGAAACCGGTCAGTCGATCCGCGATATAGCGCGGTCAGCGGGGTGCCATGCGTCGACCATACTCAGACAAATTCGCCGGATTGAGATGCGGCGAGACGATCCGCTGGTGGATGCTGCGCTTCAGACGCTGGCGGAAGCTTATTTTTTGGACACAGCTCAACAGAGTTGCACCTTTCCGGCCGCTCAGGAAGACGATCTTGCTGCGGCCGAGGAAAAATTCAATCGAGAGGCGATGCGCGTTCTCAGGCGGCTTTGCGAAACTGGGTCAGTTCTAGCCGTGGCCGAAGAAATGGATAAGGCCGTTGTAGTGCGCGATGCGGGTGACAGCGGTACCACGCGGACGGCTGTAGTGGATTGCAAAACCGCTCAAGCCTTGGCTTTGAAGGACTGGATCACGTGCGATAACCCCGGACGAATTTCACGTTATCGGATTTCGACTTCGGGTCGTGCTGCGCTAAGCCAGCTTGTGGCCGAGGCGGAAACAAGGCACATAATCGAAATGATTTCGGGTTGGCCGAGGCACAAGCGCCGTTTCAGATGGCCTCATCCCTTGCGCAAGTGGGCGCTACAAAGACAGAACGTCCGCGGCGCATACGGTACAGCGCCGCTGAAAGCCCTCTGATCGCCTTGGCGCGGCGTCGGGATCGGGACGGAAAGCCTTTTCTGGACGAAGCACTGGTTCGGGCGGGTGAGAGGCTGCGTGAGGATTTTGAACTTGCTCAGATCGGTCCTCAGGTCGCGCAGAACTGGGATCATTTCCTGACGGCAGGAGGGCGCGGCAGTTTTGGCGCGGGTGTGAAGGACGGGCGGGGCTCGTCCGATGCGCGCGATCGGGTCGAGCGGGCTCTGTCCGATCTGGGGTCGGGCCTCAGCGATGTTGCACTGCGCTGCTGCTGTTATCTGGAGGGTTTGGAACTGGCCGAGAAACGCATGGGGTGGTCTGCACGCTCGGGCAAAATTGTGCTGCGGATTGCACTTCAACGGTTGAAACGCCACTATGAGAGCCAAGCCGAAAAGAGCCGGATGATAGGCTAGCGCGATAATTTACGGTTGCGGATAATGCGCATTGAGATAATCAGGGGTTATGAATTTTACGCTCCGACAACTTCAATATTTCAGCGCAGTGGCCGAACAGCGAAATTTCGGCAGGGCGGCGCAGAAATGCAACGTGTCACAACCCGCCCTGTCAGTGCAGATCAAAACGCTTGAGGAAACGCTGGGCGGCCCGCTGTTTGAACGACAAGCGCGCGACATCCTGTTAACCCCGTTGGGGCGGGATGTTCTGGACTATGCGCAGCAGGTTTTGGGGGCCGCTAGTCGTCTCGACCAGTTTGCTCGGGATCATTCGGGCGGTCACCGGTCATTGTCGATCGGGATCATCCCGACGATTGCACCCTATATTCTACCCGGTGTTTTAGCAGGATTGCGGACGATGGACGTTTCGTTGCGCGTGCAGATTCGCGAGGCGCGCACCGATCGACTGTTGGACATGCTACGGGCTGGTGACATTGATGCGGGGGTCATGGCTCTGCCCTCGGGCGGCTCTGAGTTGTTCGAGCAGCCTTTGTTCGAAGACAGGTTTTTACTGGCGGGCAGTGCTGGCCGGTTGCAAACCATGCAGCGCGACACTGAGGCTTTGCGACCGGTGGACCTTCAAACCACTCAGTTGATGCTTTTGGACGACGGGCATTGCCTGACAGATCAAGCGCTGGAGGTCTGCGGTCAGGACCGCAGCAGCGGCTTGATTAATATGGGGGCTTCTTCGCTGGCGACATTGTCGCGTCTTGTTGCCGAGGGATTTGGTTTGACCTTGATGCCGGAACTGGCCGCGCAGGCTGAGATTGGCGCTGTGCGCGGTCTGAGCTTAAAGCGTTTCGGCGCACCACAACCCTTCCGGACTGTAGGGTTGGTGCGTCGGATTTCTACCCGGGGCGAAGACTGGTTTGACAGTCTGGCCGGGGTCATCCGAGCTGTCGGAACGGATATCGTTTCGGCAACGCGGACATGAAAAGACCCGCCAACAGGGCGGGTCTTGCAGAGGTACTCAAAGTCGCGATCAGGCCAGAGTTAGTTCTTTCTCTGCTTCCAGATGCGTCATCAGATTTTCCGGAGATGACACGCCATAGGGGTCTTCGGGGCAGTTATCCATCAGTCCGGGCTCTTCGAACCACGCTTCGACAACGCCGTCGGTGATGATGGCCGCATAGCGCCACGAACGCATTCCGAATCCCAGATTGTCTTTGTCGACCAGCATCCCCATCTTTCGTGTGAACTCACCCGATCCATCGGGAATGACCTTGACGTTCTTCAAGCCCTAATCTTGCGCCCATTTGTTCATGACAAAGCTGTCATTGACCGACATGCAGTAGATCTCATCAATGCCGTTTTCCTTGAAGTCGGCAAAGCCGTTTTCAAAACCGGGCAGTTGGTAGGTCGAGCAGGTGGGCGTGAATGCACCTGGCAACGAGAACAGGATCACGCGCTTGCCGGCGAAGTAATCTGTGGTGGTCTTGTCTTCCCAGCGATAGGGGTTGGGGCCTTCGACGGCCTCGTCACGCACTCGGGTGCGGAAGGTCACTTTCGGCAGCTCGGTCCCGGTCTTCATGTTCAAATTCCTGTGATTCCTGTGTGAATTGAGGCGGATTTAAAACAGTTCTAAATGTGCTTCAATGCGATTGTTTTCGCAGATGCGAATTTTCTGATATTTATTGGAAGACGCTGAAATATCGCGATAATCGATTGAATCAGTACAGCCAGTATTCTGCGGAAGCATGGTGCGCGGTCATGGCAGCTATGCACGGTTGGGCTAGCTTGTTACACAGGAATGTACTAAATCCCACTCAAGTGACCCTAAGTCAGGAAAGCCGCCGTGCGTGATCTGAAGATCCCCGAACAACGTCATCCCGAAAAAGCGCATCGTCAGGACAATGCGCAGCCGAAAAAACCGAAATGGATTCGGGTGCGGGCACCGGGGGGCAAGGGCTATGCAGAAACGCACAAGATTATGCGTGAAAACAATTTGGTCACCGTTTGCGAAGAAGCCGGGTGCCCCAATGTCGGCGAATGCTGGAGCCAAGGCCACGCCACCATGATGATCATGGGCGAAATCTGTACCCGTGGCTGCACCTTCTGCAACATCGCCACTGGCCGCCCTGATGAACTGGATGCGTTCGAGCCGGGCCGCGTGGCCCATGCGGTGCAAAAGCTGGGGCTAAACCACGTGGTTATCACTTCGGTGGACCGTGATGATCTTGCCGATGGTGGGGCCGAGCATTTTGCGCAGACCATCCGCGCCGTGCGTCATCGCTCGCCCAAGACCACGATCGAGATTCTGACCCCCGATTTTCTGAAGTGTGATCCTGCGGTTCTGGAAACCGTGGTCGAGGCCAAGCCGGATGTGTTCAACCACAATCTGGAAACCGTTCCCGGCCTCTATCCGCAAGTCCGCCCCGGTGCGCGCTATTTCCACAGCCTGCGCCTGTTGCAGCGGGTGAAAGAGATGGACCCCTCGATCTTCACCAAATCCGGCATCATGGTTGGACTGGGTGAGGGCGAGCAAGAGGTTCGGCAGGTTATGGATGACATGCGCGCTGCCGATATCGATTTTCTGACCATTGGCCAATACCTACAGCCGACGCCAAAACATCACGGTGTTGACCGCTTTGTAACGCCCGAGGAGTTCGCTTCATACGAGAAGGCTGCTTTTGGTAAAGGTTTCCTGATGGTATCGGCGACTCCGCTAACACGTTCGTCATATCACGCAGGTGACGACTTTGCGCGCCTGCGTGACGCTCGTCAGGCAAAGCTCGAACAAGGGTGAGCCCCGAGGCGTTGGCCCGGCTGACCCGGCTGCGGCACGAATTGCATCAATATCCTGAATTGTCCGGGCACGAGACCGAAACGGCCGCCCGGATCGCTGATGAATTGCGCGCGCGCGATGCCGATCAGGTATTGACCGGGATCGGCGGGCATGGCGTGGCTGGAGTATTCGACAGCGGCCAGCCCGGGCCCACAGTGGCGATAAGGTGCGAGTTGGACGGGCTGCCGATTCAGGAAATATCGGATGCAGGCTATGCTTCGCGCGTGGTGGGCAAGGGGCATCTGTGTGGACATGATGGCCATATGGTCATGGTTCTGGGCGTAGCTGATCATCTGGCGGAGACCCGCCCGAAAAGGGGCCGGGTGGTTCTGATCTATCAACCCGCCGAGGAGACCGGGCAGGGGGCTGCAGGCTTTCGCGCTGATCCCCAGTTCGCGCCCATCGCGCCGGACCATGTATTTTCGTTGCACAATCTGCCCGGCCTCGCGCTGGGTGAGGTGTCGTTGTGTGCAGGCCCTGCCAACTGTGCGTCACGCGGGATGAGAGTTGTGCTTAAGGGTAAGACCTCGCACGCTGCGGAGCCGCAGGATGGAGTCTCTCCGGCAAAAGCGCTTGCGTCTTTGATTCCGCAACTGGCAGGTTTGGGATCGGGCGGCGCACTGAATGCCGATTTCGCCCTGACCACTGTGACTCATGCCCGGCTGGGCGAACCCACGTTTGGCGTCGCCCCGGGCGCGGCCGAGCTGTGGGTTACGCTGCGCACGGTATCCGACACTCGGATGCAGAACCTGATCGCCGAAGCCGAAGGGCTTGTCACCCAAGCCGCCGAAGCTCAGGGTCTTGTGGTTGAAATCACCTATGAGGATGTGTTCGAGGCCTGCACAAACAACGCGCAGGCTGTAGCCACTGTAGCTGAGGCCTGCGCCGCGCTCGGCGTTCCTTGTACTTTTACGACAGAACCCCAGAAATTTTCCGAGGACTTCGGCCAGTTTGGCAAAAGCGCCGCGGCGGCCATGTTTTGGTTGGGTGCCGGACAAGCGCACCCGCAATTGCACAACCCGGACTATGATTTTCCGGATGCGCTGATCCCTGTAGGGGTAGATGTATTCAGTGCGGTAATTCGATCTCTTGTAGGCTGAGCCCTCAGTTTACAAGATCACCGACGATTCCAACGGCATCAATAACTGTCTTTGTGTCATCGGATATCGAAAGGATTTCGTCGTCTACGCGGATATACCGCTGACCGGCGGGCAAGGGTTTCAACTTCCAACCATCCAGATCGTCAAGATAGTCAAAATCCAAGTCATTAGGGATTTTCTGACCTCGCGTATAGCGCTTGATTTGTCCGGGCGGTACACCGACGCCTTTATTTGTTTTTAGCGACTTTTCAATTTTCGACTTGTCGGGGCCTTTACCTTTGCCCTTGTTGTCTTTTGCATCCGCAATTCCAACTGTTGCGACTAGCGCGAAAGCCGCCAGAATCCCAATAGACAGTGTTTTCATATGTATAAAACCTCCCAAAGTACTCGAATGGTAGTCTCTTGCTGGGAGAAATGTCCAATAATATTCCAATAGATGAATTTTTAGGAAGCTTAACCACTGCTACTTGCACAAGATGGATAGGTCAGAAGGCCGCTCAGTCTTCGACAAATCGAACCTTACCGATAAACGGCAGGTTGCGATTGCGCTGCGCGTAGTCGATGCCGTAGCCCACGACAAACTCATCAGGTATTTCAAACCCGATCCAGTCTGAGCGGAAATCGACCTCGCGCCTGCTGGGCTTGTCGAGCAAGGCGATGGATTTCAGCCGCGCGGGTTTACGGCTGCGCAACAGTTTGGTCACGTGGTTCAGGGTATGGCCAGTATCGACGATATCTTCGACGACCAGCACATCGCGTCCTTCAATTGCGCCGCGCAAGTCCTTGAGAATGCGTACTTCACGGCTGCTCTCCATCGAGTCGCCGTACGAGGACGCCTCAAGGAAATCCACCTCGATTGGCAGATCCAGCTCGCGCACCAGATCTGCGATGAACACAAAACTGCCGCGCAACAGACCCACAACAACCAACTTGTCGGTGTTGCCGAATTCCTGCGTGATCTCGCGGCAAAGTTCTTCGATCCGGGCGGCGATGGCCTTGGCCGAGATCATCTCATCTATCACATATGCGCGGTCTGTCATCACTGCCCCCTTGATCTTTGGCGCGCAACATACGACATGACGCGCCATTGTCACCTGCAAATAGCGGACCGCCATGCCGACCCATTCCGAGACACGTCACCTGCCGTATACCGCTCAGCAGATGTATGACCTTGTCGCGGATGTGGCCAAATACCCGCAGTTTTTGCCGTGGTGCGCGGCGGCCCGGATCAGGCGCACTTATGCGGCGGGCGAGGCCCAGGTGCTAGAGGCCGATCTTGTGATTTCCTTCAAAGTGTTCCGCGAACGGTTCGGCAGCCGTGTGACGCTACACGCCGAGGATCGCCGGATCGACACCGAGTATCTGGACGGGCCGTTCAAATACATGAAATCCGACTGGCGGTTCGAAGACGCGGCTGATGGGGGCTGCAACATCTCGTTCCATGTGGATTTCGAGTTCAAGAATGCCATCCTGCAGGGCATCATCGGCGTCGTGTTCAACGAGGCCATGCAGCGGGTGGTCAAAGCCTTCGAGGCCCGCGCCGCAGATTTGTACAGCTGAGGCTTTACCCATCCCCGGCGCACGCTAGACTGCGCCGCATGAGTGATTTTACCAACGCCTTGGCCGGGTTCGCGGCCAGTCCCGTATCTACGTCGCAGCAGGCTCGGATTGTAACGTCTTTGTCCGTTCTGGATTGGCTGGCCGTAGGGCGGGCTGGAGAAGACGAGCCCGTTTCGAAATCCGTACGCGCGCTGGTTCTTGACGAGGGCGGCGAAGCACAGGCGCATCTGTTCGGCGGTGGGGCCGCGCCCTTGCGAGGTGCGGCACTGGTTAACGGGACGGTGTCCCATGCGCTGGACTATGACGACACGCATTTCGCCCATATTGGCCATCCCTCGGTTGCCATTCTGCCAGCGGCCCTTGCGCTTGGAGAGTGGGACGACCGCATTCTGGTGGATGTTCTTGAGGCCGCTTTGGTGGGGATGGAGGTCTCAATCCGTGTCGGTCTCTGGCTAGGGCGCGACCACTATCAGGCCGGGTTTCATCAAACGGCCACCGCCGGGGCTTTCGGGGCAGCGGTCGCAGCGGGCCGCATCCTACGGTTTGACGCTGGGCAGATGCGCAAGGTTCTGGGATTGACGGCCACCCGAGCGGCGGGGCTGAAGGCGCAATTTGGCACGATGGGGAAGCCCTATAACGCGGGGCTTGCGGCCTCGGCCGGGGTCGAAGCGGCTCTGCTGATCGCCAAGGGGTTCGACCCCAGTGCAGATGCGTTGGAAGGCCCCTGTGGGTTTGGGGCCACGCATCAGGGGCAGGGTGATGTGCAGACCGCTCTGGATGGATTGGGCGAGGATTGGCTGTTCACATCCGTAAGCCATAAGTTTCACGCTTGCTGCCACGGGCTGCACGCGGCGCTAGAGGCGGCGCGCGCGTTGGACATCGCCGAACCCGAAGTGGCCGAGATCACGGTCAAGACCCATCCGCGCTGGATGAGCGTGTGCAACCAGATGTCTCCGACCACCGGGTTGGGGGCCAAGTTTTCATACCGGACGGTGATTGCGATGCAGGCGCTGGGATATGACACCGCCTTGCCCGCCAGCTATTCCGAGAAAACCTGCGCCGATCCGCGCCTGACATCGCTGCGCGACCGCGTCACGGTCGAGGAGGATGAAACGCTGTCCGAGACGCAAGCCCACCTGACCCTGTTGCGCCGTGACGGCGCGCGCAAAGAGGCCAGTCATGATCTTCTGACCCCGTTGCCCTTGTCCGAGCGTGAGGATCGGGTGCGTGGCAAGGCTGCCAAGCTGATCGGAGGTGACGAGGCGGACGCGATCTGGTCGATGCTGCGCACCGGAGGCCGCGCCCGCGATCTGGCGGCATTGCTAGCGGATTAGTCCACGCGCCAATGCAGCGGGAATCCTGGGTCGAACACCGTGACAGGCCCGTCACCAGAGTCGATTTTTTCGGGATACACGACCGGTTCGCCCTTGGTTAGTGTGATCGTGTCCTCATTCACCGGCAGGCCATAGAAACCGGGGCCATTGAGCGAGGTGAACCCTTCCAGCTTGTCCAACGCCCCTTCACGGTCGAACATCTCGGCCACTAGTGACATCGTGTTCGTCGCGGTGAAGCACCCGGCACAGCCACAGGCCATTTCCTTGTTCGCATCCGTATGCGGCGCGCTGTCGGTGCCCAAAAAGAACCTTGCATCACCCGAGGTCGCAGCAGCCAAAAGTGCCAGCCGGTGTTCTTCGCGCTTGGCGACGGGCAGGCAGTAGTAATGCGGTTTGATCCCGCCAACCAGAATATGGTTACGGTTGATGATCAGGTGATGCGCCGTGATCGTTGCGCCCAGATCGGTGTCATTGGCCTTGACGTAGTCCACACCGTTTGCGGTGGTGATATGCTCCATCACCACGCGCAAGCCGGGGGTCGAATTACGGATCGGGTCCAGAACACGGTCGATAAACACGGCCTCGCGGTCGAAAATGTCGATGTCAGAGTCCGTGACCTCGCCATGCACACACATAGGCAGGCCAATCTCGGCCATCTTTTCAAGCACCGGGCGCACCTTGTCGAAATCCCGCACACCCGAGGCCGAATTGGTCGTGGCTCCAGCCGGGTACAGCTTGCACGCCTTGATCAGCCCGCTGGCATGGGCGGCGGCGACGTCTTCGGCATCCGTGTCCTCGGTCAGATAGAGGGTCATCAGCGGCTCAAAGCTCATCCCGTCGGGCAGGGCGGCCAGGATACGGTCGCGATAGGCGGCGGCCTGATCGCCGCGCACCACAGGCGGCACGAGGTTCGGCATGATGATCGCGCGGGCGAAATGGCGCGCGGTTTCGGGCAGGACGGCCTGCAACATTGCGCCGTCGCGCAGATGCAGATGCCAGTCGTCGGGGCGGCGGATCGTCAGGGTATCGGTCATGGCCCCCGGCTAGCACAGTGCGCGCAGCCGTGAAAGGCCCCGAATGCACGGCTGCCCCTTGTCAATATGCCCGAACGTCGTAACTCCTTGCAAAGCCCTGGTCTTGACGCGCGCCCGCCGTCGTGACCTCTTGTGCCCCGAGGGAGATCGCCATGACGCAGCCAAATTCCATCGACGCCGTTCAGACTATGCTGGGCGATCAGGGCTATGTCTGCGGGCGGGCCTTGGCCACGGTTGTTTTCCTGTCGCTGAAACTGGGCCGCCCGTTGTTTCTGGAGGGTGAGGCCGGGGTCGGCAAGACCGAGATCGCCAAGGCGCTGGCCGCCGGGCTGAACCGCCGCCTGATCCGCCTGCAGTGTTACGAAGGGCTGAACGCGTCCTCGGCCGTTTACGAATGGAACTTCCCGGCGCAAATGGTGGCAATCCGCACCGCCGAAGCTTCGGGCGGCGCTGACCGGGGTGCCCTGCAATCCGAGCTGTTTTCGGATGACTACCTGATCGAACGCCCGCTGTTGCAGGCTATGCGCCCAGACGAACACGGCGCGCCGGTTCTGCTGATTGACGAACTGGACCGCACGGATGAGCCGTTCGAGGCGTTTCTGCTGGAGGCGCTCAGCGATTTTCAGGTTACAATCCCCGAACTGGGCACTGTTAAAGCGCCGGAACCGCCCATTGTCATCGTCACCTCGAACCGCACGCGCGAGGTGCATGACGCCCTGAAACGCCGTTGCCTCTATCATTGGGTCGACTACCCCGATTTCGAGCGCGAGATCGAAATCCTCCACGCCCGCGCACCCGAAGCGGCACAGGAACTCAGCCGCGAAGTGGTGGCCTTCGTCCAGCATTTGCGCACCGAAGACCTGTTCAAGAAACCCGGCGTTGCGGAGACGATCGATTGGGCCAAATGCCTCCTGGCGCTTGATGTGATCAACCTCAGCCCCGAAGTGATCGGCGATACGCTGGGCGCGATCCTGAAGTACCAGGACGACATCCAGAAACTCCAAGGGTCTGAGGCAAAACGTATTCTGGACGAAGCCAAAGCCACGCTCGAACCGGTGTGATGGCGGAGCAGCTTCCCCTAGATATCCCAGATGACCCCAAACTGGCGCAGAACATCACCCATTTCGCGCGGGCCCTGCGCAAGGCGGGCTTGCCCATAGGTACGGGCCGTGTTGTCGATGCCATCCGCGCGGTGCAGGCTGCCGGGTTCTCGGAAAAGCAGGATTTCTACTGGACCCTGCACGCCTGTTTCGTGAACCGTCCCGAACATCGCACGGTGTTCGCGCAGGTCTTTCGCATGTATTGGCGCGACCCGCGGTATATGGAGCATATGATGGCCATGATGCTGCCGGCGATCCGTGGTGTTCAGGAAGACCGCAAGGCCGACGCGGGCGAAAAGCGCGCGGCCGAGGCGCTGCTGGATGGTGTCGAACGCGATCAGCCAGAGACGCAAGACACGGGCGAAGAAACTGAGCTTGAGATCGACGCCTCACAAACCGCCTCGACCGAGGAACGCCTGCGCAGTCTGGATTTTGAACAGATGAGCACCGCCGAGATCGCTCAGGCCAAGCGCATATTGGCCCGTATGACGCTACCCGTAAAACCAATCGAATCCCGGCGCGGTCAAGCCAGCCATGTTGGGCAAAGGATAGACCGCGCCCGCACCTTGCGCGCCGCCATGCGCCAGGGCGGAGAGTTGCACGAAATCGCCCGTCAGAAACCCCGAACCCGCTGGCCAAATCTGGTGGTGCTGTGTGATATCTCGGGCTCGATGAGCCAATACAGCCGCATTATCCTTCATTTTCTGCACTCGGTCTCGAACGCGAAGGGCGCGGGATGGGCCAAGGTTCACGCGTTCACTTTCGGGACGCGGCTGACCAATATCACCCGCCACCTGCATCAGCGCGATGTGGACGCCGCTTTGGCCGCCGCTGGGGCGGAGGCGCAGGATTGGGAGGGCGGCACCCGCATCGGCGAATGCCTGCACGCGTTCAACCGCGACTGGTCGCGGCGCGTCATGGGGCAGGGTGCGGTGGTTCTGCTAATCTCGGACGGATTGGACCGGGGCGAACCGCAAGCGTTGGGAAAAGAGATGGAGCGTCTGCACCTTTCCGCCCGCCGTCTGATCTGGCTGAACCCACTGCTGCGCTGGGACGGGTTTGCACCTAAGGCGCAGGGCGTGGCCGCGATGCTGCCGCATGTGGACAGCTTTCGGGCCGGGCATTCGATTGCCTCGCTCGAGGATCTGGCCGAGGTCATCTCGAAACCCGATGACATGGGTGAGAAAGCGCGGCTGATGACCGCGCTTTCGAGTTAGAGTTAACTTAGCTGTTCTTCATTGCACTTGCGGGCCATTTCCATGGCCTTGTAGGTGCCAGTCAGATCCACGGTGAAGGCAAATTCCTTCTCGGGGAAGACAAGCATCACCTTTTGCTTGGCAATGTCTTCAGCGAATTGGGGATCATTGGACAGAACGTAACCGCCCGAATACCCCTTGGTGATGTTGCCCTTCATGCCGGTGGCTTCACCGATATAGAGGTTTTCTCCCAGCAGAATTGCCACAGCCTCGGTATCGCCGCGCTTGATGTCGGTTTTTTCTTTGGTGAAGACGCCCACATAGCCAACGCCGCGATCTTCGGTTAGCCCCATCTGAACCACGTTTTCGGAGTCATCGATAGCCTCAATCAGGCAGGATTTTTTGTCCTGATCAATGAATACCTTCCAGCCCTCGACCTCGCCATAGCGCAGAAATGTATCTGCACTGACTGCCGTGGATGCCAAAAGTCCGATTGCTGTTCCGAGTGCAAAAATGCGTTTCAACTCTTTGTCTCCCTTGTGAAAATTAAATATGCGCATACTGGAATGCAGTAGATGTATGTGTAGGCTAGAATCTGCTCTGTAGACAATCAATGCTTTGCAGAAAATGGTAAAAACTCAGCCAATTCGCGCCGAAGCCTGACTGCGGCGTCTGACCTTAAAGTCGGGGTTCCTTTTCATCTGGCCAAACCTGCCTATGTTGGGTCAAAGCACTATGGGAGGGCGCAATGGACAGATTCGACAACAGCCCAGAAACTGCGCTGCGCTGGTTCAGCAATGGCAAAAAGGCCGCGCTCGCCACCGTGGTTGAGACTTGGGGAAGCGCCCCGCGCCGTGTGGGCGCGCAGTTGGTCATTGGCGGCGATGGTCGTATCGAAGGCTCGGTTTCGGGCGGTTGTGTCGAAGGCGCTGTGATCGTCGAAGCGCTTGAGGCCATAGATGAAGGCGAAGCACGTCTGTTGGAATTTGGTGTCAGCGACGAAGATGCGTTCGCTGTTGGTCTGGCCTGTGGAGGGACGATTCGGGTGCTGGTCGAGCCCATCGGAAGCGTTCTGCCCGAACCCATGCTTCGTGATCTGGTCGAGGCGCGGGCCGCGCGAGAACCACTCGCCTATGAGGTCAATGTCGAGACCGGCCACCGCGCGCTGCGTCGCAACGCGTATGCCGACCGGCTGCGCATGGATCGCTCGGGGTTCGAAGAGGACGGCAAGACCTTTGTGGCTGTTCACAACCCACCTTTGCGCCTGATTGTCGTGGGTGCGGTTCATATTGCGCAGGCGCTGGTGCCGATGGCACGGATTGCAGGGTATGACCCCGCGATTATCGACCCACGGGATGCCTTTGCGTCCAGCGCCCGTTTTCCGGGTGAAAACATACTGACCGATTGGCCGGATGAGGCTGTTGCCAAGCTGGGTCCGGATTCGCGCACCGCTGTGGTGTTGTTGACCCACGACCCCAAGCTGGACGACCCGGCACTGGAATCAGCGTTGGCCGCCGGGGTGTTTTACATCGGTGCTCTGGGCTCGACCCGGACCCATGCCAAACGCGTGGCTCGTATGACCGAGGCCGGGTTCACCGAAGATCAGATTGCCCGCATTCATGGTCCGGTTGGTCTGGATATCGGGGCTGCCGATCCGTCCGAAATTGCAGTCGCCATATTGGCACAGATGACCGCCGTGTTACGAGGCAAAGCGTGAAGTTCGGTCCTGTCCCCGTTGCCGAGGCCGTCGGCACGATCCTAGCCCATTCGATCAAGGTCGGTGACCGTAAGCTGCGCAAAGGCATCGCGCTGACGGCAGACCACATCGAAGACCTGACCGAGGCTGGCTTTGGCTCCGTCACTGTCGCGCGACTTGAACCGGGTGACTGTCACGAGGATGAGGCCGCCCAGATGCTGGCTGCCGCTCTGGCTCCGAACCCAACCGAGGCGGGTTTACGCGTGACCCAACCTTTTACCGGTCGCGTGAATCTGCTGGCGGATGGACCGGGCGTCGCCGTGCTGGATGTTGAGGCGTTGGAGGCTTTCAATCGCGTCAACCCGATGATCACCGTGGCGACTGTTCCGCAATACCAGCAGATGGGCGAAGGCGGCATGGTGGCGACGATCAAGGTTATCTCTTATGCCGTGCCCGGAGGCGATGTGATGCACGCGGCACGTCTGGCGCAGGCATCGATCCGTATGGTCTCGCCGATCCACAAAACTGCGGGTCTAGTGGTGACTGATATTCCCGGCGGCCCGTCGAATGACAAAGGGATTGCCGCGATCAGGGGGCGTGTCGAAGCCTTGGGGATGGAACTGTCAGACGTTCGGATCGTCCCGCATCAGGCGGAACCTTTGTCCTTGGCTGTGTCCGACTCTGAAGGGGATATCGTCATGATCCTGACCGGCTCGGCCACGTCTGACGTGTACGACGTGGCACCCGAGGCGGTACGCGCCGCCGGAGGGCAAGTGGACCGGTTCGGAATGCCGGTCGATCCGGGCAACCTTCTATTTCTCGGAGCGCTTGGCGAGCGGCCCGTGATTGGCTTGCCGGGCTGCGCGCGTTCACCTGCACTGAACGGGGCCGATTGGGTTTTGTCCCGCGTGGCCTGTGGGGTCGAAACAACGGGGCTTGATATCGCTGGAATGGGGGTCGGCGGCTTGCTGAAAGAGATCCCGACACGCCCGCAGCCCCGGTCTTCGCGAAAGCCCTGATGTGGTGGGCTCGCCCGACAATCCTCTGAACCGTCTCAGATTTTTGTTCTCAAATGAAAACCCGCGTGTTTAACTCGACCCGAGGAACAACACGAAACGGGAGGATTTCATGGCACAGGTTTCGATGACTGTGAACGGCGTAGCTGTGAGCGGTGATGTTGAGGGTCGGACGTTATTGTCTGGATTTTTGCGT